>JAJTFC010000086.1 GCA_021298315.1 Planctomycetaceae bacterium
TCGCTGCCTCCCTGACGGCTCGAGTTACTAGCCACGGGGCCGCAGGCCCAGTAACCCGAAGTGTCAACGAGGAAGCACTCGAGTGTGCGTCATGCGAAGCCATCAGCCGTGTACTATCGCTGCCTCCCTGACGGCTCGAGTTACTAGCCACGGGGCCGCAGGCCCAGTAACCCGAAGTGTCAACGAGGAAGCACTCGAGTGTGCGTCATGCGAAGCCATCGGCCGTGTACTGACGCTGCCTCCCTCACGGTTCGAGTTACTAGCACCGGGGCCAGTAACCCGAAGTGTAAACGAGGAAGCACTCCAGTGTGCGTCATGCGAAGCCATCGGCCGTGTACTATCGCTGCCTCCCTGACGGCTCGAGTTACTAGCCACCGGGCCGCAGGCCCAGTAACCCGAAGTGTAAACGAGGAAGCACTCCAGTGTGCGTCATGCGAAGCCATCGGCCGTGTACTATCGCTGCCTCCCTCACGATTCGGGATACTAGCCACCGGGCCGCAGGATATTTAGACTCACCGGACGGCACGCGCCGTTCCGCTTTCATCCGTCTACTCACCAGACGGCTTGCGCCCTTGCGATTGCATTTCTCGACGGGATCCTAAGCGGAGGACACGGGGATCGAACCCGCAACCCCTTACGGGGCACATCATTTCCAATGATGCCGCTAACCATTCGCTTATCCTCCAAATGGCTATTAAACTGACAGAAGCATATCTTAACAGGTTCAGATCACAAGCCAACTTCAAATCAGATCCCCAAGGTTTTTTCCTATGCAACTTTCTCGCCGCTGGATCTATCGGAAAAATTCCACCTCCTACGACCTAATAGCCACTTCCGAGGCCCCCCCTAGCCCAGGGAATCTCCGCCCCGAGGAATGCCTGGTGGCTATCCGCGCAGTGTCCTTGAACTACCGAGATCTAATCAATTGGCGTAATCTCGCAGGTCGAAAAATCGATGGGATCGTACCGGCCTCCGACGGAGCAGGAGAAATCGTTGCCATCGGATCATCCGTCACCGAATTCCAAGTTGGGGATCGGGTATCGCCGAACTTTTTTCCGACCTGGAAATCAGGAAAATTCGACCTAGCCTACCATCAAGCAGACTTGGGCGGAAACCTTGACGGCATGCTCCGCGACTTTGCCGTCTTCCCCGAAAAATCGTTGGTGAAAATCCCCCACGGTTGGAGCTTTTCCCAAGCTGCGACGCTTCCTTGCGCAGCTCTGACAGCTTGGGTTGCCCTGGTTCGCCGCGGAGGTCTCCAAGCCGGTGAGACTGTCTGCGTTTTAGGAACCGGAGGTGTGTCGATTTTCGCGATGCAGTTCGCGAAACTCATGGGTGCCCAAGTCGCTGTGACCTCTTCGAACGATGATAAACTTCAGCGGGCTCGCAGTCTTGGTGCGGACTTGACCGTCAACTACCGAACCCATCCTGAGTGGTCCAAGTCGATATGGGAATGGACCAACCGCCACGGAGTCGATCATGTGATTGAAGTCGGCGGGCCAGGCAGCTTGGAACAGTCCATGAAGGCAGTGGCGGCCGAAGGACATATCGCGCTTATCGGCGTTCTGACAGGATTCGGTCCCCCCACGACAAGCCTGTTCCCTCTCTTGGCCCGCAATATAAGGCTCAACGGCATCTACGTCGGATCCCGCGAAGACTTTCAATCGATGGTTCGATTTCTCGACACCCATCAACTCACCCCGCAAATTGATAGAACATTCCGTTTCGAGGAAACACCCAAAGCGTTCGAGTATCTCGAATCGGCAGGCCACTTTGGTAAGGTCGTTATCGAGTTGTAAGTGGGTTCCGACGGTACACGGCCCGATCCGGCCATTGCACACGATAATCGCTCCAGCGGGAGTCGGGAACTGGATAATCAGTGCTGATAAACTGTGCGCCACTTGCGATCGCTCGGTCTCGTTGGATCGTGTCGTTTTCCCTGGCTTGATTGGTATCCGAATCCGCTCGAGTTCTAACGATAAATCCTCGACGAACACAATCCTGAATACGTTGAAAATCATCGACGGGATCGTTCAACTTCATCCAACCAGCCGCCGGATGATCGGGGTCTACCGAAACGAACATCACTCGATTTTCCAAACACTCATGCTCCTGAAGATACCGATCCTTAGGTCCATCGGTGTTGTCCAATGCGAAGAATAGCTTGCCAGAGCAACTCTCTAGCGTCGGCCAGCCACGCTTCTCGATCGCTTCCCGTAGAGACGAATATTCGCCACGCACTATATCTGGTGTAAGCAGCATGTTGCTCGGCACGCAATCGCGAATCTCCTGATCAAGCGTATCGAGTTTCGCTCGGTCAAACTTCAAAGGCTTGACTCCAGCAGGCCCAACGGCTGATTCCTTGATTTCCAAAAGGATCAGGATCGGCAAATGCCCAGGATTGGAATTAGACCAAGCGACGGTTTGCTCGAGGGCAGATTTTAGAGTTGGTACATGGGATGCAAAATCAAATCCCGGAGCATGGATGATTTTTGTACCCGGTTTGCGCATAACCTCATCAAAATCGAATGGCATACGGGGATCGGGATCGGTTTGCTGGGCCAGTTTTCTGCCAACCGGATTGCTGAAAAGCCCACCATCGGGATCGGCGTAAATATCCAACTCGATCTGCCGTATCCCCAGCTTTCCGAACTGTTGGTCCAACGGAGCATGGGAATAATCAATCGAATCAGCCACCGCCTTGCCCGTAAATGCGATGATCTTCATGATCTCTGGGGCTGGTGCTAAGTGGTAGGAGTTATGTGTCCCGATGACCTGGATTTCGTTTAGCCTCAGCATACGGTCTTCGGGTTTGAGCTCATTGCTCACCGTTGCCCCGGAAGACTGATCTTGGCAAACCGCTGAACCGAGCGTCGTGCAAAAGAAAACAAGAGCGAAAAAGATCGCTTCAATCGTCGAGGGTTGCGGATCTATTCTTCTGTGTTTCATTTGTTTCTATGTTCGTTGATTGGGGAGTCGACTCTCGATTATACATTTTAAAAAGGATTACTGCATCAAGTACTCTGGATCAGGCTCTTGCACACAAGTTTCCGTAAACTCGATCCCTTCGTAAATGTCCTTCAACGACAGTGAACAGCCAAGAAATGGCAAGTGGATCGTCGCATCGATCCCTTGGATGATTTCTCTGATCCACTCCTGATTGGACCTGCGCATGACATAGGCGATCGGTTGGTGTTGCTCCAAAACGATGTAGCACTGCAACGACGGGATCGAAAGATATACGTCGAGTTTCTCATGAAGATCGTAAGCACGCGTCGAAGGAGAAAGCACCTCGATAATCAAAACCGGATGATCTTGATAAACCGACAATTGGTCGTTGGAATCACACACGACCTGCACATCAGGGTAGTAAAAACGACGTTTACCTCCCCAGTTCAATCGGATTTTCATGTCGGAGTCAAAGGGACGACAAGACTTGTTTTTGAGCGCATTTCCAAGAAGCAAAAAGCAATTTCCTTTGATGCAATTGTGCCTGATCGACGCCCCAGTCATTGCACGAATCCAACCGTCAACATACTCGCTTTTCACGAGCGAAGTAGCTTCTCTCTGAAGGTACTCTTCGACGCTGTAGTAGTTAGGTTTGTCCGCGCTACTCATGATCCTCCCTCCTGAATGCACTCGTACTCCGGGTCAGGCTCTTGCACACAAGTTTCCGTAAACTCGATCCCCTCGTAAATGTCCTTCAAAGACAGTGAGCAAGCAAGAAATGGCAATCGGATCGTCGCATCAAGCCCTTGAATGGTTTCTTTGATCCACTCCTGATTGGACCTACGCATGACATAGGCGATCGGTTGGTGTTGCTCCAAAACGATGTAGCACTGCAACGACGGGACCGAAAGATAAACGTCGAGTTTTTCATGAAGATCGTAAGCACGCGTCGAAGGAGAAAGTACCTCGATAATCAAAACTGGATGATCCTGATAGACCGACAATTGGTCGTTCGATTCACAGACGACCTGCATATCGGGGTAATAGAGCCTTTTACGATGACTCCTGTCGATACGCAACTTCGTATCAGAGTTAAATGGGGTACACGGATTCCCTTTTAGCTGACTCCCGAGACTCAGAAAACAATTACCAGCGACGCGATTGTGTCTAATGGAAGCTCCAGTCATTGCTCGAATCCAACCGTCAACATACTCGCTTTTCACGAGCGAAGTAGCTTCTCTCTGAAGGTACTCTTCGACGCTGTAGTAGTTAGGTTTATCCGCACTACTCATGATCCTCCCTCCTGAATGCATGCGTACTCCGGATCAGGCTCTTGCACACAAGTTTCCGTAAACTCGATCCCCTCGTAAATGTCCTTCAAAGACAGTGAGCAAGAAAGAAATGGCAATTGGATCGTCGCATCGAGCCCTTGGTTGATTTCCTTGATCCACTCCTGATTGGACCTGCGCATGACATAAGAGATCGGTTGGTGTTGCTCCAAAACGATGTAGCACTGCAACGACGGGATCGAAAGATAAGCGTCAAGTTTCTCATGAAGATCATAAGCACGCGTCGAAGGAGAAAGTACCTCGATAATCAAAACCGGATGATCTTGATAAACCGACAATTGGTCGTTGGAATCACAGACGACCTGCACATCAGGGTAGTAGAAACGCCGCCCTGCATCTTGGGTAATTCGAACTTTCGTATCTGAGTCGAAGGGTTGACATTTTCGCCCTTGGAGCTGGTTCCCAAGTTGAATCAAGCAATGGATCTTGATGCGATTGTGTCGATTGGAAGCCCCCGTCATCGCGCGAATCCATCCGTCGATGTACTCGCTTTTTATCAGCGAATTGGCTTCCCTCTGAAGATATTCTTCGACGCTATTGTGCTCAAGCTTGTCCGCACTGCTCATAACTGGCCTCCGTTAACTGGCCATTGTATGCTCCGAATCGTCGAGAAACCAGCTTTCTAGTGTTCCAACTTGATATCAGCCGATATGGCAGCTCAATAAGCCATAAAACTCGCTATCGAAATGAACGCTAACGCTAGTTAAGGCCTTATCAATTCCTATTGCGACGGACCGAGGGTAATGATTGTCGAAGCAGAGCTTACTGGATTAGGAGCGTTTCCTGATTTGACGACTGCCGTAAGCTTGCCTTCGCCGACGAGCCGATGGAGGAAAACAACTCGGTAAGCGACTTGATCCTGGGGACGAAGTGTTTGGATTGGATCCATGGTAAGAACACGGCCTGCCTCGTCGAATTGGTAGCTCGATGCCGCCGGCCCTCGAACATCCGTCACTTGCAAGCCTTCGGGAACTTGCAACACCAAAGCAACTTGTTGCTGATTGATGGCCGATGCGTTCCTGACGGTGATGATGTAGTCGGATTGCTCGTTGAGTCTGGCGGCTCGGCTGACCGGCTCAATCGATACGAGCAAATCTGTTGTCGGAGCAACCATCGCTCCTGCAGGCGGACTGGTCGCCGGAGGGTTCGTTACCGGTGGATTCGTTGGCAGAGGATTGGTAGGCGCGCCCAAGGATGGCACCCCGGCTTGTGCAATCTGGATCCCCACGTTTCTCATAACGCGGACGCTTCGATCCTCCGATTCGACGGTAACGACGACCTGAGCATCATTGGAGACTTGGCCACCACTGAAATTCATCTGATAGTCGGTTGTCGTTCCAACTGGCAATTCGGGCAATCGCCATCTGAGTATCTGATTGGCGTACATGGGCTCAAATCCTGCAGAGGCGCCTGTCGGAGTCAGTGCCGGATCGTATTTGAGTGTGACAATCAAATTCCTAACGGGTACTGGGCCAGTATTACGAACGAACATTTGCACCGAAGTGGGAGCTCCCACGGCGATCGGGTTTGCCCCTGTGCTCGGCCTGATGTCGAGCTCCACTTGAGGCATGCGCTGCGTACCAGGCACGGCGCGAATCGTCGCTGCTGAGCCGGTTAGGATTTGGTTCGCGGTTCGAGCTGTTGCCTTCACGGTAAGCTCTCCTTCGCGCTCGGCAACAAATTGTGCGGAGAGATCAGCCGATTGACCAGGAGCAAGATAACCTACTGGTCTGGAAACCTCTCGAGCACCATCGCGAGCATGCGTTAGGCCAGCCCCAGCTTCGAGAAAAACGACCAAATCCGTAACTGTTTGATTCCCAGTATTGGTTAGCTTCATGTTAAAGTTCGCTAGATCCCCCACCGCGACCTGGGTGGTCGTTGGATCTGGATTAATGCTCAGCGTGACCTGAGGCTTTTGAACCAACGTCGAGACAACCGCATTCTTCTTGATCCCTTGTGCACCGGTTGCCTCAAATACGACTCGAGCGTCCATCTCGCTGGTTGCTTCGACGACCAGTTGTATGTCGAGTGCTTGTCTTGGCCCCAAGGCTCCGACGTCCCAAGACATGTTATTACCGGTTCGACGTGTCGGCTGAGGCGTGATACTTTGGATGTTCATTCCGTTAGGGACTGCGGCCGTCAGCACCACGTTCTCAGCTTGCGAAAAACCGTCGTTTTGGATGGTTGCAGCGTATGCCAGCGGTTGTCCAGGCACCGCAACTTCGGGACCCCGGACAACAAGATCAATTTCAGCCGAACTCCAAGTTACTTGGACGGTGCCTCGACCCAGCGGCAACTCGGGCATGTTTTCGGACGCTTGCCCTGGCCGAACCACTTCGACCTCGATCAATGCCGACGCGTTCGATTTAGAAATGGTGTTTGGTTGTAGCATGTTGATTAATTCAACGACTGCATTGCCATTGCGATCTACATACTTCTCGAACACCTCTCCATATTGCGGCAGGAATCGAGCAACCTCGGGGTTCAAAGATCGATAGCGGACAATCCATCCTTCGGCGGGTACCAACCCATCAGCCTTACTGACCTTGGTAACGAGAGTGATCGGTTGGCCGCTTTGCGCTTGCTGTGGTTGTGGGAAATCCCATCGGGCATCGACCCAATAGATGGTCGCTGTTTGCCGTCGCTTATCCCATGCTTCGCTTTCCGGGGCCATGACAGTCACCTTCGATACACCTTCACTCGGGCTCGATAGGCTCAGCCATGTTTGGCCTTTGCGAATAGGTAGATCGTCATCGGTTCGAGCGGTACCACGGGTGATTTTTCCAGGCTCTGTGCTGGTACGCCCACGCGCAAAATCAACGTCGATCTTGCCAGCCTCATTTTGGCTTTGGTGTTTCTTAAAAAGATGATGCTTCTGGCTCTGGTTATTATCACCGACATCGATAATCTGTCCGACACTCTCAGGTGATAACATCCATTCGATCGGTTCGCCCGTGACGAGCATTCCGTCTTTTCCGCAGATCCCAGCCAGCAAGATCACCTCGCCTCCAACGGGGGCAACTAACTTGGTAGGGGTAAGTAAGAGTTCGCCACAGCGAGCCCGCGCCTCATCGGCAGTTGCCTGTCCACCCTTGCAAAGCTTGCACTGATGTCCGGACTTGCCATCACCACCTGTCGGAACACCGTGCATGCACTTCTTGGGTTCCGGTGGAGTTTGATACGCGGGGCCTTGAGCGGGATAACCGTTGTTTGCCCCGTGCGGAGAAACCAAAGTCGTGGTTTGACCAGAGAAAATCGTACCACCATTTGGATTGATGGCAGGTAGCGTTAGCGTCTTGCAACCAGAGGACAAAACACACAAAGACACACAGCACCCCCAAAGCAGTTTGTAAAAACCGGCCGGGGCTCGTCGAGTTGTTGCGATGGCTTTCGAAGTTCGCGGTGAAGCGAGCATTTTGCAGGATCACAGAAGGCCAACAGGTGGTGGAACGCATCGAGGCGCACTGTGCCTCGTAGGAACGTACCTCTCACTCTGATGGCCTGTTGAAGAATTCCCTGCACAAGCTGACGTTTCGCAAGCAAGACTATCCGATCAATCCGATTATGACGATACGTCGGGTCGATCGGAACAATCCGAATTAGTTGGCTTTGTCGGGTGCAAGTGCCATTCCTTTGGCGCCTGCCTGATCGGTCGGTGTTGCATCGGCTTCAAGATCTCCCAAAGCGTACTGCATACCATCGAGCATATGTTTAAGGATCATCGGCTTGGAGAAGGTATCCTCACGATGCCCAAAGTTCGTGTAGAAGACACGGCCCTTGCCGGCGGTTCGCAGCCAACTGACGGGAACCTCGCGAGGCCCATCGTTGATGAGCTTGCTGACGGCTTCTTGTTTCATATCCAGGCTCACCAAAACTCGAAGAGTCTTCGTTCCAACATAAGTATCTGGGTTGTACTGATAGATCTCATCGGTGTGCCAAAAACCCTTTCCTTCGAAAGCTTTGTTCAAGACATGCTCGGGATCGTTGAGCTTGAAGGCCCAAGTCCCCCCGGCGTTCCAAGGGTGACCAGCGAACTCTCCTCCAACGACAGCGCGGCAATCGGGATGACGGCCGAAGTTGTCGCTCGCAGCGTGGAAACCTGCCAAGCCCTTACCATTCATGATGAAGTCCAAAAAAGCATCTTGCTGCGCAGGGGTTTGGAACTGCATATGGGTGGTGTTGTTGAGCAGAATTAGGTCATATTTTGCAAGGTTCTCTGGTGTGAAAACATCATACGTGTCGGCCAGATCGACAGTGAATGCTTTGGTCTTTTTCGCCATCGATTCGACCGCATAGTTCCCATAAGGGATCGAGCCATGGATGAATCCTTCACAGCGATAAAACATCAGCACTCTTCGCTCCTTCTTGGGCGCTGCTGTCGCTTGGCCAGGCACCGCGTTTTCAATCGCTGATTTCTGAGCGTCGGTCAAAGGTCGGAAACTATCGGCCTTTTTCTTTTGCCATGGATCGGCCTCTTGCGCAACGACCCAAGAAGGTGCCAACAGAAAAGCAATAGCTAAAGGAAACAACCATTTCATCGGAAGGATCTCCAAAAAGAATTCGTGGTAAGTGATCGAATAAAAACTAAGGTTTCGGCGCGGCGGCTTCAGGTGTATTGGCTGGAGTAGGCACCTGGGGCAAAAGTACCTTCTGACTTCCCTTGGGCAAACCGATCATCGGATCGTTTGGATTCTTGGAAAAAGGCTCAGCCAGTTCGACTCCTGCCAGGAGTGCAAGCAGGATCGTGGCGACAAAATATATCGCGTAATGAAAAAACGATTGACCGACTTCTAATTCGCAAGATCCAATCGAGACGGCCACTCCAAGCCCAAACATGATGGCAATGAGGATCACCATCTGGAGCGTGTCGATTTGAGCGAGCACTCGATTACCAAAATAATAAGCCACCAGCCAATAGATGGCCCAAGTTAAGGCGAAAACCCCTGCACAGATACCCAACCGGGTTAACCGCTCTTGTCCGATGTATCCACCGAGTTCATCGTCTTTGAAAAACGTGTATCCGATGGAGGCTAGGGGATAAGCAAGTGCGGTAGCAACCAGGGCCAAGGCCCAAGTCGGCGGAGTTACGCCTGATACCCGAGCCCAAAGAGCAGCGATGATCGACAATGCTGCCACGCAACTCGCGACCAATATCTGAAAACCGTTGGGAGTGAAATCGACTCGCTTGATCGGCTTTAGAACCGGCTTGCCCGCTGCGTCTTTGGGGCCATAGTTCTCCGGTGCGTGAATGACGACTTCCTGGGATTTGTCAGGAACCGTGATCTTCTGCTTGCACTTGGGACAAGGCCCCTGTTTGCCGGCGAATTTATCGCTGACCGTGAACCTGGAAAGGCAACCTGGACAGGTGACTGGGATTGGCATATCGAACTTGGATGCTTAGAACAGTGAATCGTAACCTTCGAGAGAAAGTATAACCGAACTTCCAAATTGCTAGTGGCCCATTATGTCCGAAATCGATCTTGGTCGCCCTTCTTTCAACGTCGTTCTTTTTCAGCCCGAAATCCCCCAGAATACCGGCAATATCGGTCGATCCTGCGTCGCTCTGAACGCGAAACTCTGGATCGTTCGCCCAATGGGATTTCGGCTCGATGAAAAACTCGTTCAGCGGGCAGGACTCGATTATTGGCAGTTCTTGGATGTTCAGGTCGTCGATACTTGGTCGGAGATGCTCTCGCTGATGGACCTCGATCGTGCTTGGTTCTTCACCAAATTCGCTCAGCAACTCCACACACAAGTCCATTATCGTGTCGCCGACTGGCTAGTCTTCGGAAGCGAATCGAATGGATTACCCCCAAGCGTCCGTCAAGAATATCTCTCGCAATGCGTCCGTTTACCGATGACCGGTCCGGTTCGAAGTTTGAACCTCTCGGTCTCTGCAGGAATCGGACTCTACGAAGCTTATCGCCAATGCACCTGCAACTAGGCCGCCTAAGCGAGAATCGGTTGAACGAGATTTCCATGGACATCGGTCAAGCGGTAATCGCGGCCTTGGAATCGGAAGGTCAATCGGGTGTGATCAAAGCCCAACAGATGGAGTATCGTCGCGTTTAGATCGTGCACATGGACTGGATTCTCAATGGCATTGAATCCAAAGTCATCGGTCTTGCCGTGAACCAATCCTTTTTTAAGTCCTCCGCCAGCCATCCAGATACTATAGGCTCGGTTGTGGTGATCTCGACCGTCGTTTCCACCTTGGACCATAGGAGTCCGCCCGAACTCGCCGCCCCAAATTACCAGAGTATCTTCGAGCATCCCGAGTCGCTTTAGATCTTGTACCAGTGCAGCGCTGGGTCGGTCAGTGGCACCCGCATTGTTTTTCACTCCATTGGTTAAGTCACCGTGCTGATCCCAAACTTCGTGGAACAACTGCACAAAGCGAACACCCCTTTGAAGGAGCCTACGCGCCAAGAGACAATTCCTTGCGAAACTGGCTTCTTTTGGATCTTTGACTCCGTAAAGATCCAATGTCTCTTTGGATTCCGAACTGAGATCCATCAGTTCAGGCGCACTGGTTTGTAACTTCGACGCCAACTCGTAACTTTGAATCCGCGAAGATATCTCTGGATCTCCCACCTGATCGAGTGACAATCGATTGAGGTTCGAAATCGCATCGATCGTCTCAAGCTGGGCTTGTGTGTCGACTCCTTTGGGATTCGACAGATACAACACGGGATCACCTGTACTTCGGAAAGGGATCCCTGCGTAGGTCGTCGGCAGGAAGCCACTACCGTAGTTGCTCGCCCCGCCGCTAGTCCCTTTGGCACTGGTTAGAACGACAAATCCAGGGAGATCCTTCGACTCCGAACCCAATCCGTACAAAGTCCAACTCCCTAGACTTGGACGCCCGAACTGCTGCGAACCGGTGTTCATCATGATCTGAGCCGGCGCGTGATTGACCGCATCGGTTTGCATGGATCGTATCAAGACGATATCGTCGGCGATTGAACCGATTTGCGGGAGGACTTCACTGAGCTCCATGCCGCATTGGCCTTTAGGGGCAAAGCTGAATTTTCCACCCAGCAAGGCCGAATTGGGATTGATGAAAGCCGCGCGATACCCTTTCAACAGATCCGGAGGTGGAAGTTGGCCATTGCGCTTGGCAAGCTCCGGCTTTGGATCATACAACTCCAATTGGCTCGGTGCTCCAGCTTGGAACATATACACAACCCGCTTGATCTTAGGCGGAAAGTGGGGCTCCTTGGGTACCAACGGGCCGGGTTGCCCATCGGCAGAAAGATCCCCCGAAAGCAGTTCCATGGCAGCCAGCGTACCTAACCCGACCGAGCATTCCTTGAGGAACCATCGACGCCGAAGCAAATTCGAACGGGATTCATGCAGGGTAGTTTGAAGTTGGTTCATAGTTGTTTTTAACGGTATCGTCGCTGACGTGGTGTTCGAGCTATAGATCATTGAATCTAAACCAATTCGGCTCCATTCTAACATCAAAACACAGGGTTCAACGAGGATCTGATCTAAATTTTGACCGTGCAACACCAATCCAAAGCCGAACCTCGCTGTAGCTTCAAAGCTCCCCTCGGCTCAGTTACAATGGATCGGCGGACGCGTGGATGGAACGCTCGTAGAACTGGCCGGCCCATGCAACCATGGTATGGGATTGCTCACTGACAAAGGAACTTTCCGATGGCGATCATCGATAAAGATGTGGAATCACTTTGGGATTATGCAGCCTATGCCGCACTTCCTGCCGATGGCAGACGCCACGAAATCATTCATGGAGAGCATTTTGTGAACCCATCACCGAATCTTGATCACCAGGAAGTCTCTCGCCATATCCAGTTCCAACTATATTCACAGATCGAACTGCCCGATCTGGGAAAAGTGATCAATGCACCAGTCGACCTTCAACTCTCCAACCATGATATTGTGCAACCAGATCTTGTGGTCGTCACGCTCAAGAACAAGCACATCATGACCCCCGCAAAAATCCATGGAGTGCCAGATCTGTTGGTAGAGATTCTTTCTCCTTCAAATCCAGATCATGATTTGAAAACCAAGCGTAAGCTGTACGAGGATTCGGGAGTACCTGAGTACTGGATCGTTTTTCCCGACGAACACCAAGTCCTTCAACTCGTGCTCATCGATGGACGATATACGGAATCCATAGAAACTAGATCGATTACCATGAAGTTCCCTCCTCACGCAACGGTCGACTTGGCCCGCGTCTGGTGAGTGCCCATGACCACCCACCTTTCCATACGAAAACAATGACTACTAGGCATCCACTAGAACGACTCCCCGTATCATGGTTTCGTTCGTTGCTCTACAGCTTGATCGTGACCCTAAGTTTCGACCAGGTTGATTCATCGATCGTCTTTGCTCAAGACGATTCGGATTGGTTTGAGTCCAAGGTGCGGCCTATCTTGGTTGCTCACTGCTATGAATGCCACTCAGGGACGAAGTCCAAAGGTGGATTGCTGCTGGATTCTAAACAAGGTTGGATCAAAGGTGGTGAATCTGGAACGGTTATCGTTCCGGGGGATACCGACAAGAGCCTGCTAGTCCAAGCCGTCCAATACCAAGGGCTTGAGATGCCTCCCAAAGGCAAGCTTGATGATCGCGATATTCAAACATTGATCGAGTGGGTACGAAGGGGAGCTCCTGATCCAAGAATTTCGGCGAGCAAAATTGGTGGGATGGATTCCAAAACCGCGCAAAACTGGTGGGCCTTTCAACCGTTGCCAACTCCCATCGAATCGTTCTCCAGTCTATGGATAGACCAACAGATCGATGCCAAACTCGACTCGGCTGGGATTCACCCTTCGGAACCTGCCGATAGACGCTCCCTCATTCGCCGCCTTAGCTATGACCTTACCGGCCTACCACCGACACGCGATGAACTGAATCAGGCTCTGACGGAACCTCTTAGCGAATTCCAGATCGAGAAGTTCATCGAATCGAAATTGGAATCGAGCGACTATGGAGTGCACTGGGGGCGACATTGGCTCGATGTGGTTCGCTATGCCGATACCGCAGGCGAAAATACCGATCGGCCGGTCGTGAACGCTTGGAGATATCGCAATTGGGTCTTCGATGCCTTCGGTCGCGATATGCCTTATGACTCCATGATCAAACACCAAATCGCAGGCGATTTGATCGCTGATCAAGAAGGAATCATCGCCACGGGCTATTTGGCAATCGCACGGCGATTTGGGCACGACATTGATAAAGATATGTATCTGACCTACGAGGAGATGATCGATACGGTCGGCAAGTCGTTTCTTGGATTAACGCTCGGATGCGCCCGTTGTCACGATCATAAATACGATCCGATTTCAGCAGAAGATTACTACAGCCTCTATGGGATTCTTGCTAGCTCCAAGTACTCGTTCCCAGGATGTGAGCCCAAGGGCCAACCCAAGGACATGGTACCCCTCCTGGCTCAACCTCAGATCGATGAGCTGATGAAGCCTTGGCAAGCCAAAGCCGATCTGGCCAAAGCTGCAAAAGAGAAACAAAACGCTCAGATCGATCAGGCACGTAAGTCCTTGGCTCAACTCGAACCCGCGAAACGAATCTTGATCGCGGAATCGAAAGTTGCCGAAGGTGCCAAAGTTCCATTCGATTCTCAGTTGTTGGAAAGAACCATCCCAGTTCGCGTCGGGGAATTGATCCAATTGACCATCTTGCCAAACGGCAATCACGGTGCAGACTCAACGATGATCGAACTCAACATTCATCAAGTCGGAGGGGCCGAGGATGTCTGGTCCTCGGGTCAATTGATCGAGGATTTCGCATCATCGAATTACCGGAAGCTCGGTCCCAAAACCACGCAAAACGATCCCGCTCGGAATACCGAAGCGTTGCAAAAGAGCAGAATCGAGGCGAATTGGTTTTACCTTGAAACGACAAAAAACGCCGATTTACTGACCGATAAAAGGCTCAGCAACGGCGGTAATTCCAATATCCATTCTTGGAGCCTTGGCGAATTGCCTTCTGTATTCGCCAACGTATCAGACTCGCCGGTGTCTGTTTGGACGGTGCTTCCACCAAAGTCGCTCTTTGTACACCCCGGTCCTGAGAGGAACGTAAGTTTGGTGTGGGTAAGCCCGATCGAGGGTTCTATTCGCCTGAGCGGCTTCGTCCAAGATGCTCATCCAGCAGCGCTCGATGGCGTTTCATTTAAACTTGAACATATCATTGAACCGGAGTCGGGCAACGGGCTAGTTCAGATCGCGGAGATTCTTTCAACCCCGATCGAAGAACCAGGTCCATCTCCGGTGATTCCCGTGGCCTATGCAGTCGTCGAAGGAACCGCAAGCGATGCGAAAGTGCATCTGAGGGGAGACCCCGAAAAACTCGGCGATGCCGTTCCACGCCGATGGATCTCAGTTCTCGGTGGACAGTCGCTCGAAAATCCAAACGCAAGCGGTCGGAAAGAGCTTGCCGATTGGATTTCCAAAAGCCCTTTAATGGCCCGAGTCATGGTCAATCGCGTATGGCAATGGCACTTTGGACAAGGCCTAGTCAATACACCTAGCGATTTCGGCTCGCGAGGTGAGCCACCTACCCATCCGGAGTTGCTGGATCAATTGGCAGCCCAATTCGTAGAAAGCGGTTACAGCGTCAAACAGTTGCATCGCTGGATTCTAAGCACAAAAACTTATCAGCGGAGTTCTCAATCCACCGAGCAGCAACGGGAGATCGACCCCGAGAATCGTTGGCTTTCCCATTTTTCTCGACGAAGGCTCACTGCCGAAGAGATCCGAGATAGCATCCTTTCGAGCAGCGGTAATCTCGATCGATCCTATGGACAGGAACATCCCTTCCCCCCAACCCAAACCTGGACATTCACTCAACACGATCCATTCAATGCAGTGTACCCGTCGAATCGCCGAAGCGCCATGCTGATGGTTCAGCGACAGCGTCGACATCCCTTCTTGACCCTCTTCGATGGTGCGGACCCCAACGCCAGCACTCCCGTTCGCCAAACCACCTTGGTTCCAACCCAAGCCCTCTACTACCTGAACGATCCGTTTTTCCACGAACAAGCGATGGCGATTTCTAGGCAGATTCAGACACTGGTTCATGACACCGAAAAGATCGACGCGATCTACCTGCAGACACTCCAGCGAAAACCAAATACGAACGAAGCGCAAGCGATCTTGGAATTAGTCAAAAGCTACCAAGCTAGTCCCGAGGACGCTTGGGCCGCCGTCGCACGCATGCTCATGGCGAGCAACGAATTCCATTTCGTCGATTGATCCTTGAGGAACATCACCATGAAACCACTACCCATCCTCACGCAACATCGACGTCCTTTCATCCGCTCGCTTGTCGGAGGGTCGATGCTCTTTCCTGGAATACTCAAGCAATTGATGGCCGAGGATTCCACCAAAGAGCCCCATTTTCCAGCCAAGGCAAAGAGGGTTATCTTCTTGTTCATGACCGGTGGCGTTTCGCACGTCGATACGTTTGACCCCAAACCGGCCCTTACGAAGGATCACGGCAAGGAGATCAAAGCCGACCATCCTGAGATCAAGGATCGGCCTGGGTATGAAAAGATCTACCTCAAAAAACCGCAGTGGGAGTTCTCTAAGCATGGCCAATGCGGCACGGAGGTCAGCACACTCTTCCCGCATGTTGCGACCTGTGTGGATGACATTGCGCTGATCCGTTCGATGCATACGGCTCATTCGAATCACTACAATGCAACGCTCGGAATGCATACCGGTTCATTTGCCCAGTCGCGACCTAGCATCGGATCCTGGCTGACCTATGGACTAGGCTCGGAGAATCGCAATCTGCCAGGATTCGTTGTGATTGCTCCAAGGCAAACCTATGCCGGGACACAGGTCTATGCAAGTGACTTTTTGCCAGGGGCTTATCAGGGCACGCTGGTCGTACCTGGGTCGGAACCGATCAGCAATATTGCTCCTCGCGTACCTACCGAAAAGCAGCGGCTTGAACTGGATCTTCTTGCCAAACTCAACACCCAGCACCTATCAGACCGATCCGATGATGGAAATCTAGTCACGCGTCTGCGCACGTTTGAAACAGCCTTTGGAATGCAAATGGCAGTTCCCCAAGTGTTCGATTTGAGCAAAGAGACCGATGCGACCCTCGAAAGCTATGGACTTAAACGGGGCCAAACCACCGGATTTGCTTGGCAATGCCTTGCAGCAAGGCGATTGATCGAACAAGGAGTCCGTTTTGTGGAGTTGATCGATACAGGGTCCTCCGGCAATTGGGATGCACATGGGGACATGATGAGCCACGAGCCACTTGCCAAGAATGTCGACCAACCGATCGCTGCGCTGCTGAAGGATTTGAAGCAACGAGGGTTGCTCGAAGACACGCTGGTCGTCTGGACGACTGAGTTTGGAAGAACACCCTTTAATAACACGGCCGATGCCAAGGGCCGCGAGCATCATCCATGGGCCTTTAGTTCTTGGTTAGCTGGAGCGGGAGTCAAACCTGGAATAGTGTATGGGGCGACCGACGAGCATGGGCTGCGCGTGGCAGACAACGGTGTCGATGTCCACGACTTTCACGCCACGATCTTGCACTTGATGGGTTTCGATCACGAGCGATTGACCTTCCGGCATTCAGGTCGCGATTATCGGCTCACCGATGTGCATGGCAAGGTTGTCCGTGGTTTGCTTAACGCATAGTTTAGCGGATCGGCTGTGCGAATATCCAACCGTCACGCCGCGGGCGTGTGCTGTTAGCCGCAACTCGAATGCTCCCGGCGATCATCGGTATCTAGCAAGCCAATGCGCATAGGGTGCAGGAAGTGTTTTCCAAGCGGCCTCTGGTACTCCAAGCTCCTTGGCCGCATGGTAGGGCCAGTGAGGATCCGATAGCAACGGACGCCCTATCATCACGAAGTCCACTTTCCCCTCCCGTACCATCCGATCCGCACTCGACGGCCCGTCGATGAACCAACTGGTCGATCCGGGCAACTGTGTCTCACGCAGCACCTTTGCAGCAATATCCTCCAGCAGGTTTGGCCCCCAAGGAATATTCGCATCTGGCGAATTAAACCCCATCGAAATATCGACCGAATCGAGCCCTTCGCGTTTCATTTGTCGAAGCAAGTCGATCGACTCGCCAAGCATCTGCTCATCATTCCCATCGAAATCAATCACACCCATGCGTGCCGTGAGGGGTAAGTTCTCCGGCCAGACGCTTCGAGCCTTCGCGAGTGTCTCAAGCAAATACCTTCCTCGGTTCTCGGCGCTCCCACCATACTGATCCGTCCGCTTATTGGATTTACATGACCAGAAGTTCTGCGCAAGGTATCCGTGAGCAAAGTGAAGTTGTAGCCAGTCAAAACCGATGTCCTTAGCTCTGCGGACGGCTTGTGCCATGTCGGACTGGACTCGATGAATATCTTCGACACTCATCGCATCTGGAACGCGTGGAAGGTTCGCACCAAAAGCGACCGCAGACGGGGCAATCGGTGTCCATGAATTCGGCTTGCCCTCTGGAATGTGATCGTCACCTTCCCAAGGCCGATTCGCGGAGGCCTTCCGTCCAGCATGAGCCAATTGGATTCCAGCAATGGCACCAGCCCGTTTGATCTCCCGCACGATCGGCTCCAACGCAGCAGCTTGCTCGTCATTCCATAGCCCCGCATCGGCCCACGAGATGCGACCCTCTGGCGAAACGGCCGTAGCTTCGACAACCACTAAGCCAGAGCCTCCACGAGCCAATGCAGAGTAATGGGTTCGATGCCACTCGGTTGCAACCCCCTGGTCGCTCATGTACTGGCACATCGGGGAAACGGCAATTCGATTTCGAAGAGTATCCAAGTTGGCAATCGCTCTTGCCATGGATTCGATTCGCAGATTAACCCAAAAGCGGGTGGAAATCTCCCTCATAAGCAACCATCGATCTTCGGGATCATCAAGATTATGACGGTTGTTCGTCCACTGTGCGCTTGCCGGCCTTGGATCTCGAAACGTTGTGAGACGTGTCGCTCAAGTCAAATCATGCCCGCCTGGAATCGATTGCTATAGGCGCGACCATGCCGATAATTACCATCGCACAAGCGAGTATGCCACCTAGCACGACGCCAACAAAAACCTCGAAGGGCGAGGTTGCAAATTTGATTGTCGCAAGCAAGGACATGGGGAAAATTGCAACTGAAGCAACAAATGCAAGAACTTGAGCAATGCGTACAACAATGCGATCAGATAAGAATTCGCGGGAGTTGGTTGTTGTGCTGGCCATCTGGGATTGCCTTTCAATCTGAATAGTGAAAATTGGATATCTCTTATGGTGGATACTTGAGCCGACCCACAACGCACAGTTCGTTGCCCTGATAGATCGATACATACCTCAATGGCAGAATCGCCAGCAAACCCCTGAATCGTTTGCCGGCCAGGCACGAAGATTTGGATTTTAATCCACCTCGCGAAATAAGAAATGCGGAATTCGAAGCCGATGCCAT
>JAJTFC010000087.1 GCA_021298315.1 Planctomycetaceae bacterium
ACAAGCCAAGGTATCGGCCTTCGACTTGCCCTGAATTATGCTTTACGAATTACTTCCGTGCAAATGATGTCTATCTACTTTGGCGTTGCTAGCTACTTTATCGCCAATGGCTTCTTTGCGGATTGTTAGGCCAAGTTCTACTTGGATCGGATGTAGGATCCACGACCGACCAAGTATAACGCCTTCTCTATTCCTCAAGCTTTAACAGATCGCTGGCCGATTCCCACCGAGCTATCTGTCTTCCTTATGTACATGTACAGCTCAAGAAGTCCCCGCTCGTGAAACGCCGAATCCCCTCGTTCCGTCCTTTGTCAGTTCCACAAGTCTCTCTTACCGCCAAGAACGATGGCTCAACCCAAGAGCCTTTCAGCGATAGTTCTGAGCAAGACATTGCGGAGTGTATGAGAGCCTTTTCCAAAGCAACCAATTGGGGCGTTGAGCTTGATGGATCAACTCCAGGACGACTCATCGACAACTTGATCACCTCAAGTGATGAATCGATCGATGCAGACGAGCTTTGCAACCATCTGCCATCGGTTCCGATGGATCGAGCCAACCATTTGCTTCGAGGGATCGAGAGGCTTATCGATCGAATCGATCGTACCGAATCGGCCCTGCGCGATCGCGAAGCCGAACTGACAAGCATTGTGGCTTTTTCGAATCATGCCGCACCTTCTCGTGAGTTAGCGGCTCGGCTCGAGTCGGTGCTCGAGAGCACTTCGCGAACATTAGGATCGGTCGCCTGTGCGCTCTATTTGCTCGACGAAGACACCACGGAACTGAAATTGAGGGCTTGCTGTGGCCTGCCCAAGTCCCGATTTATGGAGCCTGCCAGGGATTTGCGAAGCAGCCTTGCAGACCTCGAAGCACTCACGGGAAATGCGGTGTTACTGACCGACATACAAGCGGCTCCCGAGTGGCAATCCCCCGAACCCTTTCGTTCGGCATTGGTCGTACCGATCGGGACAACCACCATGCCCCATGGTACGGTTTGGTTTTGGTCGACCGAACCTCGCTCCTATTCGGCTGCGGAGATTGAGGTTGCAAATCTTGCAGCAGGACGATTGATGGGAGAGATCGAGCAATCGATCCTCGGCTGCGAGGTAACCACTGCGCGGCATCTTGCCAAACAGCTCGATGCGGCGGCAGACTTTCAATCGAGTTTGCTTGCCGACGCGCAGATTCTGCATGAAGACTACGATTTGGGAGGTTGGTCGCACCAGCAAGCGTTGATCGGAGGAGCTTTTCACCACTGGAGTCTGACGCAGCAAGGCAAGCTTTCGGTCGTTGCCGGAGCGGCCAATGCCAATCATGCAACGGGCTCGATGGTCGCAACATCTGCGTTGACTTTATTGCAGCTCTTCGAAACGGATTCGAATTTGCTTTTGAGGAATGCCTTGCAAACGATCAATGATCAGCATTCGAATCGCGGTCATGAGGCTTGGCAGTTGCACTTAAGTGCCCTGCAAATTCACCCCGAGACTGGGACGGGTCTAGCCTGTTCGACTGGCCAGATGCACTGCTTGGTCATGGGCAATCGTGGAGTTCGGTATATTGGAAGTTCGCTACCGAGTTTGGGTTCTGACCCTGACCAGCAGATTGGGATGGGACGATTTGTGTTAGAGGCAGGAGAGATGCTTGTGGCCTTCACCTCGCGGATGCTCAGCGATCGTTTTGACATCACGAGGATGCTTAAATTCTTGCGGGATTGGCGAGAGGAGCCAGCGCAGGATTTAGCTTGCAGTATTGCCGAGCAGTTGCCGGTCTTGGACGAGTTCGCCACGGATCCATCCGACCGAGCGTTGGTGATCCTAAAAAACCTTCGGTAAAGTCATCCACTCACCGTAGCATGGCCCTCCGAGGCCGTGCGCGGCTATTTTGGCAAACCACCGTAGCACGGCTCTCCGAGGCCGTGCGTTGATGATTTAAGTATTGCGGTCACGGGTCACAGACCCATGATACGGTCGAAGCGCCGTTACTCGGTCCGAGCGTCCCCTTTTTTGAATAACGCGAACCCAACCGTAGCATAGCTCTCCGAGGCCGTGCGTTGATGATTAAAGCATTAAAAACACGGGTCACAGACCCATGATACAGTCACAGACCCATGATACGGTCGGAGCGCCGTTATACGGTCCGAGTGCCGCCTTTTTGCATAATGCGACCCCCCCCCGTAGCATGGCTCTCCGAGGCCGTGCGTTGATGATTAAAGCATTAAAAACACGGGTCACAGACCCATGATACAGTCACAGACCCATGATACGGTCGGAGCGCCATGATACGGTCGAAGCGCCACCTTTTTGAATAATGCAAACCACCGTAGCATGGCCCTCTGAGGCCGTGCGTTGATGATTTAAGTATTGCGTTCACGGGTCACAGACCCATGATACAGTCACAGACCCATGATACGGTCGGAGCGCCGTGATATTGTGGAAGTTGTTTATATCGATCCGCTCTCGGGTCAATTCCTCGCTCATGGGTTTCGTCATCGATTCGGCTCCTTAGGTTCCTTAGCCTTCTTCGTCACCGCGCAATTTTGCAAGCACGCTGAAATCTTCGAGCGTCGAGGTGTCTTGAACACTCTGTTTGCCCGATGCGATATCCCTTAGCAATCGCCGCATGATCTTACCACTTCGCGTTTTGGGTAGCATGGTCGTGAAGCGAATTTCGTCGGGGACTGCCAAGGCACCGATCTCCTTGCGAACATGCTTCTTGAGTTCGTCTCGAATCGACTCGTCGGGTGCATGGTTCTTCAAGGTCACAAACACGGCGATCCCCTGCCCTTTGATCTCGTCAGGACGCCCAACGGCTGCCGCTTCGGCGACCGACGGATGGCTTACCAGCGCGCTTTCGATCTCGATCGTACTGAGCCTATGTCCTGAGACATTGATCACATCGTCGATTCGACCCATGATCCAGTAATAGCCGTCTTCATCGCAGCGTGCGTTGTCCCCTGTGAGGTACATGTGGGGGACTCGTTTCCAGTAAGTCTCATTGAATCGCTCGTCGTCACCCCAGACGCCGCGGAGCATTCCGGGCCAAGGTTTCTCGATGCACAGCATCCCACCTTCGTTGGTGCCAACGTCGGTTAAATCCGCGTGCAGGACTCGAGGGATGATTCCTGGGAGTGGTTTGGTGCAAGAACCGGGCTTACAAGCAATCGCTCCGGGGAGTGGGGACATCATGATGCCGCCGGTTTCGGTTTGCCACCAAGTATCGACGATTGGACATCGCCCTCCTCCGATCTTGTTGTAGTACCACATCCAGGCTTCTGGATTGATCCCTTCGCCGACGCTACCGAGGAGCCTTAAGCTCGACAGATCGTGCTTCTCGACGTGATGATCGCCCCACTTGATGAAGGCACGGATGGCCGTCGGTGCGGTGTAAAGGATCGTCACTTTGTACTTTTCGATCAGTTCCCAGAAGCGGTCTTCGGCGGGCCAATTCGGGGCTCCTTCGTAGAGGACTTGCGTTGCCCCTGCCGACAAGGGGCCGTAGACGATGTAACTGTGGCCGGTGATCCAACCGCAATCGGCCGTGCACCAGAAGATGTCTTGGTCGGGTTTGTGGTCAAAGACCCACTCGAAGGTTCGTTTGGCATAGAGGTTATAGCCTGCGGTGGTGTGTTTGATCCCTTTGGGTTTGCCGGTTGAACCCGAGGTATAGAGGATGAAAAGAGGATCCTCGCTATCGAGGGCAACGGCGGGAAAATCGTCGGGTTGATTGGCTGTCAGTTCGTGCCACCACAGATCGCGACCCGCGTGCATTTTGGTCTCGTTTCCGGCCCGACGCAGGACAATGCAATGCTCGACGCTAGGACTCTTGGCAAGAGCCTCATCGACGGTTTGTTTGAGGGCAAGAAGTTTTCCGCGTCGCCAACCTCCGTCGGCGGTGATGACCAATTTGGCTTGGGCATCGTTGTTGCGATCGGCGATGGCTTCGGCGCTGAATCCGCCGAAGATCACCGAGTGGATTGCACCGATGCGGGCACAGGCCAGCATGGCCACGGGTAGTTCGGGCACCATCGGCATGTAGATACTGACGCGATCTCCTTTTTGGATCCCGAGTTTCGAGAGGGCCGAGGCAAAGCGGCTGACTTCTTTGGTCAACTCGGCATAGGTGATCGTTCGGGTATCGCCCGGTTCGCCTTCCCAGTGGAACGCGACTCGATCACCTCGGCCTGCTTGGACATGGGCATCGAGGCAGTTGTAAGACACATTGGTTTTGCCACCGAGGAACCACTGAGCAAAGGGTTCTTGCCAATCGAGTGTTTTGGTAAAAGGCTCGAACCAATGGAGATGCTCTCGGGCTTGGGACTCCCAAAATTTTTCGGTGTCGGCGATCGAATGGTTGTAGATCGACTCGTAAGCCTGCATCGAACCGATGCTTGCGTTTCGCGAAAATTCGCCACTTGGCGGGAATACCCGCGTTTCGTTCATCACGTTGGCGATTTGCTTGGGGGCTTTGGAGTCAGAACCGTGCTCGGAGGTCATCTTTTCCTCGAATCGACACAAGAGGGGGAGGGGGGAAGGAGAGTGCGTGTTGCGACTGTGTGTTTTTACAAAGGCAGAAACTGAGACAAGTATCGATGGCTTTGGACCAGGGAAGCTTTACGGTCATCGAGTGAGCCTTCGTAGGCGCGGTCTTCGACCTCAACGCACACAGGGCCTTGGTAGCCTGCATCGCTTAGAACCGAGAAGAACTTGCCCCATTGAACATCTCCAAGTCCCGGGAGTTTTGGGAAGTGGTAGAGGTTTGGATGGGCGAAGATTCCGTGCTGATCGACAAGGTGCTGGTCGAGACGGACATCTTTGGCGTGGACGTGGAAAATCCGATCGATGAACTCGCGGATGGGCTTGAGGTAGTCCATGTGTTGGAAGACCAAGTGGGACGGATCGTAGTTGAGTCCGAGATTGGGGCTTGCAAGGTCGGCAAAGAGACGGCGCCAGATGACCGGGGAGCTTGCGATGTTTTTGCCGCCCGGCCATTCGTCGGCGGTAAAGAGCATCGGGCAGTTTTCGATTCCGATTCGAACGCCGTGCTTTTCGGCAAGATCGACGATGGGTCGCCAGGTCTTGAGCATCCTGGGCCAGTTGTCTTCGACACTCTTGGTATGGTCGCGACCGATGAAGGTGTTGACTTGATGAATACCAAGACGTGGTGCAGCAGCGATCACATGCTTGAGATGTTCGCAGCAGCGCTGGGCTTGTTCTTCGTCGGCATCAAGGCAGTTGGGGTAGTATCCCAGGCCGCTGATACCCACGTTGTTTTGAGCGGTGAGTTTCTTGATCGCTGCGATACGAGCATCATCAAGATCCAGGACATTGATGTGAGTCACTCCGGCGTAGCGACGGTCGGCTTTGCTCGGAGGCCAGCACATGAGTTCGACGGTTTGGTAACCGATCGAACTTGCCAGTTCGACGACTTGTTCGAGGTTCAGTTCTGGGACGATCGCGCTAACGAAACCGAGTTGCATCATGGCGATTAGAGTTCCAGGAACAAGCGGGCGGGGTCTTCGATCACATCTTTGATCGTCTTGAGGAACGTCACAGCTTCGCGACCGTCGATGATACGGTGGTCGTAGGTCAGTGCCAGGTACATCATTGGGCGAATGACGACTTGGCCGTTGAGTGCCACTGGGCGTTCTTGGATCGAGTGCAGACCGAGGATGCCGCTTTGGGGAGGATTGACGATGGGGGTCGACAGGAGCGAACCGTAGACTCCGCCGTTGCTGATGGTGAACGTACCACCTTCGAGATCCTCGGGCATGAGGCGATTGTTCTTGGCGAGTTCGGCAAAGTCACCGATATTACGTTCGACATCGGCAAAGCTCATGCGTTCGACGTTTCGCAGGATAGGAACCACGAGTCCTTTTCCGCCGCCGATAGCGATTCCGATGTCGTAGTAGTGTCGATAGACGATGTTGTTTCCACGAATCTCGGCATTGACGGCCGGGAAACGCTTGAGAGCTTCGCAGGCGGCTTTGGCAAAGAACGACATGAAGCCGAGCTTTGTGCCGTGTTTTTCCAGGAAGGCATCTTTGTATTTGTTTCGAAGTTGCATCACTGGTTGCATGTCGACTTCGTTGAAGGTCGTCAGCAAGGCAGCTTCGTGTTGTGCTCGGACCAGACGGGTCGCGATCGTGCGGCGGATCATGCTCATCGGCTTGACCTCTTCGCTTCGATGAGGCGAACCTTGTTGCAGAGCGGTCGAGGGAGCAGTTGGACTGATTGATGGGGTCAATGCTGGGGCGATAGCGGGCGCCGTTGGTGTGTTGCGCAATGCCACGGCGTTGGCGACATCTTCTTTGAGAACACGTCCACCTGGGCCGGTACCGGGGATCGACTCGGCAGAGAGTTTGTTGTCCTCGGCCATGCGGCGAGCGGCGGGCATGACACGTACATCGGTCGATGCAGGGCTACTTGCAACAGGTGCGGCTGAGGTTGTGTTTGTGGTCGATGGGGTGGAAGGAGTCGAGGCTGGGGTATTGGAAGCCGACTTAGGCGCGGGTTGGAATTCCGCGATGGCCTCGCCGACAGCGGCAAATTGATCGTTGGGTTTAAGGATCTTTACGAGGTATCCATCGGCGGGAGCGGAGATTTGGACGGAAGCTTTTTCGGTTTCCAGATCGACAAGATCGGTTCCTGCCGAGACCCATTCGCCTTCCTTTTTGAGCCATTGACTGATTTGGACTTCGGAGATGCTTTCACCGACAGCGGGGACGACGATAGGGGTCATAGGAATTCGGACAGAGGGTGAATGGTTGGTTAGGAGTTGGCAGAAGGCAAACTCAACTTCCCGAAATCATAGCTTAAAGGCAAATTTGCTCCAACACAGACTAGGACATCCAAATGTTGTTTTGGGGGTGAAGTTTTCAAGGTATTGGTCGCCCGAAACTCGGGGGCGGTCCCCGGTTTGCTATGGGTTTTTTCGTACTCAGCTTTGCGGTACTCGTAGTCGTACTCGTACTCGATAGGCCTGAATCGCTCAAAATCGATCGCCTGCTGAGGGAGGCTAGGAACTCCGAGAATACGCTACTATCATCGAAAGACTCCTATTGGTTCCCTTCGAATACGAGCAGGAGTACGAGCAGGAGCAGGAGTTGAGGAGGTCGAGAAAACTCGGGGGCGGTCCCCGCTCAGAACCCCCGTAAAACGATCTGAGAGGGAGTCAGCGCTAGTACATGGCCGATGGCTCCGCATGACGATTACTCGAGTGCTTCCTCGTTTACGCTTCGGGTTACTGGCCTGTGGCCCTTGGCCCTTCACCGGAGGGCTTGCGCCCGAGCGCATTCAAAAACCGCTCGGGATGCGCCGAAATACGCTCAAATCCAATCGTTCCTAAAATGATCAAAATGTCGATTGTGCGGTATTGGCTGCAGGCCCTGCTGCTCCGTATCGCTGCTCCACTGGCCTGCAATGGACGGCAATAAGCTACTGGAGTGCCAGTTTGCGATTAATTTTCAAAAAAGTTCAACTTTTAGCCTAAGTGCCCTTTTAGGAACCCTGGGCCTTGCTAGACTAGGGGGCCTTGAATGATCTCGGGAACTACTATTTTTAGTCGTTTCCCGGAGAGCATTTAAGCGGTGCGATAGCCTACACCAAACACCATTCCGGAGCCTTTGAGGGAATTGCTTTGATATTCCGTGATCACATTCCCCAGCCTCCAAGTGGTTTCTTCAGCATTGCAAGTGAGCACGCACGATTGGATCGGCGGAGCAACATTCGTGCGGGTCTTCTTTCCGAATACGGAGGATTTTCAATGAAGTCATCGATTCATCGGATAACCGGACGATTGAAACCTGCCCCGAGTCCCTCTGTTTCTTTCAGGCCGAAGGCTTGAGCGAAACCTGGACGATCAGGAAATTAGGCTCCTTTTTGGTCGTCTTCGCTCCCCGGTTCTCGGCACTATGTGTCTTGGACTTTCGAGCCTCCCCCCCACTTTGATTTTCGAGTGTTTGTATCCCTTAACCGATAGAACTTCCTAGTTATGGCGACATCATCGAAGCGACGGCTGCAACCTTCTGAAACACGCGTTTTCGGGTCGGGTCGCAGTCAGTTTCCGATCCCTAATCTGACGGTGCTTCAAACCGCTTCCTACGAGGCTTTTTTGCAGGAAGACATCGCGACAGATAAGCGGAAGAACCAAGGCCTAGAAGCAGTGCTTCGCGAAGTCTTCCCGATCGCGAGCTACGACAATACTGCCAGCCTGGAATTCCTTCGCTACGAGCTTGGAAAGCCTCGGTACACGCCCGAAGAGTGCCGTCAACTGCGATTGACTTACGGTAAACCGCTAAAGGTATGGCTTCGACTCAACCGCCAACAACCCCTTGAAGAGGAAGTGTTTCTAGGGGATATCCCCATTATGCTCGGTGGTGGTGAGTTCATCATCAACGGAGCCGAACGGGTTGTTGTTAGCCAGTTGCACCGTTCGCCAGGTGTCGATTTCGTCGAAGAATCCGAAGGTACATCGGATCGCAAATTGCCTTCAGCCCGCGTGATCCCCGAGCGTGGGAGTTGGATCGAAATCAATGTCACCAAGAAGGATTCGCTCCAGGTTCGAATCGACCAGTCGGGTAAGTTTTCAGTCATCACGCTCCTTCGGGCGATGTCTCCGAAACTCAGCACCGACACGGATTTGCTCTCGGCTTTCTACGAGATCAAATCCGAGAAGATCAGCGATGGAAGATCTCTCCCGAAGATCGAAAATAAAATCGCTTGCGACGATGTCGTGTTCCCATCTGACCACGAGCGAGCCGGTGAGATTATCGTCGAAGCAGGTCACAAGATCTCCAAGGCAATCGGTGACATCATCTGCACCTGCGGAGTGAAATCCGTCGAAGTGATGGAGATGCCAAAGGTTCCTTATCTTCTTAACTCGATGGCTGAGGACAACACCAGCAGCCACGAAGAAGCTCTCTTGCGAATCTATCAACGACTCCGACCAGGCAATCCGCCTGCATTGGAGAAGGCCAAGCAGCTTTTCCATGAAAAGTTCTTCGATATCAACCGCTATCGACTTGGACGCGTTGGACGTTTCCGCGTGAATCGCAAGCTAGGTCTCACGGTGCCTGAAGACGAAATGGCTCTGCGCCCCGAAGACTTGATCGCTTCGATCAAGTACTTGATCGACTTGTTCGATCAAGACAGCGACGCCCGATTCGATGACATCGACCATTTGGGCAACCGCCGTCTGCGAACCATCGACGAGTTGGCTTGCGAAGAGCTTCGAAAGGGATTCCTCAAGCTCCGTCGAACCGTTCAAGAACGAATGAGTCTCAAAGAAGTCCAAGACATGACCCCCAGGTCTTTGGTCAACCAAAAGAGCATCTCAGCGGCCATCGAATACTTCTTCGGACGCGGCGAACTTTCTCAGGTTGTCGACCAGACCAACCCGCTCTCGCAGTTGACCCACGAGCGACGACTCTCGGCACTCGGCCCAGGTGGATTGAATCGAAAACGAGCGGGCTTTGAGGTTCGCGACGTTCACATTTCGCACTACGGACGTATCTGCCCAATCGAAACTCCTGAAGGTACGAACATCGGTTTGATCAGTTCGCTATCGATCTATGCGGGAGTCGATGAATATGGGTTCTTGATCACTCCCTATCGCAAGGTCTCCGAAGGCCGCGTCACGGACGATGTCGTATGGTTGCGTGCGGATGAGGAATCCGATGCTTACATCGCGCCAGCGGACTTGGCGGTCAAAGAATCGGTGCTGGTTCCAGGCCCTGGGCTTATCGCTCGTCACCGCAGCGACTTTGAAATCGTCGCTCCAGAGTCGGTTCAGTACATGGATATTTCTCCCTGTCAGATGGTTGGTGTCTCTGCCGGATTGATTCCGTTCTTGGAGCATGACGATGCCAACCGCGCTTTGATGGGTTCGAACATGCAACGCCAAGCTGTGCCTTTGCTCGTTGCCGAACCACCGATCGTCGGAACGGGATTGGAGAAAGAAGTTGCCAAGAACTCTTCGATGGTCGTTCGCGCTCGAAGGGCCGGAAAGGTGACTTTTGTCGATGCGACTCGAATCGAAATCGGCACAGACATTTACCACTTGAAGAAGTACCAGGGACTCAACGAACGTACCTGTTTGAACCAACGGCCCATCATTCAGATCGGCGATAAGATTGAGAAAGGTCAAATCATTGCCGACGGTGCTTCGACCTATCTTGGGGAACTAGCCCTCGGACGAAACGTCCTTGTAGGCTTCATGTCCTTTGACGGATACAACTACGAAGACGCGATCATCATCAGTGAAGAGTTGGTCAAGCAAGACGTTTACACCTCGATTCACATCGAAGAGTTCGATGTCGAGATCCGCGAGACCAAACTCGGTCGGGAAGAGTTCACTCGGGATATTCCCAATGTTAGTGAAAAGGCTTTGAGAAATCTCGACGAGTCGGGGATTGTTCAAGTCGGTACTTATGTACGCCCGGGGGACATTCTTGTCGGCAAGGTTTCGCCAAAGAGCAAGACCGAACTGACCCCCGAAGAAAAACTCTTGCACGCGATCTTCGGACGAGCCGGAGAGGATGTAAAGAACGATTCGCTCGAAGTGAGTTCCGGCGTTGAAGGTATCGTGATCGATACCCAAAAATTCTCACGCCGTATGAGCCTTACCGAAGAAGAGCGAAAGAACTTCGAACGTGAACTCAAGCAAGTTGAGACCGAGGGCAATAAGGACATCGCCAACGCGTTTGTCGCATTCGCCGAGGAAATTGAAAAGGCTATCGGTGGAAAACTCACCGACGAGGACGGCACACCGCTTACCGGTGGCCAAGATCCAAAGTACATCGCTGAGAAGGCCCAAACATTCAACCTCTCTCGCTTGCTCAACCGACTCGATGGCGGTTTGCATGCTGAGGTCAAGAAGGTTCATAAGAACCTGTGGCCTTCAGTTGAAGAAGCCCTCGATCTGCGAGATCGACGCCTCAATAGCATGAAGCGTGGCGATGAACTCCGAAGCGGAGTTTTGCAGATGGTTAAGGTTTACATTGCAACCAAGCGAGTTATCAGCATCGGTGACAAGATGGCCGGTCGACACGGCAACAAGGGGGTTATCTCCAAGATCCTGCCAGTCGAAGACATGCCCTTTTTGCCCGATGGAACACCTCTGCAAATCATGCTAAACCCACTTGGGGTTCCTAGCCGGATGAACGTCGGTCAGATCCTCGAAACCCACTTGGGCTGGGCCGGTGCGGTATTAGGTTTCCAAGCTGTCACTCCAGTTTTTGATGGTGCTTCGGAAGAAATCATCAACGACGCTTTGGAATCGGCCGGATTGCCAAGGCACGGCAAGATCCGACTCTTCGACGGGCGAACCGGTGAGCAGATGGAGCAAGAGACAACCGTAGGCTACATCTACATGCTCAAACTTCACCACCTCGTCGACGACAAGGTTCATGCTCGAAGCACCGGTCCTTACTCGTTGATCACTCAACAACCTCTCGGTGGCAAGGCTCGCTTTGGCGGTCAGCGATTCGGGGAAATGGAAGTTTGGGCACTTGAAGCTTATGGTGCGGCTTACATCCTCCAAGAACTCTTGACTGTCAAGAGCGATGACGTCGAAGGCCGAACCAAGATCTACGAGTCGATGGTTAAGGGAGAGAACACACTGGAGTCTGGGACCCCAGCAAGTTTCGACGTTTTGACCAACGAAATCCGAGGCTTGGCACTGAACATGCGACTCGAAAAGCGTCGGCTTTAAAAACCGAACCTAAGTTTTCAGTCCGATTCCTACTAACATTTGATCACTTTTTATATATCCGATCCCTGGAGCACTCCTTAAATGGGTAATGTTGCCGAAGCCACCTACGATCGCGTAAACGATTACACCTCGGTCAAGATCTCGCTTGCTCGACCCCAGGACATTCGTTCCTGGTCGTTTGGAGAAGTCAAGAAGCCAGAGACGATCAACTACCGAACCTATCGTCCTGAAAAGGACGGCCTTTTCTGCGAGCGGATTTTTGGCCCTGAGAAGGACTGGGAATGTGCTTGCGGTAAATACCGAGGGATGAAGTACAAGGGGATGATCTGCGATCGTTGCGGTGTGAAGGTCACCCACTCGCGAGTGCGACGCAAGCGGATGGGCCATATCGAATTGGCAGCACCCGTAGCTCACATTTGGTTCTTCAAAGCGATGCCCAGCCGCCTGGGCAATCTGCTTGAAATGAAAACGACCAGTCTCGAGAAGGTCATCTACTTCCAAGACTATGTTGTGGTCAATCCGGGCACGACTGAACTTGAAGCACAGCAGCTCCTTACCGAAGACGAATACCGAGCGGCTCGCGCTCAGTACGGCGACGGCTTTGAAGCGGACATGGGGGCCGAAGCCGTTCGAAAGCTGCTTCAAAACCTCGATCTGATCAAGCTCTCGGAAGAACTTCGCAATGAGTTGCATGAGACCAGTAGCAAGCAACGCAAGAAGGAGCTTATCAATCGACTTAAGCTCGTCGAATCGATCCGAGATAGCGAGAATCGTCCTGAGTGGATGATCCTCGATGTGATCCCTGTGATCCCACCGGATCTGCGTCCGTTGGTTCTGCTCGATAGCGGCAATTTCGCCACGTCAGATCTAAACGACCTGTATCGTCGGATCATCAACCGCAACAACCGATTGCGTAAGCTGGTCGATCTGAACGCACCGGAAGTCATCATCCGCAACGAGAAGCGGATGTTGCAACAGTCCGTCGACGCGCTATTTGATAATGGACGATGCAAGCGTCCAGTATTGGGAAGTAGCAATCGTCCATTGAAGTCGCTCACCGACATGATCAAAGGAAAGCAAGGCCGCTTCCGCGAAAACCTTCTTGGAAAACGGGTCGATTACTCGGCTCGTTCCGTGATCGTTGTCGGACCGAGGTTGCGACTCCACCAATGCGGTCTTCCCAAGAAGATCGCTTTGGAACTCTATCAGCCATTTATCATTCGCAAGCTCAAGGATCTCGGGCATGCCGATACGATCAAATCGGCCAAGAAGATGCTCGAGCGCAAGGATGATGAGGTTTGGGATATTCTCGAACAAGTGATTCGCAACCACCCAGTTCTCTTGAATCGTGCTCCCACGCTTCACCGAATGGGTATCCAAGCCTTTGAGCCAACCCTGGTCGAAGGCAACGCAATCCATTTGCACCCACTTGTCTGCAAAGGCTTTAACGCTGACTTTGACGGTGACCAGATGGCTGTTCACTTGCCTCTTTCGATCGAAGCACAAGTCGAAGCTCACACGTTGATGATGAGCACCCACAATATTTTTGCTCCGAGCAACGGTAAGCCGATTATGAGTCCTTCGCAGGACACTGTGATGGGTTGCAACTACATCACGATCATGCTTGCCGAGCAAAAGGGTGAAGGCATGACCTTCGCGAATCCGACCGAGGCAGACTATGCCTACAGCGTCGGAAAGATCGCCTTGCACGCCAAGATCAAAGCCCGTTTGCCAAAGGGACGCAAACTTAAAACCGACGATCGGTCTGCTCCAGGAGGACAGATTGTTGAAACAACCTATGGGCGAATCCTATTTAATTCGATCCTTCCTGAAGGGATGGATTTTTACAACCAATCGCTTCGATCGAGCGATTTGGCGATGGTCATCAGTGACTGTTACCAATTGCTCGGACGTCGTGCGACGATCAAATTGCTCGACGATATGAATCAACTTGGGTTCCGCGAATCGACCCACAGTGGATTGTCCTTCGGTGCAGACGACCTCGTGACACCCGATACCAAGTCGCGTCACATTTCGGATGCGGACAAGAAGGTCATGACCTTCCAAAAGAACTACCTCAAGGGTGTGATGACCGCTCAGGAACGCTACAACCAAGTTCTCGACGCTTGGACAGCCGCCCGCGAAGCGATTACCAAGGACATGCTTGCGGCCATGGAGACCGACCAACACCGAGGCAACTGGTATGTCAACCCAGTGTTCTTGATGGCGTCCTCTGGTGCACGGGGTGGTATCGAGCAAATCCGTCAGCTCGCCGGTATGCGGGGACTGATGGCAAAACCTACCGGTGAAATTATCGAAACGCCGATCAAGTCGAATTTCCGTGAAGGCCTAGGGGTTCTCGAGTACTTCAGCTCGACCCACGGTGCACGAAAGGGTCTAGCCGACACGGCTCTGAAGACTGCCGACTCGGGTTACTTGACCCGTAAGCTCGCCGACGTTGCCCAAAACGTTGTGATCACACTCAATGACTGCGGTACGACCAAGGGAATCACCAAGGGTGTGATCTATCGAGGTGAGAAGGTTGAAGTGCGATTGACCGAATCGATCACAGGTCGAGTCAGCCGCCAAAACATTGTCAATTTGATTACCTCGGAGACAATCGTCGAAGAGAATCAAATGATTTCCCGAAACGTTGCACATAAGATCGAGGAGATGGGATTGGAGAAGATCCAAGTTCGTTCTCCGATGACCTGCGATGCCCCGTTGGGAGTATGCCGTTGCTGCTACGGTATGGACATGAGCACCGGTGCGATGGTCGAAGAAGGGATGGCCGTCGGTATCATCGCGGCTCAAAGTATCGGTGAACCTGGAACTCAGCTCACCATGCGTACCTTCCACATCGGTGGTGCTGCAGGTACCACGATGGAAGAAAGCGATATCAAGTCCAAGAAGGGTGGTATCGTCAAGTACATCAAGATGCGGTATGTCCGAAACGACAACGGCGAAGACGTTGTGCTGACGAGAAACTGCGAATTGGCCGTTGTTGATGCTCGCGGTCGTGAGCTTGAGCGGTATGAAATTCCAGTCGGTGCAAGACTGCTCGTCGCAGAAGACCAAGAGATTCCCAAGAGCCAAGTTCTCTGCGAATGGAACCCGCACAAGATTCCTATCCTGGCGACCGTCGGTGGTAAGGTTACCTTCGTCGATATTGCCGAGGGTGATACACTCAAGATCGAGAAAGATCCAAGTGGAAACATCCGTCGTAGCATTATGGACTCGAGGGGCAAGTTCCATCCTCAGATCGTTATCGAAGACGCCGATGGAAAAGCGGTCGACGTTCACTATCTGCCAGACAAGGCGGTGATCAACGTAACCGAGGGCAAGAAGGTCAATGCAGGTACAGAACTCGCGGAAATGCCTCGGGAAGCCACTGGCGTTAAGGACATCACTGGGGGTCTGCCTCGGGTCACCGAAATTTTCGAAGCTCGTAAACCCAAGGATCCGGCAGTGGTCGCCGAAATCGACGGAACGGTCGAGATTTCCAAGGATCGCAAGCGCGGAAAACGATCGATCTTGGTCAAGAGCGATAGCGGTGAAGAAATCGAACACTTGGTACCACCAGGCAAGCGATTCTTGGTTCACTCTGGCGACATCGTCAAAGCGGGACAAGCGTTGGTTGAAGGTCCATTGGTGCCGCACGATATCTTGCGAGTCAGCGGCGAAGAAGCCGTGCAACAATACTTGTTGCATGAAATTCAACAGGTTTATCGCTCGCAGCGGGTGGAAATCAACGACAAGCACGTCGAGATCATCATTGCTCGAATGCTGCGTAAGGTGAAGATCACCAACCCCGGAGATACGAGTCTTTTGGCCGGACTGGTAATGGATCGCTTCGATTTCAAGAAGCACAACGATCACATCGCCAAGTGCATGAAGGTGACCGATCCAGGAGACACCCAATTTGCACTCGGTGCGATTGTCACCAAAGAGGAATTCGACACTGCCAATGCGCAGAGCGAAGGACTCGGCGGCAAGGGAGCCAAGGGCAAGAAGCCCAAGCCCGCTCATGCCGAAGTCCAATTGCTCGGGATTACCAAGGCTGCAGTTCAAAGCAACAGCTTTATCTCGGCAGCAAGCTTCCAAGAAACGACGAAGGTTCTTACCGAAGCGGCCTTGGCCGGTAAGGTCGATCGCCTTGTTGGTCTTAAAGAGAACGTGATCCTCGGACACCTAATCCCGGCTGGTACTGGATTTAGGATCTTCCAAGAATCCGAAGTTTCCTACCGTAAGGAGGCTCTCGAGGACTTGGTCAATCGAGGTGCCGCGGCGGCCGAACAGCAGAGCTATCCTCTGTTGAACCAGGCACCCAAGGCGACTTCGAGCACCGACGAAAGCGAACCTGCAACTCCTCCGACCGACGCGCCAGCTTTCGAAGAGTAAGTCGCTAGAGTTCGGATACTTTGGTACTCCGGTGAACTCCTGTGAATGAGTTTTCAGACTTTCAATGGCTAGCCTCGGCACCTGCTGCCGAGGCTTGGTCTTTTTGCAGTTCTTTGGAAGACTTCTCGAAATCCATTGGAGTGAGTTTTAGGTTAACTCAAAAGCAACTGCAGTTACTTCAAACGCAGTTTGAGTTTGCAAAGGGTCCCGCAAAGCGAAAAGTCTCCGAACCGTGGAATTGGTTTTGGACAAAGACGCTTCTGGAGCAAGCCTCCGATCAGATCACTGCCGAGGAGACGGCAAAGGATTTTCCAGTTCACGCAACGGTTATTGATGGATGTTGCGGAGCAGGAGTCGATGCGATTGCCATCGCGAAACATCTATCGCATGAGACGCCGTTAGGAGACCGACTTCTGGCGATCGACTCCTCAGAGATCGCTTGCGCACTTACCGAGCTCAATGCATCTAGAAACGGGGTCCCATTGCGGCCTGTGCAAGTACGTTTTGAGGACGCGGAGTTTCCAGTTGATGGGTGGCTGCATTTAGATCCAGACCGACGAGTCAGCGGTCGGACGGTAGATATGTATTCGACCGAGCCAAGTTGGCCGGCGATTGCCAAGCGGATTGAGATCGCACCGGGTGCTTCGATCAAAGTGGCGCCTGGATTCCAACCGGATGTCGATTACGCCTGGGAAAACTGTGGTTCACCAGACTCTCGACGATGGATCTCTCGCGATGGCTCGGTTCGTCAGCAACGACTTTATTGGAGGATTCCACAGTGGCACCATGCCAAGCGTATTGTCAGTGCCTACCGAAAGAGTGCTGGATGGTATCACGAGGTCTTTGACTCCGAACCGTTGGGGGCTTTAGAGGCATGGGAGTGTATCGAACAAGATCCATTGCAAGTGGCCGCGTCGGCCTTTGTGGCCGATCATGATCCAGCGCTGCGTGCGGCCAACTGTGTGGTATCCCTCTCCGATCGTTTGCAATTGAGCGTTCTTGGAAATGAGTTTGGATACTGTATCGGAGACACGCCGGTCGAGCATCCGTTGCTCCGGTGGTATCGAGTCATTGAGGTCATGCCGATGGATCGCAAAAAGGTTCGAGCCATGTCCCGAGCGCTCAAGGTAGGGCGATGGGAACTCAAGAGCCGAAACATCGACGTCGATTTAGCTCAATGGGCTAAAGAATTGATCATCGATAAGGGTTCGGAGAGCGTCGGTTGGCTGTTGCTGACCAAAGTAGGTAAAAAACATGTCTGCCTTGTGTGCCAGGAGATCCAATCGTGAAAGGAATATTTGTCACTGGAACAGACACCGAGGTGGGTAAGACCTTTTTTGTTTGCGAGTATGCAAGACGTTTAATCCAGCAAGGACAACGCATTGGAGTGTATAAACCGCTAGCAAGTGGATATCCTCGCGAGGATCATCGAAGCGATGCATCGCAATTGCACCGGTCTCTCGGTGAGCAATCGGCGAATATTGCATTAGAGCGAATTAATCCGCAGTGCTTTTTGGCTCCGTTGGCACCACCGCTAGCTGCCCGATCCGAAGGGAAACAGATCGACGAAAACTTACTTGTTCAAGGCGTAGAGGCTTGGATGAATCATTGTGAGTTGCTTTTGGTCGAAGGGGCAGGGGGGTTGCTTTCGCCCATCACATGGACGATGACCAACGCAGATTTAGCGACCAAACTTGGCTATCCACTTCTTGTAGTGGCGGAAAACCGATTGGGTTGCGTCCATCAGATTCTTTCGACCGTGCAGGTCGCAATAAGTTTGGGACTTGGCGTCCAAGGGGTTGTTCTCAATCAAGTTCGCCCCCAGGTGGATTCGGCCCAAGCACAGAATCGGGAGTTGCTCGAACCGTTCCTGGAAAGAATCGATCCGAAAATTGCTATCTGGGAACAGCCCTACGTTCCTAAAGTGGCTTAGACCCTCATTCCCAGCGTTGCTTTGGCAGTGATCATCACCGGTGCCTTCGTAGCGTTTAGTTGGGTCGGTACCATCTTTTTCCGTCCTATCCTAAGGGCATTCCTTCGCAAGCGGGCGGACATCAATGATCTGATTGGTTACATGCTCTCGTGCTTCGGAGTCTTCTACGGTTTGCTGCTGGGCTTACTGGCCGTAGCCGCCTACCAGAATTTTAGCGGAGTAGAGACGATCGTTTCCAAGGAGGCCTCGACGCTCTCGGCCTTGGCCAGAGATGTCAGTGCTTACCCAGAGCCCGATCGCACCAACCTGATTTGGCTACTTCGGGATTACACCCGATACGTGGTCAAGTACGCTTGGCCTGCTCAGCAAAAAGGGATCATCCCTCAAGAGGGTAATACGCGGATGATCGCATTCCATGAGCAACTCATCCGGTTTGAGCCCAAGACTCCCGGACAGGAGATTCTTCATGCCGAGGCCCTCAGGCAATTTAATAACTATCTGGAGGCCAGACGACTGAGGCTTTTTGCGGTATCGACATCGATTCCCGGTGTGATGTGGGGAGTTGTTTTGATCGGGGCCTTAATGAATATCGCTTTGATCTGGATGTTCGATATGAAGATCGTCAACCACCTCTTCCTAGGTGGGATGCTTTCTGCGTTTATGGGATTGATGATCTTCCTGATCGCATCGTTAGACCATCCGTTTCGTGGAGAGCTAAGCATTTCGTCAGCTCCTTTCCAAGACATCCTCACGCATTTGATGGAAGAGTAAGCTTCGATGCATTCTAGACGGTATCAAGAAGCGATCCGAAACACTGCCCTTTTATGGCTCTTGGCAGCCTTGGCTACTTCGATCGGATGCGAGCCATTGAACAAGGCCAGCGATGTCTTGTTGAACCGGGAAAAAGACCAGCAGACCATTAAGCTTGGCGTCTTGCATTCCCAAACCGGTACCATGGGCATGAACGAAATGTCCCTGAGGCACTGCGAGATTTTGGCGGTCGAGGAGATCAACGCCAGCAAAGAGTTTCCAAATGTCGAGTTCGTAACTGTCGTCCGAGACGGTCGGTCTCGCAGCGAAATCTTCAGGCGTCGCGCAAGGGAACTTGTCGACCGCGAGCAGGTTGATGTGATCTTTGGATGCTGGACGAGTTTGCACCGCAAAGCGGTCATCGACGAACTCGATAATCCTACAGAACTCTTTAGGGATGAGCATTTCGATGGTAAATCGAGCAAACCTCGCAAACCGTTGCTCTTTTACCCTTTGCAATACGAAGGTTTTGAATGCAACCGCAATGTCTTCTATTTTGGAAGCACACCGAATCAACAAATTTTACCAGCACTTGATTGGTTTATGTCCCAGGAGGGTGGCCAGCGGAAGCGGATCTATTTGATCGGTTCCGACTACTTGTTCCCACGCACTGCCAACTACATTGTCAAAAAGTATCTGGAAAACAAATCGATCGAGATTGTCGGCGAAGACTATTTTCCCCTCGGACATTCCGACTTCCATGATGTGGTCAAAAAGATCGAAAAAACTTCGCCGGATCTAATCCTCAGTACCATCAACGGCGATAGCAATCTTGAATTCTACAAGCAGTGTCACTCGATCGGGATCGATCCTGAGAAATCGCCCGTGCTAGCTACCAGTGTTGGAGAAGGTGAACTCCGGCGTATCCCACCCGAATATGCGCATGGACACTATGCAGCTTGGAGTTACTTTCAATCGCTCGATACGCCTGCGAATCAAGCCTTTGTACGAAAATTCAAAAAAGCTTTTGGCCTCGACCGAGTCGTCGACGATCCGATGGAAGCTGCCTACACACAGGTGATGGTCTGGAAAGAGGCTTATAAAATTGCGAAGTCCTCGGATCCAATCAAAATTCGTGAAGTCCTTGAAAAAGGCTTGGAGTTCGATGCACCCGGTGGAAGGATCAAAGTGGATCCGAAAACGCATCATCTCTACAAGAAGTTTCGCTTAGGACGAATCGGACTGGATCGACAATTCGAGATCGTCTACGAGTCACGAGATCTGATTGCTCCAGAGCCCTTTCCCTCTTTTGCATTTCCAGGTTGGGAATGTGACTGGACAAGAGGTGGTTTGACCAAAGGCCCACCACCGAATATCGGTCTTTGATCAACGGTTGGGGACGAGCCTTAAAAAGGCGATTAGGTCATTCAAGGCCTTGGGGTCTAGTTCTTTAAGCATCCCATCAGGCATGAGCGACTTTCCAGAACTCTTCCATTGCTCGACGTCGTTTTTTGAAATCGAGACGCTTTGGTTTTGAGCCGTCAGGAGTGTGATTTGGTCTTGGCTTGAGCTGATCAATATTCCTGCGGCAACTTCACCGTCCTTGGTTCGAATCTGTTGCTGCTCGTACTTTGGATCCATCTCTCGGCTCGGCTCAGCCACAGCCAGTGCGATCGCCTCGTTAGGCCGTACTCGATAAGAATCGAGCGAAGGACCGATCGCAATACCGATATCCATCGCGCGGTGGCAACTTGCACAGAGTTTTCTAAAGTGGGATTCCCCGAGTTTGGCATCCCCGGGTTTATCCCAAGCGTCGCGATAGTTCGAAGCGACGCTCTCCCACGAGACCTCGGAGACCGGGGATAATGCCTGCGCTCGCTTCTTGATCGCGTCGGTGGGAAACGCCCTCAAGGCCTGCCATACCCACGCGGGAATCGACGAAGAACCTGGTCCTTTTTGTTCGATCCGTTCTAAGAGCAATTTCGCACCACTTTCGTTGCGAATCAGCGCTTTGAAGATTGACTGTTCGACCAACGGATTCGTTCCATCGAGATACTCGGTCGCGAGTTTCTGAAGGACGGCCTGGCCTGGAACCCAGGATTCAATCACGTTGCATTGGATCGTTGCCGAGGGACAATCCGAGAGGATCTTCGTGAAGATTTCTTGACGCTGCTGGATCGGTAATGTGCCAAGCAATCGAATCGCATTGGTTCGTTGAGCATCGCTAAGGCCGAGCTCGGACTCAGCTTGTAGATCGGTTTTTCCCTTTTGCAAAGTCGCTTGGATTCGGGGTAAGAGTTGGGTGCTAGCAAGCTTAGTCAATTGGAGATAGGTATCGCTTCCTTCGGGGATAATCCTACGTTCGGTCAGACGTCCAAGAGCGTCGGTGGCCGCTCTAAGCTGATCATCAGTCCAACGGATCTGGTTCCAATCTTGAACCACCGCAGCGAGTTCTCCGTGTTGCTGCATTTGAAACAGCATTGCATCAAGATAATTGTACGCCGGACTTGAATTGCCCAAGAGCGTTAGCCAATCGGTTTGCTCCCAAAGCAATTTGGCTCCATGGCCTCGACATGCATACTCGATTGCAGCCCGTAACTCATCACAAGCAAGAATTGCAGGATCCTTGCGTTGGAGCCAGCCTGCAAACAATTCCGCTCGCTTGGATTCCTGTGAAAGAACCAGTGGGCTTCGAACCGCCATCACCAGCTGAACTTCCAAGTCCTTTTCACGTTGCATGATTTGTGCGACGGCCTGCAACTGATCTTGGATCGATTCTGGGGAAAGATCCGCGATCCGGTTTGCAAACACCCATGCCCAAAGCCTTACGTGTATCGAATTCTCTTGGATGCTTTGGAACCAAGTCGCCTTATCTAAGCCTTGTGGTAAGGAGGCCAAAACCGACAAGGCGTGGAGTTTTGCAAATGGCTCTTGGCTACCTGTGAGGATTTTTCGGCAAAGTGGGATCGCTTGGATATCCTGGCGCTCGATCAAGATTTGCGAGGCTGTCTCGCGATGCCAACCGTTGGGATGTCCGAGTGTTTCGCAAAGCTCGGAAGTCGAAAAATTAGAAAGCGCCGGTATCATGCGCCGGATCGGTCGACCACTTGCTTTGACTCTCCATATACGACCGAGATCTCGCCCAGAAGTCAAATCGACCTGGCTTTTGATCGGTTCGGGAATGCTCTTGGGATGCTCGATCGTCTCTCTTGCCATATCGACGATGTACAAACACCCATCAGGTCCATTGGCAAACTGCACGGGACGAAACCAAGTATCGCTGCTGCGCAAAAACTCACTTTGCGAATCGATCCGCTGGCCTTTGGATGCCACACCGCTACGAACCAAGTTCTTGCGATGGACCAAATTGCTTCCGACGTCTGCGATCAATGCGATCGGATGGTCGGTCGCTGGCCACTGATCGCCATCGTAGACGGTAACGCCAGTTGCGGATGTGAAGTATCCGCTTGCTCTTCCTTGGCCTTCAAGTATTCCCGTCGAGATCCCAGCCAATCGCATCTGCGTTCGAATGGTTCGCCACGATTCAACCGGTGAGATACGGAACACTTCGGCCTGAGGTCCATCTGCAGCAATCGATCTTCTCCATGCGACGGATTTAGACAAAGACGCATCGGTCAGTTCGGGTAAGTACCACGCGACGACCTGTTGCAAATGGTCGCTGTTGCTCGTCACGTAGCGATCTCCCCAAGGGCTAAAGTCCATGCCGTGTTGGCCATAGCCTATAACCGATGAGAGTTTGCCGGTCACCAAGTCCATCGCGATGTCTCGACCAGATACATTGGTGGGACTGACCGGTAAGGCGATTGGGCTGTTTGGACTGGCTGTCAGTTGGCCGCCATTGGAACTGGTTGACAAGTGCATGCGTCCATCGAGTCCCCAACGAAAGGAGTTGGCTAGCCCTTGGACATTCTGCCTACCGAGTCCTTCGAGAATTGTGGTTGATTTCCAGGTGGAAGTGGATCCATTTTTCTGTGGCTTGAACTCTTGAATCACAGGAGCGGCAGCAACCCACATGCGATCTTTAAGCGAGGCAAGGGCGGTGGGCCAGGACAAACCTTGAGCGATTACTTGAGCTTGGTCCATGACTCCGTCGCTGTCGGTATCGATCAATTTGCTCAATCGTCCTAGTGCATCGTTTTCCTGTTCGCTGTAGTCAACCATCTCAACGACCCAAAGCGCTCCGTCGGCATCAAAGGCGATCGCCACGGGGCTTTTGATGAGTGGTTCACTCGCCACCAATTCGATTTCGTAACCCGGTTGGACTTCGATGGATTGCTTGACCTGTTCGATGGTCAAAGGGTCGATCCGCTCGACGCGCGTATCACTGATCTTTTGGAATGCATTTGCACCGTTGCTCAGGAAGAGCAGTGGCAAGATCCATGCGATGGTGGAGTTCAGGGATGTTTTCATCGGAGTTGGGTTTCTTGTGGGCTAGGGAAGAGGAATTCCAATGCGGCAGGCAGGCGATTGGCCCACGCTGATTCATGATGTTTGGCATCAGGATCGATCATCATTTTGACATCATATCGATCTTGATGGTGGGTTTGCAAAAGATCAACAAGTTGCTTGGTTTGCTCGACGGCTTTGGATTGCCCATCTGGAGATTCACCCTCCTGAGTACCCATATCGATCCAAAGCCGCTGCTTGGCCTGATTCACTTTGGGATCGGGCTTGGAAAAAAACTCGAGCATGTATTGATTGCCCCAGAAAAGAGAAGGGGACATCGAGGCTCCTTTCCCGAAGACATCAGGACGTTGCTGCAATGCATTGAGGACGAACAAACCGCCCAGCGATGAGCCGATGATAGCCGTCGCCTCAGGACCCCTCTGCGTCCTAAATTCCTGATCGATCCAAGGTTTAAGCTCGGTTGTGATAAAGTTGAGGTACTCATCGGCTCGTCCGCCGGAGAGATTGCCTGCGATCCTATCGGAGACGGGAGTGTATTCATCGATCCTATTTTTCGAGTTGTCAATCGCCACGAGGATTAAGAGTCTAGGGCTAGGCGATTGAGCAAGTTTTTTGGCTGTCTCATCGGCCTGCCATTCGGCACCAAAGGCTGCGCGTTGATTGTCGAAAACATTTTGGCCATCGAGCAGATAGACGACCGGAAATCGGATCTGCGGATTTTCACGGTAATCGGGAGGCAACCAGACGGTGATTCTGCGTCGAGCTTGGAGAATTTGGCTCGAGAAGTCCGACCATCGCAAATCGCCGGAAGCCGTCGTGGACGCCCTGGGTTTAGCGATCGCCCAAGAAGCGACTGAAATCTCAATGGTTTGCGGACCGCTAATGGTTACCGTGCGGTTTTTGATCTCGGCACCTTCGATGGACTTCTCGACGGAAGCCCAACTTCCTCGGGTAAGCTTGTATTGGATGCGAGTTCCGACTGGGATATCTAAGCTCGCTTCGTACTTACCGTCGGCAAGGGGGCCTAATTCGAAAGCATTGGGTTGCCAAGGGCCGAATTCGTCGATGTTTCCAGCGATATAGAGTTTGGATCCTCCAGGGGTGTCCGCAGGAACAGTCACTTTCCAAGTGACTTTCGCCAAAGCGGACTTCGGCGCACTGGATTGTTTATCCTGTGCGTTGCACAAAACTTGATCCACTGCAAGCAGCACGAAAGCTAGGATCAATCCCATTAGGAATTGGGGAGCTTTCTGGAAAACGGACGTCCAAACCAACAAAGACGATCTCCTTGGAATACAACTGTGAAAACTGCTGGTACTCGCTCATTATAACCCGTTCAAAACCGATTATCGCATACGCCACCAATGGTTTTTCTCGAAACCAAGTTGATCGATCCAGGGCCCGATGTCTTGAGCGAATCGAGCTGCATCGACCGCATAGCCTGCCGTCGGCCTGAGTGTAGATCCTACGATACCTTGCCAGTATCGATTAAGCCGTCCCATGAGGATTTCGCGAGTCCATTTGGCGACCATCGATGAGGCCGCTGGCGGGAATAACGAATCCCCCTCGACTTGGAAACGAATCGTTGTTGGGAGCCCCCTGTAGTGCATCGAGTAAAGGCTCGATTGGGGTGATTCAAGGCTCGCGGAGATAAAAGGGACCGATTCCAGAGCGTGCGACGTTTGAAATGTATGCGAAAGCAGACCAGCGTATTTTTTCCTGCCACCTTGTCGATCGCAGTAAATCTCAACAGCCTCGCAGGGATAGCTGACAAGAGTGTCTTGAAGAACCTGCCAAGTGAGGTTCAGGCTCGTTTGACCGAGGACATCGGACTTGTTCCCAAGCGATTCGACGGATTTGTTGAAGTAGGCTTCGTCGAGTACTCTCAGCCGAAAATCGACCAACTGTACACCGAGTTTGACCAGTTTCTCTTTGGGAAACAACAGGGCAGAGTGCGTCAGAAGATCGTCTATGTCTTGATCTGGTAAGTTCAACGAACGATCGTACCAGGGAAGCGATTCAACGCGCTCGATATCTTGATGGGCTAGATTCCCGAGGGCAAACCAAGGGCGACTGATCGCAGGTTTGCTAGTTAGAATAGATTCGAAGAAGCGAATTGCAACGGACAGCCCCCGCAAGCCTTTGCTGGGTTGATAAATCTTCTTGGAATCACCAAACGGAACAAAAGCGCATTGGGGATTCCAAGGGGCCGCGAGGAACTCGGGCTCGAAGGGTGCCAGCCCATCGAGAACATCAAAGTCCGATTCGACTAGCCATGCGCTGACGGCGATCACCAATGGGCCCATGTTCGGGCCATACCCAGCCTCATCGACCCCCAAAATCAGTCGCATCAGAAACCTCTCTCTTTGGGCTCCTGAGGCTTCTTCTTGGGTTTGTCCGAATTGAACATCTTGAATGGTAGGTTGTAGATGTCGAAATTGAGTTTTGGTAGCCCTTCGGCTTTCTCGGAATCATCGCCGTTGGCCAAGGGTTTGATCGCCATCAATTCCATATCCAGATGTCCTACGACGACGAGTCTCTCGGGCAACTGCGTCAAATGCAAATTTGCACCCCGAAACCACTCTAGCCATCCGGCTCGATAATCTTTCGGGGGAACGGTGTGGAGCGTGTCAAAGCCGACGGTCGAGGGCTGAGCTCCCGGTGCCAGGAGCAAATCGTCTGGCCATCGGGTCGATTGCCACATGCCATCTTGAAGTTGGTATTCGCCTCCGAGAGTGCATTGCAACTTGGCATCGAGCAACCTTTGCGCGACGGTCTTGGCCTCTTGAGGCGGAAGTCCCAACTGCTGAGCAATCGAGTCCAAGAGAAATAGATTCCCGCGTGTTGCTTGGGCTGCTTGTCGAAACCCCAGGGTATTGAACCAACCAGCTACCTTGCTATCCGAAATATTCCCGACCCGCAGTCTGCCTTGGGCCACATCATCGGCAGGAATCACTCGTACGATCGATGCGCATGCGTCTAGGATTTCACGATGGAAAGAGATGATACTAAAACCACCCATCTGCCAACGCCACAATCCAATGAGGGTTCTCGAATAACCGGTGACATCTGGTAATCCACCACCGAGTCCTAAAGGCAAACGATCGAGAATCGCAGGTTTTGGCCAAGCTCCCAGATAAATAGGGAGCGACTTGAGCAGCCCGAGGGTCGCAAACAACCCTTTGGTCTCCTCGGGGAAGGGTAGGGCGATGTCTTTTAAGCCCGCAAATAGGGTATGGTTGGGTGTGAAACGATTTCCCATATCGTTACCTCGCAGATGCAATTGAAGACTTACCACATCGTCGCTTGGTAGTTGGATCTGTTGATCTACTGGTGGTGCAAGAAGCAGGCTCATCCAACCGTACTTGTCACTACCTAATGGGGCAATGTAGGCCTCGATCGCGACCCTCTCTGCTTTGGGAATTTCAGGATGTTCGTAGCGTCTGAGTCCAAACATCAGCGGATCGGTCTGTTGCCAATCTTTGGTGTAGTACTCGATGCTTTCTCGGTAATCGGCAGACTCCTCGGGAGTGCAGTCGACCAAGGGGACATCGGCAATAGGCATAAAGCTTCCGCGGGCTCCTCGAAGCGAATCGTACCAACCGTCTTGGAATCTGACGGTCTCGGATCCATCAACCCGTTGTTGAAACCAACGTGGCAAATAGCCTTGTGCGATCAAGTATTCGATTTGATCTCCGGGCAACCAGTCCGGTGGTATGGTTCCTGATTTTTGGTTGCCGTTTCGAATTCCTTGCAATCCGCGTGCTTTTTCGTTCTTCGCAACGATATTCGCAAGTTCGGCATTTTCCAATGCAGCGATTGCTCGCATACGGCGCTTGAGTTCGATTTGATATTTGGGAGAAACCAAATTCTGGAAAAACTCTGATGAGAAATAAGCAAAAACGTCGTAGTCGTGTTCTAGGGGCATCATCAAACGCGCAAAGCGAAAGGCAGGCTGATGGGCCAGCGACTGCTGCGTCTGTTGCACCTCGATAAATCGTCGAGCCAGTTCCCGGGAACTGGTCACAAACAGGTAGGGTTCCGAGAGAACCATGAACGAACGAACCGATTGATCTGGAGCACTCAAAAAGGAAACGGTGGTTCCACCTATCTGCTCGTCTCGCAGTTTCCCACCCACTTGTTCGATCCTCTCAAGCGTAGCGAGTCTTTCTTGTTCGAAGGAGCTTTTGAGCAGGCCAAAGTTCTTTGCCTCGAACAACACACCCATGGTTGGACCGTCTTGGATGTACAAGTCGTAACCGACAATGGCCATATCCGAGATGACCGCATCCCCAAAGAGTTTGCTGATCGTTGTCATCTTGGTATTGAGCAAGCGTTCAACTCGATCGGTGCTCTCGTAGTTGTAACCACGCATCATCGCCAATTGAGCGATATCTCCTCCTCGTGAGTCGCCGAGCTTTTGGAACCAAAGATAATTCTGAAATGAACCAAATCGGATATAGAAGCATTCTGGAGGAATGACATTGGCGATAGGTTCTATGGGTATGGATTCCAGTGAGTAGCCGGGTGGAAGGTCGGGAATCTCATGGGTCTTCCAACGTGGAGCATTCGGTATAGCGACACGTCGAGAAGTGTCGGCCACGCTGAGAGTCAGTTGTTCGTGCCGGAGTTCATCACGCGACGACTCGGAACCTGCAATCCGCTGAATCGTTGGAGTCGGATCGCTTGGATTCTTCAAGATGGAGGTTTTGCGCGGATCGAGTTCTGGGATCGGAAACCCAAAGCGATTCGCTAGCGAGTACACGAGATAGCGTTCAACGAGGCTTGGGTAATCGCTTCTGGCTATCTGCCGTTTTGCTTGTTCGACGTAACTGATCCACCACTGATCCAAAAGCGTCGTCCAGCGGTTTGAAGTTGCTCGATCGATTTTGCGATCATCGATAGGCTGCGGAACCAGTTCAATGGACTGTTTGACTTCTCCATCGATCTGGATCGTTAGGGGCGCATCGCCTACAAACAGGAAATGAATGCGAACATGTTCAACCGGATCGATGTACTCTCGCACGCGTTCGATCGCTTTCCGCAATCGCTTAATAACAGTGCCATCTCCAATCCTCCGCTGGTCCGACTGAATCGCTCCGGATCGTTCTTCCTTAGCTTGCGGCTCGGGTTCTATCGAAACGATTTCGATCGCAGGATAGAAGATCCGTTGGTCCTTTTCGCTGGCGACGATGCGTACGGTAGCATCGGATGCGACTTGTCCGGCGGCGATCAAGACCTGTCCGACTCCGATTCCAGGAAAAGGCCCTTGTTGGGACTGCAGAATCGCGATTCCTCGATTTTTCAGAGTTGGCTGTTTCTCGACGTTCTCCTGAGCCTGAGTCGGTTGGCTCTGGTAGCCTAGCACGAGCCAAAGCGGAGCGATCCACAGGATGGACAAAATCCAGCAGTAGGATGTAATTGCTGAAGCATTCCCAGGGCCTAAATCGACGTTCCGTTGTCGCATCCTTATCATCCCTATTTCCTAGCGAGTCAGTAGCGCGCGACTTGACCTTGGTTCGATCGACCTAAATCTTTCAGCAACGCACCAGCAGCTTGATTCATAAATCCTAGTTCGCTGCTTACAGCGATGAATTGCCATCCTTGTTCCATTCGTCGCATTGCGGCTTGGGCATCGGCAACGTGAATACCAGGCGCGACTCCGTGCGATTTTGCCGAGCGAAGGATTTTGTCTAGGGCATCGACGAATTGGGGATCGTCGGTTTCCATCTGCGGTGTTTTGCCCATCGATGCGAGCAGATCATTGGGGCCGACAAAGACAGCATCTACCCCCGGAACGCTTAGGATGCGATCGATCTGATCGACCGCATCGATATGCTCCGCTTGGACAACCACCAAGACTTCATCGTTGGCTCTTCGATAGTAATCTGCCGCATTGGTTCCAAAATTCAGAGCGTGAACACTCCCGCCAACGCTCCGAGTTCCGATCGGTGGATACTTGCAACTCGACACGGCCAATTCAGCCAACTCTACTGTATTGCACATGGGAAAGACGATGCCAAAGGCGCCGAGATCCAAGGCTCGTTTGGCATTCTCATGAGTAATCGACGGGACGCGAATCAAGGGCACGCAGTCGGCCTCCGCGACATGCGCAAAGATCGACGATGCTGTCTCCCAATTGCAATTGCTGTGCTCCATGTCGAGCGTCAGCCAGGGGAAGCCAGCTTTTGCCATGAAGCGTGCCGCAAGAGGACTCGACAAGGAAAGCCACGTACCAACTTGAGGTTCCCCTCGCTTTAAGGCATCGCGAACAGAATTCTTTTTCATAGTGTTCATTCTAGAGTGCCCATTGTTTGACTCTCAGGCAAGTCGATTCGAGTACATCTGGATTGCATAAAGATTTGGGAGTTCGCCCCTCGAGGATATCCACGATTGGCTCGTAGCATCCGATGCTCATTCGCAGAGCCGCTTCTTGCGAATTAAATGCGTTGTGGGGTGTTAGCAACAAATTGGGAGTAGAGCGGAGTGGATGATCTGAGGGCAATGGCTCTTGCTCGTAGACATCCATCGCTGCTCCGGCGATCTGTCCTAAGCGGACGGCTTGCATAAGAGCCTCTGGATCGACTAGGGCTCCACGAGCGGTGTTGATGAGGTAAGCGCCTTTCCCCATCTTTGCAAACGCTTGCCGGTTGATCATGTGCCGAGTTTCACGCGTATTTGGGGCATGGATCGATACAAAGTCTGATTGCTCTAGGAGGTCTGAAAGTTCCAACCACCGAACTCGACTTGCCAAGGCAGCGATTTGCCCATCGTGTTTCCCTGCGGAGATCGATGCCTGCATCCATGGATCATAGACGGCGATGCTCAGTCCAAAGCCAAACGCGCGAGCCGCGACGGCTTGGCCAATTCGTCCGAATCCTACCAATCCGAGGGTTTTCCCTCGCAGTTCAACGCCTGGAAATTCTGCCCAGCCACCTTGTTGCATGCAGCTATAACCCACGTGGATATGCCTCGCGAGCGACAAGAGCAATCCCATGCAGTAATCGGCAACAGCATCGGTCATCGCATCGGGCACGTTGGTTATCAAAACCCCGTGTTCGGTGGCAGAGACCAAATCGACACTATCGATACCGATCCCGCAACGTGCGACGAGCTTGAGTCTCGGCAGTGCCTTGAAGGCCTCCTGGCAATACGGATCGATAGCAGCAATGATCGCGTCGCAGCCTTGGGCTTGCTCGATCAACGAATCGAGTGAGAGGGGTCCCCAAGTTTTCGCATCGATGACTTGGCATCCCAGTTTGCCCAATCTCTCACGATACTCCGTTCCGCTAACGGCAAAGGCTTGGGCAGTGACCAGGATCCGCATGGGGGTCGACGACATGAATATTTCTTACCCTCAATCTCGAAAAACGCTCCGATTATACCAATTGTTCCGCCGATTGGGAGTTCGGGCAAATTTCTCCCGAGGATTCGACAAGGAAAGATAGTGGGACTGGGAAAAGATTGACGAACTTCTCCATCGTCGTCTAACGACCTGAACAATTTGTCAAACAAACTCGCCATTGGAGAGAAACTGTGAAACCCCAAGTCCTCGAATCGATCGAGCAAATCAGTAAGGAGCGGGTCGCCACGGATGAACGATTGCTCGACGATACCACCGTCGATAGGCTTGTACGCGTACTGGATTCGTACAGCAATGAAGTCCGCACATGGATGCAAACGGATCAAGAGCAAGCAGGCAAGGGTCGTTGGCCGAGTCTGATGACCTTCTCTCTCTTTGGTTTAGGTATCGCCGTCACTGGAGCGACAAACTACTGGAATTACGGACGTCAGTTTGCGGATCACGAATTCGTGCTCTTTAATATCTCCGGCGCGATGGTTTTTCTGTTGGCGGGCATAAGCCTGTTTTACGATCGATCCGTTCGTGAGATTGGAAGCGATCGGATCCGAAAGGAATCGGGACGACGGATTGAAACGGTCTCCGAACATATTCGCTCGCTCTCACAGCTCTACCAAAAGTGGATCAGCGATTGGAAGTCGCAAAAGCAACAACTCGATCGTCTTGAAAGCGCCGTCCGAGAATTCGACTCCCAAGCTGTTGCCGCTCAGATCAAGGCATCGCAGTGGACCAACGAAGCAGAGGAGCTAAGTCGGCAACGGAATCGGTTGGCCGATGACGTCGAATCCCTCCAAAGCTCGATCGTTCAACTCCAAGCCGACGCAGACTACGCCAAGATGAAGCTCTGCGGCGTTGATTCGGAAATCGAGGCCAAGAAAGATCACCTTGGCGATCTTAAGTCCCAGCGGGAAAAAATTCGACGCGAGATACTCGAGCTCGACGAGCAACTGGCCCAGGCTCGGGAATCCTTCGAGCAAGCACGCTCGGAGCATGAATCCAACCAAAGGCAGTTCCAAAGAGATCAGCAATCGATCGAACGACGCATAGAGAAACTCAGCGACGAATCTGTCCGCTTGCAGCAGTCCTGCGACACTCTCGAGCAGGATCGAGCCGATTTGGAAACCGAGCTTGAGTCGCTCAAAGTTGAATTCCAACGCAATTTGGAGATCCAGACTCAATCGCTGTCCGACGTTACCCAAGGCCTAGAGGATGCCAGAGTCGAGAAGGCTTTGGTCGACGAGGCAATCGAAACGGCCCAAGCCAACCTCAGGCAAATGGTCGCTACGCACAAAGACCTGCACTCCCAGATCGAATCGATGCAGTCGTCTAAAGATCAACTTGCCAACAGCATCCTAGGTCTCAATGAGGAGATCTCTCAGAAGAGAGAACTCAGCGATTTGCTCGAAACTCAAACCAAGGTTCTCATCGAAGATCGCGAACTTCGCTGCACGAAACTCGACAAGTCGATTGCAGAGCTCGATAGCAACCTATCGCTGCGGAGAGCTGAACTGATCCAGGCCAACAATGAGTTTGAATCGGTTCAAAACCATCATCGCCAACTGGCCGCCGAGATCGATCATCTCAATCGAGTCAAGGGTGCCATGGAGACATCGGTCAATGAACTGACCGACCGATTGGCCAACAAGTCGACCGACTTTAAACGCAAGTCGGTTCAAGTCAACGAGTTGGCCAGCAAGATCGACACGCTCTCGCAAACCGTCCGTTCGCTAGCCGTCGGTGACCCAGGATCGAGCAGCCCAATGGGAAGTTTGCCATCGAGTGCTGATATCGCAGACCGAACTGGAAAACCATCGTTGCAAGGCCCCCACTGGGGACAAGAGCAACTCAACAAGATGCTCGAGAGAATGGATGAAATCGACCGGTTGGCCGAAGATGGCCTGAACTAGCAGACGGTTAGCAGGCCGCAATCATTCGCCATTTGATTCTGACTGGCGATTGTCCAGATGCTTCTTGAACCAATCCCGCATCGATTCGAACATGACGCGGTTGCCTTCGTCGTTAAAGCCGTGGGCAGCCCCCTTGATGACGACCAGATCACAGGGGACCTGGGCCTTCTCAAAGGCCTCCTTGATGTTTTCGCTGTGGGATATCGGTACGAGTTCATCTTTGTCTCCATGGACCAGCAGTGTCGGAGCATCGACCATGGTGACTTGACGAAGCGGTGAGAATTCATCGTTGCGATTCGAGTCGAATTTCAAGGCTGGAAATTGATCCATGCGGGGATTGCCTGGGGTTTTGTAAGGTGCTAGATCCGTCGGTGGAAAGACGGCGGCAACTGCGGCAATACGCGGACCTCGCTTTTTGTCGTTGGCCGTCGTCCCTAGCATCAGCGATAGATGTCCGCCTGCAGAGAAACCAAAGACCCCGATTTTGGATTTATCGATCTTCCATTCCTCGGATTGTTTGTTCACAAGATCGAGGGCTTTACGCACATCCTCGACAATCTCGGGAATGACGTACTTAGGACTGCTTCCGTGCCGAACGGCGATAATCGTATATCCTTCATCCAGGAGAGGTTTAAAAAAGTTCGACATTTGAGCCGGAGGCATCCAGGTCGAGACCCAGCCACCACTGACCATGAACATCAAGCCGATCCCTTTGCGGTTAGCCTCCGGTTCGAATACGTCCAAAGTCAGAGCCATCCCATCTTTGTGCCCGTAGACAACATCCTTGCGAATCTTAGGAAGATCTTCGGCTCTGAGCGTAACCAAGGCGTTGCCGTGAAGCGAAAAGCAAATTGCCGCGCAAAGCAATAGACACTTTTTTATTAGTGCATTCATACGAATAGGACTCCTAGGGTAGAGATTCATATTTGAGGTCGAGCCCATTGTATCCGATCCGTCTGATCTGTCTGATCTGTCCGATCCGTCTGATCCGTCTGATCCGTCTGATCCGTCTGATCCGTCTGATCCGTCTGATCTGTCTGATCCGTCTGATCCGTCCGATCTGTCTGATCCGTCTGATCCGTCTGATCCGTCTGATCTGTCTGATCCGTCTGATCCGTCCGATCCGTCCGATCCGTCCGATCTGTCCGATCTGTCCGATCAGCTACCTTTTTGGTGTCACTCAGAGGTCACCGGGGTGATCTCGAGGGTCTGCTTGTCCTTTGAGCGGATGATGGATATTGGATAAGCCTTATCGGCGGGGAGTTGTTCGACGACGCTGCGAAAGTCTTCGGGAGTGAAGACTCGCTGTTGGGCGATTTCCAAGATAACATCTTCGATTTGGACACCTGCTTTTTGAGCAGGGCTGTCGGGGTTGATGCGAGTGACGATAACGCCACCGCGGACAGGCAGTTTAAGTTCGTCGGCAAGAGCCTGGGTCAGCGGTTCGACTCGCATGCCGACTTTGGCGCGGCGGACTTTTCCAAACTCGGACAGTTCGCGGGTGATCCACTGGACTCGAGCGCTGGGGATGGCAAATCCGACTCCTTGGAATGCACCGCTGGTGGTCATGATTGCGGTGTTGATTCCAATGAGCTGGCCATCGAGGTCGATCAGAGCGCCGCCGGAGTTGCCTGGATTGATAGCCGCATCGGTTTGAAGCAATTGGCCTTCGACGAGCCGGCTCAGGGCTCTACCTTTGGAGCTGATGATTCCGACGCTGACGGTTTGTTCGAGGGCAAAGGGGCTGCCGATTGCGATGACCCAATCCCCGATCACAAGGCGATCGGAGTTTCCGAGATTCACGTGAGGAAGTGGGGTGTCCGATGCGATGCGAAAGATAGCCAGATCGCTCGACGGATCGCTGACGGGGTTATCCCCTTGAAGTTCTCGACCGTCGGCCAAACGCACGCGTATCCCTTTGGTATCTTTGATGACGTGATGGTTCGTAACGCATAGGCCTTTTTCATCGAGGATCACTCCAGAGCCGATGTTAAAGTTTCGTGTGCTGTTGCTATCGAGCAGATCGAGTTCGTCGAGTGTCGAGTCGACATCGGCCCGTTTGGCCAAGACCGTCACGACCGCAGGCATGGCTTGAGTGGCTGCGTTTTGGAACGCGATCGAAAGGCTCTTGGCTTGGCTTTTCGCAAGTAGTTTGAGTTCCTGGTCATCCCCCCAAACGCTTGAGGCAGGACACAGGCCTGAGGCTATGATGGCAAGGGAAGCGATGATTTTGGGGAATGCACAGAAAGTCATTTTCGGGTAGCTTGGTCAAAAAAGGTTTCTTAAGATCCGAGGCATATGGCGATGTTCATTCTATTTGACACCAATTGGGAGCGGGCGAGCAAGTGATTCCAGCGGTGATAATTTCGAAGAAAAGGGATGGCGAAAAGCTTTCCGAGTCGGAGATCCGGTTCATGGTATCGAGCTATGCCAACGGAGAACTTCCCGACTATCAGATGGCTGCCCTGGCGATGGCGATTTTCATCCAAGGGATGGATGGTCAGGAGATCTCGCAGTTGACCGACGCGATGATCGAAACGGGAAACAGGCTCGAGCGTGTTTCGGACAGGCCAAGGGTCGATAAGCATTCGACCGGTGGCTTGGGGGATAAAACCTCGCTGATTCTCGGCCCATTGCTCGCTTGCTGCGAGTTGGATGTTCCGATGATCAGCGGACGGGGTTTGGGGATTACTGGCGGGACGCTCGATAAACTCGAGGCGATCCCTGGTTATCGATGCGATTTGAGCCAGGCAGAGTCTCAAAATCAGTTGTCCAAGATCGGTTGCTTTATCACAGGAGCGACCGAGTCCTTGGTGCCGGCTGACAAAAAACTCTATGCATTGCGGGATGTCACAGGGACGGTTCCTTCGGTCGCATTGATCACGGCGAGCATCATGTCCAAAAAGATCGCCGAGACTCTCGATGCGTTGGTGCTGGATGTCAAATGGGGAACGGGGGCTTTTTTAG
>JAJTFC010000088.1 GCA_021298315.1 Planctomycetaceae bacterium
GTCGAAACTCTTGGCTGACAAGAAAATCCCAGAGGCCTGGGATGCCGTTAAGAAACTCTCCGTGGTGCGTCCTCAAGACCCCCAGCTTTTGTACCTGAGCGCCTTGATCTTGGCCGCCAAAGACGATCTGACCGGCGCGATTCAAACCATCCGCAGGATTCCATCCGATGCACCCGAGGCTCTTCCAGCAGCAGGCCAAGCTGCCGAGTGGACGATGGCTCTGGGCAAATTACCCGAGGCAGAGACGGCGTTGCTCAAACTCGTCAAGCAATATCCAACGGCCGTCCCTGCGATTCGATTGCTCGCGAAGATATACAACGCCCAAGGCCGTCGATTCGAGGCTAGCCGCTACCTCGAACGACTCATCCGCTTGGGCGATTTTACCCGAACAGAATTGCTCGGGACGGTCGATCCTCGGGATTACTTCGACGATGAGAACGTAAGGAAACCCTTTGCTCTAGCATACCCCGACCACCCTTATGTCGCTTTTGCGAAAATTCGCACGCGATTGATGCGCAACGGGTATGCCTCGCACCTAGAGGAGCTTAAACAGATTTCGACTCAGAACCCGAATCTGGTCGAACCATGGGTTTGGACAGCAACGAGCCTTCTGGAAACCGATCGCCTAAAGGAATTGCAAAACTGGCTAGCGAATCGACCTACCGGAGCCGAAAAACATCCTGAATATTGGTACGCAACCGGCGGACTTATGCTCAGAACCGATCGGTTTGAAACGGCTGCGAGGTGTTTCGTTCAAGCTATCCAGATTGATCGTCGGCATGTGGCGGCCTATCAAGGTCTGGCCGACGCTCTTATCGAGATCAAGCTCATTGAAGAAGCTCAGAAAGTGCGACAATTCGGAAACGATTTAGTGACCATCAATGACTACGCCCAGCAGATCTCCTATGAATACGGAGAACCAAAACTCTTCGACAAAATCGCTCAGATCTATGAGAACCTCGGTGATCAGGTCGCCGCATTCGGCTGGCAAGCCCTCGCGGCAACATTGGGTCATCAACCCATGACCGATGCGCTCAAAGAGAAACAGCTTGCTTTGCGCAAAGGTCCTACCGAACCGCCAAAGGTTCTCGAAGGAATCCCTTGGGAATCGTGGTCCTTGCCCTCGGAATTCTCAGCCGACTCGATACCCGAGAAAATCGCAAGTCGCCAGGCTGATCCAGATGACTCCACGAGCCCAGGGGGAATTGCCATGGAAGATGTTGCCAAGGAGTTGGGGATCACCAGCGCCTTTGGAAATGGCGCAAAGCCCAATCGCAGTTGGTACACAATCGAGGGGGTCGGCGGTGGGGTAAACGCTCTGGACTACGATAAAGACGGTTGGCCGGATCTTTATTTTTCGGAGGCAGGCGGCTCTCCACTGGATGCTACGCCTGTGTATTTACCAAAGACGCTTTTTCGCTCCATCGGTGGAAAGCGATTTGACGAAGTCGCCCGTTTGGCAAACGTCGGCGATGTCGGTTACGGGCAAGGGATTGGCGTATCCGATTTGGACCAAGATGGTTTCCCCGACCTGCTAGTTGCAAACCTCGGTGCTTCTCGGATTTATCGAAACAACGGAGACGGAACCTTTGAGGTCAGCGAAATCCCTCAAGAAGATTCCAAATCGCTTTGGAACAGTTCGATCCATGCAGCCGACTTAGACGGAGACTCGCTCCCAGACTTGATCCACGCTTCGTATGTTTATGGTGATGAGTCAATCTCTCGTCGTTGCGAGTCAAAAAATTCCTTGAGGATATCTTGCAACCCAAAAATGTTTCCTCCGGGCAGGAATCGAATTCTCTTTAGCCGTGGCGATGGAACTTGGCAAGTCGCACCGATGGATCTTTTGGAATCCATACGGACAGGTTACACGCTCGGGACGCTCGTAACAAATCTTGATCAACTTCATGGCAACGATGTATTCTTTGCAAACGATGTTTCGCCAAACAATTTGTTGCTCAGCGAAACTAAGTCGGCAAGCCAAGATAGCTTCGGTCGATGGAATCTAGTCGAATGCGCTGCAACCGCGGGGGTTGCTGTCGACAGCATTGGACGAGCGCAAGCGTGTATGGGGATCTCTTGCGGCGATCAGAACCGAGACGGACTGTTAGATATCATTGTGACAAACTTCTACAACGAAGTTAGCACGCTGTATCTGCAAACCTTACCAGGAGTTTTTGTCGATGGAACCCGCCGCAGTAAACTCGGAACCTGGACCCTTGATCAACTGAGCTTCGGAAGCCAATTCTGTGACCTGGACAACGACGGCTGGCTCGATTTCATCGCAGTCAACGGGCACATCGATGACCTCAGAACCGAGAACATCCCATTCCAAATGCCGACACAAATCCTCAGGAATGAGAATGGTGAATTCCGATGGCTTCGATCCCCCTATCCAGGCAAGTACTTCGAGGGTAAATGGATTGGTCGGGGGCTGCAAATGGTCGACTACAACGTCGATGGCAAGCCCGATTTGGTAGCCACCCACCTCGATCGTCATGCCGCATTGCTTGAGAACCGTTCCTCAAGGGAGAATCACTTTGTACAGTGGGAACTGGTCGGGACGGCCAGCGAGCGAGATGCAATCGGCGCTGTCCTAAGGATCGAGGCCGAAGATGAGTTTTGGGTGACCTCGATGTGCGATGGCGAAGGTTACTTTGGTTCCAACCAGCGGCTAATCCACGTCGGTCTTGGCAAAAAGAACAGGATAACCAAAGTCCACTGTCTATGGCCTTCGGGCAAAGAAGAGCAAATTGAAGGAATCGATGCCGATCGTCGTTACCGCTGGGTAGAAGGCCAAGGCATTCACGAGGTACCTTTAGTTGGCCAACCGATAGGTGGTCGTCGTTGAGCCTTCGATATCTTGGGATAACTTTCGCCCCCCGACATTCATACTCACTCTGAATTTCTGCCTTTGCACCGCCTTCGAAATACACCCAAGTTCCACATCGAAGAAAATCTCTCCGTCGCTCCCGGTATCCTCAAGAGCGATCTCCATCTCTGGTGGTGACTGCACCAACTCGGTAGTTACATCCGTGTGAAATTTCGCCAACTTACGCCCACCCTCTTGAAGGGTTCCTTCGTACCGATACTTCACCTGCGACTTGGTTTGAAGCCCGCTAACGTTCGAGTTGATGGATCGCTCCCATTGTCTTCCAAGCGTCATTTCGCCTTCGGGGAGTTGCAATTGCTCAGAAGTTGCAAACAACGGTTCCAAGGAACCAGAGGGGAGCGGACCAAGTTTTTGGAAGGTCTCTGGAAGTTTCATTTCCAACAAGTTTCCGCGTCGGCCAATCTTCATTGCGACGGGTATTCCAAGAGTCTGTTTGGTCGAAGCAGCAATCTGTTTACCGGCGGGATCTTTGGGCTCCTCTTTTTTTTCAGAATCGTAGTCCACGTTAATCAGTGGCGATTTCATCGACGTACGCACCCGCTTGATCATTGCCTCGACAGCGAAACTCTTCTCATCGGAATCCGATATCTTCCACTCGGTATCGATCTGCTGCTTCATTGGCATTTCTTGCTCGCTACCATCGGGCCACTTGATGATGGTTACCAACTCATGGCTCGACTCGATCGCGAGCGACTGGCCCTTTTCGAGCTTCCATTCGAGCGTTTGCGCCTGCGAATCCGATGAAAAGCAGACTGTCAGCAAAAAGACCATACCAAGTGCGAGAGATTTCATGAGTCGACCCAAAGTAACTGTCCAAAATAACGCTACAAAGGGACTCGCCTATGCCCCTTGGCCGTATTGGAACGTAGTCTTCGACCCAGAGCAACTGGGGTAACTCCCAAAAGATTTCGGATACTTAGATCGTCGGAGGGTCGACAAACTCAGGGACGACTAGCTTGGTGATAACCCCTGACTCATAGCCGCGTTTGAGCAACTGACGCACTGCCTCGCGACCACGCTCGGTAAAATCAAGAGTCCAGTCGTTAACGTACATCCCAACGAACGTATCGGCTTTGTCTCTTTCAAGACCCCTTCCCCAACCCAACGCGTAGTCGAGTGCCTTGTTGCGATGATCGAGCCCATGTTTGATGCTCAGATAGAGATATCGATTGACATCTCGGATCACCTCGGACCCGAGATCCTTACGGATGCCGTTAGCACCCAACGGGAGTGGCAATCCTGTTTGCTCCATCCACCACTTACCCAAATCAACAACAAGATGGAGATGTTGGGATTCGTAAGTCAGTTGTCCCTCATGGATCACCAGTCCCGCATCGATGTTCTTGCCTTGATAACTTCCTTGCTCGACCACATCGAGGATTTGGTCAAAGGGAACGACCACATGATCAAACTCCTTGAGCCACATTCGGCAGGAAAGATAAGCGGTCGTCAGAGTCCCTGGAACCGCGATCGTTTTGCCTCTCAGATCGTCACGCGACATTGCACTGCGTGTGACGATCATCGGCCCATAGTTGTCTCCCATGCTCGCTCCACAGGAGCAGAGCATGTAGCGGTCATTTAAATAGGCGTAGGCATGAAGACTCAGAGCGGTGAGTTCTAGTTCGCCTTGAAATGCTCTGCGGTTGAGCGTCTCGATGTCGACCAATTCGTGTTCGAAGCGATAGTGCTTAGTATCAAAGCAGTCTTTCGCTAGACCATAGAACATGAACGCGTCGTCGGCATCGGGGCTGTGTCCAACGCGGATAAGTTGCGTGCCAGATGGTTCGGTCGTCGTGTTCATTTCAAGTAGATCGAAGGTAGACATAGAAGCAGGCGTCAGTTTCAAGCAAGAATCGTAACGGAAATCAGCTCACTAGGGTAGGAACCGCAAAGAGAGTTTCCGATGTAACTTTGCCTGAAAAACCCTGCATTCCAGGTCTAGCTAGCCTTCCCCTGATGGCATCCAAGAGAGCCATCGGGTGTCGGAGCAAACCAAAGTAGTGCTTCCCAATTACACGGCTGGAAAGTTGATTCCATCGAGCGATACGCCGAGCTCTTTGAGCCGAGCGACGATCTGATCGATTGTCAATGGCTTGCCGATTGCGGCAGCCTGGCGAGCTTCTGTGTAGATCGTCAGGGCCACTTCGCGGCTGATTCCTAGGCGACCGAGCACAGGCAGTACGCGCTGGATCGGATCAAGCCCACCGAAGATCGGAGGACGAACCACCGGAAGGGTGTTGACCGGTGGAGCATGGAGCCTTTCCCAGTCGACTCCAAGTTCCTCAAGCCTTGCTCGGACTTGTTGGAGATCCAAAGGTGTCCCTGCATGGATGGCATCCCAAATTTCTTGACCGATGGTCTCGACGACTTCCGCAGTCACACCCGCATTCTTGAGCCTTGTCAAAATCGATTCAGCGATCGGTTCGGTGACCATCAAGGCCGGCATGATCGGTCGTTCAGGCTGTTCTGGACGTTCAGGACGCTCAGGACGTTCCGGTCGCTCTGGCTGTTCTGGCCGTGGAGGAAGGTTAGGTTGAGGCAAAATCGCATCGACGTTGACACCTAACTCTGCTAACCGATCACGGATCTGAGCGATGTCCATAGAGGAGCCAGCCTTGTGGGCTTCGACCATCTCGCTGGATATCTTACTGACCACATCGGAGGACACACCAAAGGCTTTCAAGCGTTCGGACAGAGCCGCAACGAATCTTTCCAGACGCTCAAGCTCGATTTGTTCGATGGTCTCAGGTGTCCCGGGAGCGGGTTCTGCAGGATCGCTCGACGCAGGGCTGTCGTCTTGTTTCCATCGAAGCACTCCGCTGATGACTTGATCGCCCAATTCGGGCCGTCCACCCTTGCGAAGTGTTTCGAGAGTCGATTGAGCATCCTCAAGGGTCATGCTTGGTGGAAGAATGTTCGAGGCGATCGCTTGTTCGATGCGTTCGATGCGGCGTTGGACCGTCACTCGGCTAGCACGAGACCCAGAAGCAGCAGCGGAATTCTGTGAGTTCAGTTGGTCGATCACTACCAGCGCATCCAACGGTGTAACCGACGCATCGGCATCGACATCGACCATCCCAGATCGATTTGCGGAATTCGGATCGGTCGGATTGGCTGCAAACGATTGATTGATGCGATTGATGACGACCAGTGCATCCAGCGGCGTGACACTTCCACTTGCGTCTGCATCCTCGGGAAGCACAAAATTGTGGAAGCAATCCCCGGCCATCACCGTGCGGCTTTCGAGAGACTCTACAAACATCCTACGAGAAAGAACTTTGCGGTCGGATTTGGATCGTTTCATGATCGAACCTTCAGGAGGAGGCTTTAAGGGTATGGAGGTTTGTAAAGAAAACCGATCAGGGTTTCGTAGGACTCAGTTGGTATGCCGTTTAGATCGGCCCTTGGTTACAACTGGTTCCCTGCGAATTAAAAAATTTCGACGGCTTGGCGGTCTGGTGAACAAGAAGCAATGGGATAAACTTCTTTTGTCCGCGTGGCCCTATTGTAGGCAAAAATCGGACTTTTGACTCGATTTTGGCAAATTAAAATTTCTCATTTAAACCAAAAAAATATGTCTACCTCGAAAACTGCCATCACTCCGACCCGTGCCGAAGACTACCCAGAGTGGTATCAGCAGGTCATTAAGGGTGCGGATTTAGCCGAAACCAGCGCGGTTCGAGGTTGCATGGTGATCAAGCCTTGGGGCTATTCCCTTTGGGAAAACATGCAAAAGGGCTTGGATCGGATGTTCAAGGAGACCGGTCACCAGAACGCTTATTTCCCACTGTTTATCCCGATGAGTTTTCTGGAAAAGGAAGCTGAGCATGTCGAAGGCTTTGCCAAAGAGTGCGCAGTGGTCACCCACCACAGACTCGAACCCGATGGCAAAGGAGGCCTTCGGCCCGCCGGTCCACTCGAAGAACCTCTCATCGTGCGTCCCACCAGCGAGACGATCATCGGTGCGACCTATGCCAAGTGGGTGCAGTCCTACCGGGATCTCCCAATTCTCATCAATCAATGGGCCAACGTCGTTCGATGGGAAATGCGTACCCGACTCTTCCTCCGAACGGCCGAGTTTCTCTGGCAAGAAGGACACACCGTCCATGCCACCGCTGAAGAAGCGATGGAAGAGACCCGCAAGATGCTCGATGTGTACACCGACTTTGCCGAGAACCACATGGCAATGCCCGTGATCCGTGGCGAGAAGACTGCAGGCGAACGATTCCCAGGAGCCGTTACGACTCTTTCGATCGAAGCAATGATGCAGGATCGCAAGGCCCTACAAGCAGGTACTTCGCACTTTTTAGGACAGAATTTTTCCAAAGCTCAAGAGATCAAGTTCCAAAGCCAAGCCGGTCAAATCGAATACGCTTGGACGACCTCTTGGGGAGTTTCGACTCGTCTGATCGGAGCCTTGATCATGACCCATTCGGATGACGATGGACTGGTCTTGCCTCCACGCCTTGCACCGACCCAAGTCGTTCTCATGCCCATCTACCGCGACGATCAGCAGAAAGCCGATGTCATGGCTTACTGCGATTCGCTTCGTAAACAACTCGCCGCCCAAAACGCCTTCGGTGAACCTCTGCGCGTCGAGATCGACAGCCGCGATATGCGAGGAGGGGAAAAGAAGTGGTATCACGTCAAACGAGGCGTTCCTTTGCGCGTCGAAGTCGGTCCGAAAGACATGGCCAACCAAGCTGCTTTCGTGGCTCGAAGGGACACCGGCGAAAGCCTTGGAATGCCGATTGCAACCCTGGTTTCTACGATCGGTGAGCAACTCCAAACCATCCAAAATAATCTCTTTGCCAAAGCCTTGGCGATGCGACAAGCCAATACGGTTGAAATCCACAGCGAAGCGGAGTTTCGCGATTACTTCAAACCCGACGATCAGCAAGGTCGCTCGGAAGGTGGTGGATTTGCCAAGTGCTGGTTCAGCAGCGAACAGGAAGTTCAACCCCTATTGGATGAACTCAAGGTCACGATCCGCTGCATCCCCCTGGATGCACCCAAAGGTCCTGGCAAATGCTTCTTGACCGGTAAGCAATCCGACACCCAAGCAATTTTCGCCAAGTCGTACTAAGCTCAGCAAGCGACCAGGATCGGTGGATTTTTTGGTTGCTCTATGCCCACCAATACGATTCCGAGACACTCCAGAGGCTCTTTCCAGAGCCTGCCTTTATCCAAGCGACCGCAACGATCGACCGAATAGCAAGGATCCACGAGGACAAAGACATGTACGATGCTCGCGAAAAACAACTCAGGGATCAGCGTTGGATGATCAAATCGTCCCTCAAACAGGGACTAGAACAGGGACTAGAACAGGGCCGTTCAGAAGGCCGAAAAGAAGGCCTACAAGAAGGTCGTAAAGAGGGTGTCGATTTGGGAAAGCTTCTGGGCCAGATAAAGTCATTTCAAAAGCTTATTGGAATGGAGCAATCAAGCGACGAAGAACTCATGACGAAAGAACCTGCTGAACTCTCGGCGCTGGCATGCGAACTGGAAAATCAGATTCTCAAGAACCTAAAGCGGTGACTTACTAACATCGCTTCCCGCAAGGATCAACCATGGATCAAATCACCGATGCTGCTTTCGAAGATCTGCATTGGGACACCATCGATCAGCTACACCAAATGGATTCCGATGAACTTTGGGAAAGCATTTTCGCACTCCGAAAATCAGGCACCAAACGTGTTCTGGATCGTGCCCTTTGCTGGGCGAAATATCCAGACGAGTTTCATCGATCCATCGGCGTCTCGATTCTGGCTCAACTAGGGCCTGATGGAAAAGCTTACCCAGACGAATCGACCCAGATGATCCGCTCGATGCTCCCAACTGAGCAGAGCGATGAAGTGATCACCTCGCTCATCAGCGCCGTAAGCTTTCGCGAAATCGCCGATGCCACACCTTGGCTAATCTCCCTGGCCAACAATCCCTCGGAGGATATTCGCTGGCGGGTCGCTTGGGCTCTGCCGATCAGAGGCATCGAAAACCCTCCAATCTACCAAACATCCATTGAAACTCTCGTTAAACTCATGCAAGATCCAGAGCCCCGCGTCCGGGAGTGGGCCACGTTCTCTCTTTCAATGACCGACGAAGACACACCGGCCATTCGCCATGCACTGCTGGAACGCTTAAGCGACAGCGATTTCCAGACGCGATCCGAAGCTGCAATCGGCCTGGCAAATCGCAAAGAACAAGCGGGTATCGATCTATTGGTTGAGCATCTGCAGTCCGACCGAGTCGGCGAACTGTACGTCCAAGCTGCAGAGATCTACGCCGACTGTCGATTACGCCCCGCGCTGCTTTCACTTGCCAAATGGTGGGATGTCGACCCCGAGCTTCTCGATAAAGCCCTCGTTGCTTGCTCTTAGCATCAAGCGAAAATTTTCTCGATCGGATCGCCTGTCGAGATCGCTAGCGGACGACCTTGGGTATCGATCACTTCGGAATGCGGATCGATTCCCAAAGCCCAGTAAAGAGTCGCAGCGATGTCTTCCGGCCCGACTGGATCGGCCGCAGGATAAGCCCCCTTGGCATCACTAGCACCATAGATCGCTCCACCCTGGACTCCCCCGCCAGCCATCATGACGGTGTAACAGTCAGGCCAGTGCCCTCGCCCCTTGCCGTCCCTATCGCCAACCTGAGGACTGCGGCCAAATTCGCCCATCCATATCACCAAGGTGTCGTCTAAAAGACCATGAGTCCGAAGATCCTCGATTAGCGTCGGAACGGTCTGATCGGTCATCGGCAAAAGCCTTTCGCGAAGGTCTTTAAAGTTCTCTTGATGGGTATCCCAACCTTCGCTCCCTTTGCCCCCGATACTCTGCGAAAAATAGACGGTCACAAATCGCACTCCTGCTTGTACAAGCCTTCTTGCCAGCAAGCACGACTGTCCATAGGTGCTGCGCCCATAAGCGTCCCGAAGAGCCGACGATTCTTGCCCAAGATTCAACGCATCGCGCAATCCCGTCGAGGAAAGAATCTTCAAAGCCTGTTGCTGGAGTTGATCCAATCCCCGCGCGTCGGTGGATTGCTCAATGAGCCGTCTTTCTTGATCGATCAGTTCCACAAGATCCCGCCTGCGCTCGAGGCGAGCAAGGTCGATGTTCGCAGGAAGCTGCAATTCCGGCAAACCGAACTCAGGCGAATTCGGGTCCGCTTGGAAAAAATAAGGGTCGTACTGCTTGCCTAAAAAGCTTGCGTGCTGTCCTGGGGCAATGGCTCCGTCTCGTAGCACGTGTGGATAAGCTACGAAAGTTGGCACACCCGGCACAGGCTCTGAAAAGCGAGCCACGCTCGAACCGAATGCGGGATAGAGCTCCAGGGTATCGCGAAGTCGGATGTCATCGGTCGCAGGACGCTTGCCAGTCAGCGAGTAATAGCAAGCTGGGTTGTGATTCTTCATATCGTGATGGACACTTCGGACTTGCGCCCAGCGATCGAGTTGAGCTCCCCATCGGGGCAGATACTCGCATACGGGCGAGCCGGCAACTGCCGACGAAATCGGCTTGAACTCCCCCCGGATCCCATCGGGCGCATTGGGCTTCATATCGAAAGTGTCGATATGACTAGGCCCCCCATACTGATGCAGATAGATGACGCTCTTGGCACGAGCTTTCGGAACGACTCTGTCTGATGCTCGTGCTACGCGAGAAGACCCTGTTAAACCCGCGAGCAATCCACCGAGACCAAATTGGCTGGCGCTCAGCAGACATTGCCGACGGGAGAGCGACCGTTGGAATTCAAGACATCCTTTTGCCATAGTGGAACCCTTTGTCGTTGGATCGGCCAATTCTCAGCGAAGCATCATGAATTCTTTGCTATTGAGCAGCGCCCAAAGAATATCTTCAAGTGCGATGCGAGGATCTTGAGCTCCGACGAGCACATCGAGGCTCGCTTTGAGCTCTCGCTCCGATGGCTTGCGGCACAAAGCTCGCAAAAACAGCTCTTCGATCATTCCCTTGGGAGCCATCGCAGAATCATCCCCAGCTTGATAGGCTCTCAGTTGCTCTAGGTATCCGGTGAGTCGGTTGCTCCCAGAAGCGATTTTGTCACGGATCTCCACCCCATTGGTCATCGCTAGCGATTGCCCCAAGGAGATTTGACTCGATCGTTCGCATTCGCACACGAGCAACCGATTGGGTTTCCCAAAGGTGGTTAGGAATCCAGGTTTTTTGGGGATCCCTGGCATTCGCATGGCGCTATAGACCGTTGTATTTTCGGAGTCCCCGGTTTTCATCGGACTTGGAACCCCGGTGACTTCGCTGATCGCATCCATGAGGGGTTCGGCAGCCAAGCGTCTGAGCGGATAAGAAGCAAAATAAGGGGCCGTCGGCAAGATGTTTTCATCGACTCGGTCACCTTGGCTTGATCGAGCAAAAGCAGCGCTGGTCAAGATGTTCCTCGATAGCTTTTTGAGCGAATAGCCCTCCGAGCGAAATTCGCTCGTCAGTTCCCTTAGCAATTCAGGGTTGCTCGGGGGGTTGGATTCTCGGAAGTCATCCGGTGGGTCGACGATCCCACGACCAAAGTATTGGTACCAAATGCGATTGGCTAGGTTTGCATCAAAGTTTGGATTGTTTTCGGTAAGCCATGTCGCGAGGTCTTGCAACACATTGCGAGGTTGCTCTGGAGTGATCGCATCGCTGCTTTGAGTACCTACGAACTGCAAACCCGAAGGGCCAACCATCTTCGAGCGTCCAGGATGGTTGATCTGGGGCTTGGTGTCTGAGAGCGAAATAATTTCGTCACCGGTGATCACGTGCTTATCGAGTGCGTCGCTGGGTTTGTTGTCAATCTGCTTGCGATCCAGAGTTGTAAAGTGAGCGGCAAGTCCGTAGTAGTCGTCTTGCTTCCAACGATCGAAGGGGTGGTTGTGACACTTGGCACACCCGATACGAACTCCTAGGAATACTTGGGCGGTCGATTCGGCGGCGATTTCTGGGTCACGATGCGTTCGATAAAAAGAAGCAGGCGGGTTCTCGTAGGTGCTGCCGGTGCTCGAAACAAGCTCCGCAATCCATTGATTCATCGGGCGATCGGCAGAGGTCTGCTCACGCAACCATTCATGCAAGAGGTGAGCACCGCGCGAACTCATCACCTTGTCCTCATTGCGGATCAGATCGCTCCATCGCATCGCCCAAGCGTAGTCGAACCCTGGATCGGCAAGAAGCTGATCGATTCGATGCTCGGTGCGCATAGGGCTTGTGTCCTGAAGGTATTCCAAAGTTTCTTCGGGCGAGGGAAGCCGTCCGACAGTCACCAGGAAAAGTCTCCTCAAGAAGGTGCCCTCATCGGCTCGGCCAGCAAGCCCGATTCGAAGCTGATCGCACTGCTGAGCAATGGTTCGGTCAAGGCTATTATTCGCATCTTTTGAACCCTGGGTGTTTAGATCGCCCGTCGCCGGATCGGATTGACCGAGAAATACAAGTCGCGCTGCGGCCCTGCCGTTGAGATAGGTTGCCCCGATCGACACATCCATGGGATGCTGAGTCTGGACCAGTCCATCTTGGGTAACCTCCAGTCCAGAAGGCAGGCTCGGTTCGAGCCTCGACCAGCGGGTCACATCGCGAATCGACCCATCCGCATAGCGAGCTTGGACGATCACCCTGGCCGATCGGTTTCCTGGAGCGATTCTTTGATAACCGGGCAAGACTTCGATCGAAACAAGGGCTGATGCATTGGACTGTGCAGCTCCTTGTTCAATCCAACTTTTGATCGCTTCGTATTCAAAACTCTCTTTTGCAAATCGCTTACCACCTTGGTGCGATTGCTCTGTGGTAGCTTTGAGCAAAAGCAGGCTCTTGGCCGGATCAAACAGATCGATCCGGCGCTGAGCAAATTCGATGGCTAAGCGATAGTAATCAAAATGAGGGTCGTCGCCCCGGAGGCTTAATCGAAATCCCCCTTTGCCGTGTAGATTGCCATGGCAGGTCCCCAGATTACAACCGCTTCGGGTGAGCGTCGAAATCACTTCTCGGTCAAAAGCAACAGGAGCATCCATAGCGACACCCAAGGAGGCTTGTGCCGAAAGCTCACCTGTGGCCAATGGGTATCGAGCGCTGATGGAGGTCGAGCCCGGTTGGATCGCTACGATCCGACCATTTTCGATCCTCGCTATTTCTTGGGATTGCAACTCGATAGTCAGCTTCGGATCGTTCGTTAGATCGATTGCTGATCCATCGGACTGGATCCCAAGCACGCTCAATTGGGCAGGGTATCGGGTTGTAGCGATTGGGCTTTCGGGAAGGATTTTGAGTGCGACGGTTTCGTCCAACGAGGAGCCTTGGGCTAGTGCTGCAGGATTCGCGACGCACAGCAGAGCATAAGCACCAAAGGTCAGAAGCCAGAGTCTTAGCACGATTTGGTGGTAGATTTCCGCTAGGGAAAGGGAGTCAAGGGAGTTGGAGGATCAGTAAGTATAGCTAAAGTTAAGCGGCCACGGAGTGCAAACTTTTAGCGAAAACAGATTCCCGAAAGGTAAGACCACGGATCGATGAACCAAGACGCATTTGATCGATTTTCCGACGCGCCCGTTTCGCGTCTGATAGGATTCAAGGTGGCTCATGGGAGCCAGGAGGACAGGGAATTAGGCCGAGCCATCGTCGAGCTCGACGTCGATGAGCGTTTCCACAATCCGATGGGCAGGGTGCACGGTGGCATTCTCTCGGCATTGGCTGACGCGGCCACAGGAATCGCTTTTGGCCGGACACTCGATGCAGGACAAGATTTTTCGACGGTGGATTTGCAAATCCAGTACATGCGGCCGGTCAAGAGTCGGCAACTGATCGCCAAGGCTTGGGTCAAGCAGCGCGGTTTGCGAATCGGTTTTGTCGAGTGCGAAATACGCGACAGTCGCGATCGGCTGATCGCCTCTGCGAGCTGTACCTGTACGACGATCGACCTCTAGAGGGGCTCGTAAGCAATTAAGCATTTTTTCGCGAACCAATGTTCGTCAGGGAGACACTGTTGACCTAACGTTGCTCAAACGTTCACTGTCTTACCGTAAAACGGGCTCAGAGGCCCGTTTTACGGTGAGCGTACAGCGGCCTATCAAGGAATTATTGGCGCTCAAGCTTGCTGATCTGCTTGGGCTTTGTCAGCGGCTCTCGATGGCTGCTTGGATTTCCAGGCCTAGCGGGCCGACATATAGGTAGCAGGAGATGCCCCCCCGCGAAGATGCGCCGGAAACTAATTGGGAAACACTTGTTTTAAAACTAAACATAGAGTCGCTCGAGCATCTCACCTACTGCCGGAGTTAGTTGATCGCGTCTGCGCAACTCGTCAAAGCGGCCCAGCAGATCCTCTGGACGCAATCGACCTTTTTGAGCTCCACTCAAATCCGCGACAATTTCACCCTTGTGCATCATCAAAATTCGGTCTCCCAAGCTAACCGCTTGTTGCATCGAATGGGTAACCATGAGTGTTGTGAGGCGATCCCTTTCCACGATCTCATGAGTCAATCGGATGACCTGATCCGCAGACCGGGGGTCCAATGCTGCCGTATGCTCATCGAGCAACAGAAGGTCTGGTTTGAGCCAAGTTGCCATCAGCAGGGTGATGGCTTGTCGCTGACCGCCAGAGAGATTTCCGATCGGATTATCGAGCCGATTCTCCAACCCCATTTTCAGTGACTTGAGTCGCTCGGCGATTTCACCTCGCAATGCAGCATTCAAAGACCAGCCAAGGCCACGTCGCATTCCACGTCGGGCTGCAAGAGCCAGATTCTCTGCAACGGTCATCGTCGGTGCGCTACCGGAAAAGGGATTCTGGAAAACCCTACCGATTCTGCGTGCACGCTGGTGCTCTGACCAACCTGTGATATCCTCCCCGGACAATTCGATCTGTCCAGAGTCCACCAGAAACACTCCAGCAACAGCATTGAGCATCGTCGACTTTCCAGATCCATTCGTACCAATAATATTGGTAAAAGAACCAGGCTCCATCGTGAACGAAACACCGCGCAGGGAACGCACCTCATTGGGTGTACCCGGATAAAAAGTTTTTACAACATCAGAGACCTTGAGCATGATCAGCCTCCCCGACCAGATCCGTGTTGAATCTGGATTTGAGTGTCTTGAGCCATCGTGGTGCAACAAGTGCCAAAAAGACAAAGACAGCCGTGATCAGCTTCAGATCATTCGGGTTCAATCCACATCGAAGCGCGATAGCGATCATCATGCGAAACAATATCGATCCGATGATCGTTCCAGCTATTAAAATGCCAAAGCGAGAGGAACCAACCAGCGATTCCCCAATGATCACACTTGCCAATCCCCATACGACCATTCCGATTCCCATTTGAACATCCGCAAACTCCTGACACTGAGCAAGCAGCGAGCCGGAAAGTGCGATGAGTCCATTCGCTAGAGCCAGTCCGAATATCAATAGAATCTTGTCGCTCGCACCAAGAGCCCGAATCATCTGCGCGTTGTCACCCGCGGCTCTCATCGCTGTACCAAGATTGGTTTTGAGAAAAAGAAACAACACAGTACCCAACAGACCAACTAAAAGGGTCAAAGCAAACAAATTGGACAAATCCTGTACCCCAACCATCCAACCAAAAAGATTATGCCGTTCACTCGCGCCTAAAACTCGTCGCAGCAGATCCGCCCAGAACTTCGATAGGGTTGGAGCATCGCTGAGCGACACATTGCTTCGCCCCAACACTCGCAAATTGATTGAATACAACGCGGTTGTTACCAAAATACCAGAGAGTAACCCGTGGATTTTAAAAATCGTATGCAGCACTCCAGTGCTCGCACCGGCTAGCATTCCAGCCAGAAAACCTACGGCAGTCGAAACCAAAGGGCTCCAACCTGCGATCAGCATCGCTGTCGTAGCCGCCCCTCCCAACGCAAACGATCCATCCGCCGTAATATCTGCAAAATGGAAGATCCTAAAACTGATATATACCCCCAGTGCTAGCAGGGCAAAAACCAGTCCATAGATCAAAGCACTAATTAACAACAGCATTTGCTACACCATCTCTCCACAATCGTTAATCGCACCAAACCAACAAGCCCCCCGCATCAATTCCGTTTGCCCAACCCCTTCAATCGGCCGATCGTCCGAAAGTAAATGCAATACACTTTTTGGTGTATCGAATTTGAACAGATCGTGGATCGTCTCGTGCATCGGCAGTAAACCCTTTGCAAGAGGCCTGTAAGGGAAGACGGCTGCATGAAAGTGACCATGAGTCGAGCGACCATCCTTGAGAGGTCGGACGAATGGTTGTAATTCGGATTCAGGATTTTTGCATGCAAGACCGACAATCAACGCGAGCATTCGGTCGACGTTTTGCTCGCTCGTAAAAGAAATCCAATCGCGGATTGCTGGGAAAGTCCAAGGAGATTTGCCATCGGCACGCGTGGGTGATTGCACAAGAGAGGCCCCCACTACACTGGCCGCCTCGACAACCAGGGCAAAGCCACCTAGTTTGCAGTCAAACGCATCGAGCACTCCATCGACAAACCCAGCCAAAGGAAGCGAACCTCTTTGGCTTCTACCCGCCTCAAACCTTATCAAATGCTCGAAATCCCCTTGCATCGTAATCCCGTAAAGCAGTTGAAGCTGTGGAACCAAGTCTCCTCTAGCGATTTGAAAATCAGGAATTCGGCTCCCGTCGGTCGACTGCTCGATACCAATACCAGCGATCGCCAACGACTCACCGAATCGACATAGCGATCCTTCGGGGCCACTTTGCCCTCGGGAATCGCCCCCAAGTGATCCAAGTCCCAGGACTGTACAATCTTCAGCAAGCGAAACAGCGATTGCGTCATCAGCATCCAGAGTTCCGGCAGTTAATCGCTCAGGGAAACCAAGCCAATGGCAACGCAAGGATCGCTTGTTCTCTAGTCGATAGGACTCGAACTGCACTCCGTCTAACTCAAGCTTCCGCTCGGTGGCGGCCTTTGGATTTATCCCTCTGTGTGACTTGGATTCCTGGCTTTCACCCATGAGAAGCTCTTCAAGCTTCATCAATCGAAGCACAGACAGGACATCCTCGACGGGATTAACCACTCTAAGCGACCCACCAACATTTGCGAGTCGTTTACGAAACTTGAGCAAAACGCCGATACCGGCAGAGCTCATGTAATGAACATTTCCAAGATCGATTTCGATTTTGTGTTCGCCTCGCTGAATCGCCGACTCGATGGCTGAGCCGACATACTCCGACCAACTCGCATCAAAACGTCCATCCAGAGAAAGGACACAATGAGCACCAATATGCTGCGTTTTGATTTCCATGATATTTTGGAACGATCGGTTATTCGATTCTAAGGATTGGGGCTCAAAATTTACTTCGACGGAATCAACTGAGGCGGGATTTTATTCTCACTGGACGAGATCCAGCCATCTGCTCGTTGCCGAATAGATGGGGTGACCGTCCAACGATCTTTAAATTTTGAAAGAACGGTTTCGTTGTACAGCAATATCTCGGCGGTCTGATTTTCAACCGGAACACTCGCAGGACTTTTTCCTTCCAAAACATCGCAAGCCATTTGCCCTAGCGTTCTACCAATGGTTACGTAATCGGCTCCGAGATCCAGCAGTCCGCCCTGCATCACAGTCGATGGCAACGAACTGAAAACAGGAACTCCAGCATTGGTTGCTGCTCGAATGACTACGGTCGTCGCGGACGACACTGTGATATCGCCGCTGATCCAAATCAGATCGACTCCACGAGAAATCACTGAATTGACTGCCTCTTGCACCGCGGCAGAATTCTCAACACTACCTTCGATCAATTCAAAATCCATCTGCTTGCACAATTCCCGCGCAAGTTTGGTCTGAGCAAATGAATTTGATTCGGCAGGGTTCCACACAAGTCCAATGCGTTTTGCCTCAGAACGCATCTCTTTGATAAGCTTAAAAAGTGATTCAACCGGCTGCATGCTTCCAAATCCGGTCATGTACTCAGGGTGCTTACTGTGGTCGAGCGGATCTATCCCTACACCGGCTGCGTAAGGGTCGGTCACCAGCCCGAATACATGCGGAATCTGCGCAGCGGATTTATTTGCACTTGCAACCGTTTGCAAAGACGGGGTGCTGATCGTAACGATCAGATCATAAGTCCCTGAAACGACATCTTTGGCGATTGCATTGGCCGTTCCAATGTCTCCCTCCGCATTGAACACTTTGACTGAAACCTTATCCGGCTCAACAAACCCCCGCTTTTTAAATTCCTCGAGCAATCCAATTCGCCCGTCATCGATAGCTTTGATCGAGGCATGTTGGACGATTGCAACTTTGGGTACGCTGCTACCTTTGCTTTTCGATCCCAGATTTCGCGATTGTAGATCGAGCATCAGTAGAATCGCGCCGGCAGCCACAAGTAGTCCTAACCCAAGCCGCAGTTGCTTGAGCCCCTCGAGGATAGAAGTCAACATCAAAAGTCCCTTATCGGGCCAAAGAACAAAAAAACAAAATAATCACTTGAAGAATTTGATTATCTTACCACAAGAGAGCAAATCTAACGTCACCCAGGCAATCCGTTTTTTGGTATTCAATCTTTATGCTTCCAAATCGTAGAGCGAAAGCTCTGAGCCGCTATGGATCGTTTCATTGGCACAGGACTTCTGGGCTACTGCTCAAGGGACAACTGTGGACAGCAGTCCCACATTGAAACCACTCCAATTTTTCTGCCGTCGCTTTCCCACAAGTAATCCCTAAGACACCGGCCATCGTGTGCGAGCCAAGCAACCCCCGAGATTTCCTTGGTGGATCTCGATGGATCCTCCGTGTTGCCTAACAATTCGATCGACGATCGTGAGCCCCAACCCCAATCCAATCGATTGATCGCCATCATCTTTTCCAGAAGAACCATCTTCAGATTCAGATACAAAACTAGCGCGGTGATTCAATAATCGAGCGAAAGGCGCTAGTACCTCTTGACGTTTATCCTCTGGAATCCCAGGTCCATCGTCTTCGACATCCACGAAAACCGATTCAGGGTTGCAGTATACGTGGATAAGAACTTTAGATTTCGCATACCTAAAAGCGTTCGAAAGTAGGTTGCTGATAACGCGATGAAAAGCGATTCGATCGGCCCAAACCTCGATATCTTTGTCTGTTTCATTCAAGCACCATTGAGTATCGATTGAAGGATATTCCAGCCGAAATAGATCGAGCATGGGCTCAAGACTAGGAATAATTTCTAACTTGTCCCGAGATTTAATAGGATCGTTTTCTTCGTTTCGAACGTATTCGAGAACTTCATCGACGATCGCGTCGAGATTATCGATCGACTGTCTAATGATGGTCATACGGGAGCGTTTCAACTGCTCATCCTTGGAGACATCCAGCAATTCAACTGCGAACCGCAATCTGGAAATCGGAGTTCTGAGCTCATGCGAGACAACCTGCAGCAACTCGCTTTTCGAGCGAATCGAAGCTTCCGTCTTCGTTGCCATCAAATTGAACGCACTTGCAAGGACCGCAGATTCCCCAGCACCCTTTTCATCGACTCTGGCATCAAATCGACCTTGGGAGATCTCGATAGCCGCTTTCTCGATCCTTCGAAACTTTTTCGCCAAGTTATTCACGAGCCATCCGATGGATACAAGGATGCTCATGAGCCAAATGCTGAAGGCTCCGTTGACGGATCGGTCGGCCTTGTCCTTCACTTTTGGCAATGGGCCGATGCGAAGATAATCGGAGTGGTTCGTCAAGTTGGCGATGACATAGTAGTTTTTCCCTGAGGAATAAAAAGCTTGCGGTGCACCCTTTTGGATTCGGTCCAATGGCTCTGTGGGCAACGAGTCTTTGGACGCCAAATCAAGTGGCAATCGGAGATCGTCTGATACTTTTCTTATCGTTGCTTGGACATCTTCGGACGATTGTATTTTTCGTTTTAGTACACGAACCCAATCGGCCATTTCCGCTTCGATAGCATCACCGATACGACTGCTGATCGGACCTAGTCGTAGATAGCTGTGCTCATCCAGCGGCACACCTAAGAACTCGATGATTCCGTCTACATAGGAAAACATAAATCCTTTTGGGTCACGTAGTCTTAGACGCTGTGACTGAGGTAATTCGCTTAAGGGTCGCTTTTCAAGGGGTACTTGGAAATCCTGCTGCAACAATTCCAGTTTTTCGCGACGAGTCTCAGTATCGGCAGCAAGTAATTCCAACGACAGAAATTGGAGTCCACGCAGATGGACATCGGTCGTCCCGGAAACTAACCGTTCCCGATCAGTAAAAACCTGGTTCCCTAGCAATGTGTAGATCGTCCACACGCACAGGAGTCCAAGCAGGATCGTTACCAAGGAGAATTTCAAAAACGACTGGATCATGCGCGACCTACAAGCATGTAACCATTACCCCGGATCGACAAAATCAGTTGAGGTTGAGACGGATCGCACTGAAGTTTCTTTCTCAAACGACAAACCCTTAGATCGATCGATCGATCTTTGAAATCATACGTTTCTCCGGGATTGCATTGTTTAAAGAGCTCCGCTCGGGTGATGATCCTGCCTGGAGATCGAGCCATGATCAGCATCACGTCAAACTCAGCGGGCTTCAAATCCACTGGCTTACCCCGCAGTTCAACCAAACGTCGCTTTGGATAAACTTTTAATTCATCGACTTGCAGGATCTCCTCAGGAAGACCTCTGGATGCTGTAGCTCGCCGCAAGTGAACCGCTAATCGAGCCAGGAGTACGGTGGGGCGAACAGGTTTCGTAAGATAGTCATCGGCACCAAGTTCCAATCCCAGGACTTCGTCGATATCACCCGATCGAGCCGTAAGTATTATGATGGCCCCTGGATAAGCACCCCGAACTTGCCGACAAACATTGAATCCATCAAGATCGTGAAGGTTGACGTCCAAAATGACCGCGTCGGGATTTTCTTGGAGGATTCGTTGGACAGCTACTTTGCCATGATGCTCTACCTCGACGGCATAGCCATGCTCCCTTAGGTAATCACTGACGACACGGGCAAGACGTGTGTCATCTTCAACAATCATGACTTTTTCCATGGCGGTTCGTTTTCAGACCAATCAAGACTACCAATCGAAACGCGAAAAATCATTGCAATCTCCAATCTGGCAGTGTGAAGCAATCCATCAAAAAAGGCAACCAAGATCTCGTCACCACTGCCCAGGAGAAACAATAGGATACAAAAAAATAACGTCTTCCCTCTATTCC
>JAJTFC010000089.1 GCA_021298315.1 Planctomycetaceae bacterium
CTAGGTTATCCCGGGCCGAGGATCCGCAGTTGGATTTGACGCGCGTGACCCGATTGGTCGGTAATCTCCACCGTCGCTTGGACGCTGCCATGATTGGCGGCGGTGATTCCTAACGGTGCATGGATCATGATCGGAACAAGCTTCGATTCGTTGGGCTGGAGCGTCGGGGCCACATCGCTCCACTGCACCGATGCACCTGTAGGCTGGAGCATTCGAATCGAATAAGTCTCTTCTTGATTCGAACGGTTCCTGAGCCGGACACGGAAATTGTTCTGCAAATCGCGTGTAGCTGTGACCGCGTAAGGGGCCCCGGGCGCAGAGAGGATCCTCGCATCGAAGGCGAATTTCGTCGTAAGCAACATCAAGAAAAGTGCGCTCGTTACAAGTGCCATCGCCGGGTAGATCAACGTTCTTGCACGGATCCATGAATGCTGCTTGCCAGAAAGCGCGTCTTGGCTCGAGTATCGGATCAACCCCTGAGGCTTGCCAATGCGACCCATGACCGCATCGCATGCATCGATGCACTGAGTGCAGTGAATGCATTCCATTTGAAGTCCATTGCGAATGTCGATCCCAGTTGGGCAAACCGATGTGCAATGTCCACAATCGATACAGTCACCGACTTTCGATTCGCCAATAGCCTTCCCCTTGTGCCTGGGCTCACCTCGATGGATGTCATAGGTGACGATCAGACTGCGCCTGTCTAACATCACCGATTGAAGGCGTCCGTAGGGACAAGCCACCATGCAGAGTTGCTCTCGGAAGAACATGAAGTTATACATCAGACCAGCCGTCGCCCCGGCCATGATGCCAAAAGCCGTAGGATGTTGCCATGGATACAAACGCATCCACTGAGCAAGCCGATCGGTACCGATGAAATAACTCAAAAAGGTATGGGCTAAGAACATGCTGCAAACCAAATAAACCGCAAACCGTCCTAGCTGAAGCGCCGCATCGAGCGATTTACGGGGCTTACCTCCCTTTCCAACCGTACCAGCAAACAACCGATCAATCGGTCGGAACAGAAACTCCAAATAGACCGTCTGTGGACATCCCCATCCGCACCATACACGTCCTCCGACTGCTGTAATGAACATGATCGAGAAAAACACAGTCAACAGCACCAGCAACAACAGCCCCGAATCGGTCGGATAGAACGTGTGGCCCAAAAAAGTAAATTCTCGCGAAACAATATCCAACAGCACGACCGGCTTACCACCCAATCGCAGATGGGGCAAAGTGACAAAAAATGCAATCAATGCATAGGCAAGCAACCTGCGTCGCTGCCAGTACTTGCCCGTGGCCAAGGCAGGATTGAGCCACCGCCGCTTGCCATCCCCTTGCAGAGTCGGCAAAACCATTTCTTGGGCCGGGATCAACGGACTGTGCGGATCAATATTTGCAGACATGTTTTCGATTGCATGCGGTGTGGGAATGTCGCCCAATCAATCATCGGTTCGAAATCCCCACAAAGCAAGGAATCTTGGGTGTCTCATTCTGTCGCATGCTCGGCCCGGGCATGCTTGGACTCTGGCCCTTCGAGCCACGTCACCAACGCAGGCAAAAGACACAGATTTCCGATCAACCCCCCGAGCATGGTCCATGCGGCCAAAGTTCCAAAAGCGACCGTCGGCAAGAAAGCGCTAGAGGCCATCGAACCAAATCCCAATACCAAAGCAAGGGTTGCCATGAGGACCGCCATCCCTGTCTCGCCCTGCGAACAACGCAACGCTTCGATGACACTCGATGCACGCTCTTGCCGATATCTGAACAAATAATGAAGCGATGAGTCGACTCCCAAACCCATCGACACTGCAGCGATCATGGCTGCTCCAAGGTTCATGCGAATACCCAGCAATCCAAGGACGCCTAAAACCACCAAACTAGGTAGGATCGCTGGTACCATGGCCACCAAAGCGAGTTTGAAAGAACGAAGCGCGATCGTCATCGCAAACCCAATCCCTAGAGCGGCGACCAAGAATGACTTCCATTGATCGGCAACCACATGCTCGACAAGCTTGGTCAGCAGCACGTAATAACCAGTAACGGCCGTATCGTTGGTCGAGGAACTTCCAAACTCAGCACTGTAGCGTTCGACAACTTTCCTAACTTGCCTGATGAGCTCCATCTTTTGTTCCGAGTCGCTCCGTTCTTTAGAGCGAAGCATCACTCGCAAGGCTCGCTTGGCTCGCGATGGATCCGTGCTGGAACTCTCGCTCAAAAGTGTTTCAAAGAACTTACCCATCGTTTGTTTCATGCCTAACAAACGGGCTTCGATCGGCACCATCCGCAAGACACTCGCATTTCGAGCCACGCGATCGGTATCCGCTAGACTCAAAGCACTGGTTAAACTCAATCGTTCTCCCCCTGGATCCTTGGCAGGAACCTCGATTCCAAGAAGTTCCTTTTCCATCTGAACGACGCGGTCAAAGTATTCCTCAGTAATCGGCATAGGTGCAGGCACCATGACGTCCCAGATTCCGGCTCCACCGAGCTCGGTCTCGACGGCACGATATGCTTGGGCGATCGGCGAGTTTGCTTGGAAGTTCTTCAAAAAGTCCGTCTCGACTTGTAGACGAATCGAACCCATGAGTCCAAGGAGAAACAGGATCAAGGCTGTTGAAATGACTGCCATGCGGTTTTTGCAAACCGTATCGAGCAAACGCCCAAGCAAGCGGCGAATCCATGTTTCGCCCGGGACGCTTCCAAGCGCATATCCAGAATCCATCCCCAGGGGTAACCATCCAAGTGGAAGCAGCGCCAAAGTTGGGACTAACCAAAAGATCCCGAGCAGTACCACTCCACATGCGATTGCCATCATGCAACCGTAGTCCTGCACCGGTCCAACTCTTGATAAAGCCAACGATGCAAAACCAATTGCATCGGTAATCACGGCCCAGAGGATCGGTTGCCATAAGTTATTCATCGATGCACTCAGCGCGTCTTGTGCTCGAATGCGTGGATCGATTTGACTGGATCTTGCGTCATACTCTTTTTGATAACCAAACATCCAGTGAAGCGTGGTTGCCACTCCGACGACCATCACAATCGAAGAGAGCATCGAGGAGACCATCGTCAGCTCCCAATCGAGTAGGACCAGGATCGCTCGGGTTATGACCAACGACCATTGCACAACGGCCACGACAATCAAAGTCCAACGGATCGATCGGAAACCAAGTAGCATCAATGCTGTCAAGCTGATCGTCGAGTAGATCCCTAGTCGATTCCCGTCGAGCTCAATCTCACGAAAGCCTTCGTCAACCATCGCCACATGGCCTACAAGAAGTCCACCCGGTGCACTGTTGGCAAGACCTCTAAGCTCAGCGAGAGTTCTCTCAGGTTTTATTTCATCGGAGCGAGCCTTGTCGAGCAGCACGCCGATGGCGACCAAGTCGGTATCGGCCGCGTGGGTCTGTCCGGTGAATAGATCTCGGTATTGTCGAGCAAGGTTGTTGCTTGAGTCCAGAAGCGGTCGTTTATTTTTCACACCAGCAAGAGCGCCCAAAAATCCGCTCGGGCCCCGCAAGGTCGTGAGCATCTCGTCAACTCGCGAGAGATCGAGTGCATAAGCCACCCCAGGGGTTTGCTCGATCTGCTTTCTCCATTGCATAGCTCGGTCGATCCCCGAACCATCTTGAGCCCACAACTCCCCATCGCGGTAAGCGAAGACCAAGAACTGAGAAACACCGAATCGCTGCTCGACCCGCTGGAACTCGATTCGATCCGAATCATTTTTGGGAAACATCCGTTCCAACGAACGATCCAATGAGAGTCGCTCGGAGATCGGCCAAGCGACCACTAGCATGAGGATCGCAATTGCAAACCAAAGCCAGCGTGCTTGAATCATTTGGCGAGGTGGATGTGAGGAAAGTCAGGCGATCAGGGCAAAGCGATACGTTTGGATTCAAAATAGTTTCTCACATCCAGCCAATCCATCCCAGCCCGCTTTGCCGCTTCAATTCCAAGTTCGGCGTCTTCGAAGACCAAGCATTTCTCGGGAGTAACACCTAAACGACTAGCGCTTTCCAAAAACACATCGGGATCAGGCTTGTGCCGCGTGGTGTCCTCGGCACACACGATCGTGTCGAACCAATCGAGGATGCCGACGTGACGGAGTTGCTTTTCGATCCCATGACGGCTGCCGCCACTGGCCACTGCGATCGGTTTTAAGCCACGGAGTTTCTCGGCGACTTCCACAATGATATGGATCGGTTCGAGCATATGGATAAGCTCGAAGAATGCTTCTTCTTTACGTTGGGCTGTCGCATGGGCATCGACCAAAACCTTTTGTTCGTGGGCGAGCATTTCGATGATGCGATGAGTGGGAATCCCACCCATGGCGTAGAAGCGGTCCTCGGGTAGCTCGATCCCGACCTCGGTCATGGTTCGGTTCCAAGCTAAAAAATGGATGGGCATGGAATCGACCAAGGTTCCATCGCAATCGAAGATCACCGCATCGGCCGATTCAACGCGTTGCCAAGGGATCATTCGCCGGATCCTAATGTAACGGGTAACGAGAGCGCTTTGCCTGACCGCACAATGGTCAGTCGCACGACTTCACCGGCTCGTTTCGTCTCGATGACGCTGAGCAAGTCGTCGGCCTGTTTGACCTTCGTGTCATCGATAGCGATGATCAAGTCGGCTTGGCTATGATCGACGGTTTCTTGTTCGATCGCCCCTAGCACCGAGCGAACTTTTCGCCGCTGGATGCTCGAGCCTTTAAGGCCAGCGTTTTCTGCCGGGCCGTTGGGAGTCATGTTGACCACCAGCAACCCGTTTTCGGTTTCAAAGACTTGCAAGATCCCGATGGTGGGTCGTGCCACACGACCGGTGCTGATGAGTTGCGGGACGACGCGGCTCATGGTGTTCACAGGGATGGCAAACCCGATCCCAGCGTTGTCACCGCTTCGGGTAGCGATCGCAGTATTCATCCCGATGAGTTCTCCACGAGCGTTCAGGAGTGGGCCACCAGAGTTGCCTTGGTTCAAGGCCGCATCGATCTGAATCACAGATCGGATGGTCCGTCGAGTGCGAGAAGTGATTTGCCGATTGAGGCTTGAGATGATCCCAGTGCTCATGGTTCGTTCGAAACCGAATGGATTTCCGATGGCCACGATATGTTGCCCGACACGCAGTTGACTAGAGTCTCCCCAACGGATTGGAAAAAGCAACTCTGCGGGCGCATTGATGCGCAGTACAGCGATGTCATTATCCGGATCTTGGCCGACCAATTCAGCTTGAAACGACTCCCCATTAAACAGGGTGACATTGATGTTGCGTGCTCCTTCGATCACGTGAAAGTTTGTCAAGATGTGTCCCTGGTGATCGATCACCGAACCGCTGCCATTGCCTTCGATCTCAGCGACCAGCAAGAAGGCTTCGGGTCGTATGGAGCGCGTCGAAATATTCACCACACCGCGATTGACCGCCTCGTAGAGACTCACATGGATCGCTTCTTCAGTGGAACTAGCGACAAAGCCGTCTGAGAGTTGGATCCCAGCAGGATTTGCTGGTGGCTGGGGACTGGCATATTGGCCTTGAGCAATCGGAGCAGCAGGTCCGGCCAGCGGAGCCTGTGGGCTAGCTTGGGCGCTAGGAGTATCGAATCGGCTGTGAAATCCCCAGCCTAGCAAAATGCCGAAGGCAAGAACACAAGCAAGTGCGATGGATCGACGAAGCATTTTTCAATCTCGACCGGTGGTTTGTTTTAGCGAATGTTTTGTAATTGGTGTTGCGAGAAATCCGACTGCCGATAGGCCGACTTGGCCGCGCGGACAACTCGGTCTGAATCCAAATGATTCATGCAGTTTGCATGTCTGAATCGACAGTCGTAAGATCCACATGGTTGGCAGGCCAAGCCCAGGGTAAGGATCGTTTCGGGAAAATTGTAGCTTCGGGTTAACCCAGGATCGATCGATCCAAACAAGGAGACAACAGGCTTATTCATCGCTACGGCGATGTGGCGAGGTCCTGAGTCGGTTGAAATGACCAATCGCGATCGAGCGATGAGAGCTTTGCTCAAGCCCAATGGGAGCTCTTTGAATGAACCCATGCTTTTGACTCGAGGGTGATCGGCAAGTTTCTCAATCGCGTTGGCATTGTCTCGTTCGGCTGGACCGCAGTGGATTAATACCGATAGATCCAATTGATTCGCGAGCTCCGATGCCGTTTTTGCAGCTTGCTCGATGGGCCAACGTTTCGTCGGTGCTGTCGCTGCACCCGTATTGATCACAAGCAGTTCTTGATGTGGGCTCAGACCAAGCGACTCAAGGCACTCGATTGCCAACGCCTCATCGGCAGGCTCGAGGGCAAGCTCTGTGCGTTTGTCGAGGGCCTGGCAACCCATCGACTCAACCAGTCGCAAGTAATTATCGATGCATGGATCCTTGCGAGCATCCTTAAGCCCCGAGCGAACCGCAATCGCATCGCTCAGGAGCCATGACCTCCAGTCCCGGGCGTAACCAATGCGACGGGGGATGCGAGCCAGTGCACCTAGTAGTGCGGTCGATAAACTATTGGTCAAATAGAGGATCGCATCGAACCGCTCTTGGCGCAACTGATGCACCAAGCCCCTTCGATTCAAGATCGGTTGTCCGCTTGGAAGTTTCGAGCCTGCCGAGGCCCGTGGTTTGTAACAAACGAATTGGTCGGCCCAAGGCAAACCTTTTAGAACTGCCAATGGACCAGGACGAGCCACCCAAGTGATCGCGCTCTGGTGTGGAAGTTCGCTCCGCAATGCGCGTAGGGCCGGAGTCGCCATGCAGGCATCACCTACCCAGTTCGGGATCATCACCGCAAGTTTCATAATGCGGGACTTGTACAAAATGCGCAATCTCGACGTCAAGCGACATTTCGAGGACAGCAACGAGAAACTCAACCCAGCCGGAAAATTTTACCAAATCCAAACAGTCCGCCTTATCCGCACGCCCCGCCCTAGTCGATCAGACGATGGAGTGTCTTCCCTCAAACCAATAGGTATCCGATGAACGGCGCAAAAGTTAAGCGGGATCATTTGAAAACACTTATCCGCAATGCTTGCATTTCGGCTTTGGTGTTTCCCTGGATTCCAGCAGCACTCTCGGGTTGCAACCGAGCCCACTACCGAACCAAGGCCGACGAGGAAGTTCGCAATTTGATCGACGAGAAAGTTTGCGATTCGGCGATGCCAGCGATTCCTGATGTGCAGATGAGCCGTGCGTCTCGGATGTTCGACCCGTTCAATCCAGATCGTCCACCTATGCCTGAAGACGATCAGGTAGCCCACCAGTACATGCGGTTGGTCAACGGCAAAAAGCATTATCCGCTGTGGGATGTCAATGGGCATACCAACACGGCTGAGAATCCTGTTTGGTGGCAGTATTTGCCTTTGGATGAGCGTGGAGTTTTGGTGCTCGATGCAGACACAGCGGTTCGAGTCGCAACGCTTCACAATACGAATTATCAAGCTGAAATTGAAACGCTGTACTTATCCGCACTGGACGTCAGTACGGAGCGATTCCTGCTTAGCAATCAGTTGTTTGCCGGCTACGGATCGATCTACACGGCCGATGGTGCGCTGCGTCGTGGAGCGGGTGGGAATTCAAGTTCCACTTTCTCCAACAGTGCCTTTTCGCGTGGGCCTCGCGGATTGGCTCTTCGACGTCAATTCACCACCGGTGCAGATTTGATCGTTGGCTTTGCCAACACGTTGACTTGGCAAGTGGCCGGACCGAATAGTCAGTCGGCCAACTCGCTGATCGATTTCAGTTTTGTACAACCGCTGCTTCGTGGAGCAGGTCGCGATGTGATCATGGAGCGATTGACTCTTGCAGAGCGAACGTTGCTCTACAACGTTCGGGCTTTCGAGCGATATCGAACGGGCTTTTACACCACGGTGACTGTTGGCCGCCAAGCGGAAGCAGGACCGACGCGCCGGGGTGGTCTTTTCGGTGGTGCTGGCTTGCAAGGCTTTACCGGTCTTGGAGGTGGTTTTGGTACCGTTGGGAATGTGCAAAACAATGCTGGTGGTGGTGCGGGCTTTGGTGGAGGCGGAGCGGTTCCTCAAGTCGGCGGTTTTTTGGGGTTGGTTCAAAACCAACTTCAGATCCGCAATGCCGAGGAGAACGTCGCTCGTTTGCGTGACAACTTGGCCCGTTTCGAGGACACGCTTCGAGAGCAATTGACGATCATTCCCCCGACTCAAGATACGATTCCCAGTCAGCAGTTGCAGGTGGCCCAAGCTCGCCAAGCTTTGATCTCTGCACAAGCGAGTTTGCTGCAGCAGAAATTCAACTACGAGCAAACACTCGACAACTTCAAAGGGACATTAGGGCTACCTCCCTATGTCTGTATTGAGATTAAGGATCCGACGCTCGATCAATTCAATTTGATCAGCACGGAGCTGAAAGATCAACGAAACAAGGTTGCTGACCTTCGCGATGAAATCGGCAACGAGAACACCAAGTTGCTCGAACAAAGCCCCATCCAGACCGACGCGGCAACGGGCAAAAAGGAGCGGTCGCTCCAACGTGGACCTCAGACCCAGCAGGCGATCGATCGAATCGATCGAGGCATCGGAGCGATCGAAGATGTTCGAAAGACCCTTCTGTCGAAAGACTTTAACCTCGTTCGAGAGGACATCGAAAGGCTCAAGCAGGTTCTGCCGCAGCGGATCGACGAACTCAAACGCTTGCGCAAAATCTACGATCAAGAGCGATCGATGATCTGTAATCTTTTGCCCATCGAAACGCTCGATGTGGCCTTGATCGACGCAACGGAACTCGAATCCCTTGCTGAACAACTGACCAAGGATGTCGACGATCTCGAACGTCGATTCCAAAACCGATCCAAGCGGATCGAAAAGCTTCAAGCTGACGCCAAGAAGGCCAACACCAGCTCGGGAGCCGACGGAAAAGAGCAATTCAAGAGTTTGCGGGATGAAGTTATTTTGCCCAGTCAGTCCTTGCTGGCAGAGTTTGCCGAAGATGTCCTAGCCCTTCAAGTCTTGCAAGCCCGAGCCCGTGTAGAAAGCGTGAATCTTCCCCAAGTCGATTTGCAACCTGAAGAGGCGGTTCAAATCGCCCAGCAACAGAGACTCGACTGGATGAATGCCCGCGCCCAATTGGTCGACTCCTGGCGATCGATCGAGGTCGTCGCAGACAACCTCGAAAGCTCACTGGACGTTGTCTTCAGCGGTGACATGCAAAACATCAACGACAACCCTCTTTCTTTGCGAGGTCGCACCGGACGCTTGCGAGCAGGTTTCCAATGGGATACGGCGCTGACAAGGATGAACGAACGCAACCAATACCGTCAGGTCTTGATCGAGTACCAACAGGCCAAGCGGAATTACTACCGGTTCGAAGACGGGATCTGGCAAACCCTTAGATCGCAACTTAGAAACATTCGCTACAATCAATTCAACTTTGAATTGCAGCGGTATGCGGTTCGGATCGCCGCACAGCAGATCACGATCAACGAGGATCTGCGTCAAATCCGAGAAAGCCTCAATCAAGCCTCAGGGCCGACGGCCGCACGCGATAGCATCTCGGCACTGCAAGATCTTCTCAATGCACAAAACACATTCTTGGGTGTATGGGTCTTTTATGAGGCTCAGCGTCGGAACTTGGACCAAGACTTAGGGACCATCCGAGTGGATGCTGAGAACATCTGGATCGATCCGGGCCCAATCACCTCGGAGATCTATGGGATGCCTGGACAAGATGCTTACTGCCCTCCTTGCCAACCAGGTGAAACGATCGAAGGGATCATCGAGCCGATGAGCGAGCCGTTCGCTCAACCGGTTCCTGAGCAACCCGTCGAAGTAGTCACCCCTGCGAGCTATCAGGGCCGAGTCGCTCCCAAGCGAGAGCTGACGCTCCAAGAGTATGTCCGACCATAATGCTAGTTAGTCTGGAGTCTTCATGCGGGTCATCATTACCGGAGGAGGTGGCTTTCTCGGCCACCAATTGTGCGAAGAGTTGTTGCGCCTAGGCTCGCTTGTGGGCCCCAAGAGTCCAACTTGTCCGATCGAGAAGATCGTCCTGCTCGATGCGGTCTTCCCGCGAACTCTCAAGACCTCGGAATCATCGATTCAAGTCGAGAGGATCGCCGGAAGCATCGAGTCTGCCGAGGCGATCGACGCGGCTCTGGGTGCCGATAAAGACGTAGCGATTTTTCACCTTGCATCGATGGTAAGCGGAGAGTGCGAGGAACGCTTCGACGACGCCCTCGGAGTGAATCTTCAAGGTGGCCTAAAACTACTCGAAGCAGCTCGCAGGGTTGGTCCCTCTTGCCGCTTGGTCTTCGCCAGCAGTATCGCTTGTTTCGGTGGATCGGCTCTGAAGGATCCATGCGATGATTGGACCAAGCTCACTCCGCAGACAACCTATGGTATGACCAAGGCGATCGGTGAGTTGCTTGTCAACGATTATGCTCGCAAAGGGTTTGTCGATGGTCGAAGCGCTCGATTGCCGACGGTGATCATTCGACCCGGCAAGCCCAATGCGGCCGCATCGAGCTGGGCAAGTGGCATGTTTCGAGAGCCGCTTCATGGTCAAGACTGCCTGCTTCCAGTGGGTTTGGATCAGCGACATCCGATGACTGGTTATCGAGCGGTCATCGACTCGCTCATCGCGATTCATAATTTGCCTGCCGAAAGCCTGGGTTCGGATAGAGCCATTGGACTTGCCGCAACGAGCATTACACCGAGGATGGCACAGGAAGCTTTGTTGCAAGCGACCTCGGGTCCAGAGCCAATGAGCCTCCCGAGCGGTCTGGGCAAGATCGTCCTGACACCCGATGCGAGGATTCAAAGGATTGTCGATCAATGGCCACTAGCGATCGATGGTTCCCGAGCCCAGAGACTTGGGCTCTCTAGCCCCCCGAGTTTGGTCGAGATCATTCGGGGGTTCGTTAAGGATTTTATTGGAAGAGATTGACCTCATTGGTTGCAGGCACATTCCATGTGCCGTCGGCGAGCAGTTGAGGTGAACGTGATTAAATAAGTCCTTCAGGTATTTTCGTGGGTAGATGCTCGCCTTTCTCGTACTCAGCCTCGCGGTACTCGTACTCGTCCTCGTACTCGAAAACGCCTGAATCGATTCAAGTCGTTCACCTTTTGAAGGAAGCTGTAACCCCAGTATTTGGCCCTTTTGTCAACGAAATCCCAATACTTCTCTTCGAGTACGAGTACGAGTACGAGTACGAAAAGAACCAGTGGTATGAATTGCCAGCCAAGATCATGCCGGATGGACCATTAAATAAGATCAACGGCACATGGAATGTGCCTACGACTTTTTCTGCCGTCAATGCAGTCCAAATCGCACCGCCGCTAGGCGGCCGTGGGCTGAAGACTCTCGAAAATTTACGATCACTCTGATTCCTGAGCGGTGATTTCAGAGAAATCACCGACACTGCGGCGGTCGCGTCGGTTTTGCGCCATCTTGCCCACATCTGATGGGTTTGATGTACACTATCGCGTGTCAAGGATTCCAACGAAAGAACCTAAGCCTAGCAATCCAGCATCAACCATGAAACTCCAGCGATTCGTCTTTCTCGAACTTTGCACCCTTGTGTCGATCCTGAGCTTGAACGTTGACCCTACCGGCTCGCTTCGTGCGCAGGAAACCAAGGCCCAGGCTAAAGCGGAGTCCAAGCAAGAAGACCCCAAAGCCCAGTGGAAGAATCTCTTGCCCGCCTCAGGACTCGAAGGATGGGAAAGCACCAACTTTGGTGGCGAAGGAGAAGTCGAGATCAAAGAGGGCACTTTGCTGCTCATGCCTGGCGGGCCTTTGACCGGAATCACCAAACTCGGCAAGGATTTTCCTACCGAGAATTATGAGATGCAGTGGTCGGCTCAGCGCATCGATGGCTCGGACTTTTTCGTCGGTATCACCTTCCCCGTAGGCAAAGAGCATTGCTCGTTGATCGTCGGTGGCTGGGGTGGTGGTCTGGTTGGCATCAGCAGCATCGATGGCAACGACGCGAGCGAAAATGAAACGGCTAGCTTTAAGAACTTTAAAAACGGACAATGGTACAAATTCAAAGTTCGAGTCGATGCCAAGAACATTACCGTTTGGATCGACGATGAACAGATCCTCGAAGTCCCACGCGGTGAGCGCAAGTTTTCGGTAAGAGCCGAAGTGATGCGTTCGCGTCCACTGGGTTACTGCTCTTATCAATCCAAGGTAGCCGTCAAGGATTGGGTCTACCGAACGCTGCAGTCCCCTCAAACAAATGATACTCAGAAATGACACTGGGGAATGAACCGTTGATCAAACTCCTTTGAGCCATATCGATGCAAACACTCGGGAGTCACTGGAGGCGAACACCCGTCGCACTTCTGAACCTGCTTTCCCAACCGGCTCGGACGCTGGCTTGCGTCCTAGGTGTTTCTTTCGCTCTGCTGCTGATATTCATGCAGTTGGGTTTTCGAGGGGCAGTCGCCAACACGGCCAACATCGTCTATGGAAAGCTCCAAGGAGATCTTGTTCTAAGGTCTTGCGATTATGTCCATCTGTATGAACCGCGAATGTTTGATCGGGGTTGGATGAGAATGGTGCAAGGCCACCCCATGGTACAGAGGGTCGATCCTTTCTTCATCATGCTCATGCGTTGGCAAAATCCGCCAAGACCATCGGAGTGTACCAAAGCACCTCCGGATGGTTCGTTCCGAACCGTAGGGATGATGGCCATGGAGGTCGATCATCCGGTATTCGATGTTTCGGAGATCCAAGATCAGCTCGACAAACTCAAGAACCCCGATGCACTGTTGGTCGATCGGGCTACAAGGCCTGAGTATGGTCCGGGCAACTGCAAGCAGTTTTCAGACATCGACATCGGAAGCCCTCTTGAGCTTGGAAATCGGTTGACCCATATCGCAGGCCACTTTCAATTGGGCACTGGGCTTGCAACCAACGGAGCTGTGTTGCTGAGCGACGTCGGTTATTCGCTGCGGTCAGGAGTAGACACTCGCCAGAGAGTTTCGCTGGGTCTGGTTCGTTTGCAACCTGGGATAGATCCACAGCAAGCCAAACTATCGCTCATCGAGTGGCTCGAAAAGCGAGATCCTCGATGTTTGCAGGAGGTGCAGATCCTGACGATGAGAGAGCAACTTGACTGGGAGCGGGCTCGATGGCTCAGAGAGACTCCCATTGGGATGATCTTTACCATGGGGGTCGTCCTATCGCTGATCATTGGAGCAGCGATCGTCTATATGATTTTGGCCAACGACGTGTCGAATCGATTGCCTGAGTATGCGACGCTCAAGGCGATGGGTTACTCGCACGTGTCGCTTGCTCGTATCGTGCTGATGCAATCCTGGCTCTTGGGGCTCCTGAGTTATCTGCCTGCGGCGGTAGTAAGCTATTTGCTTTACGAGTTAACCGCAGGGTTATCCAAGATCCCCACGGCGATGACTTGGGAGCGCATTGTCGGAGTTTTGCTCATGGCTTTTGCTATGTGTAGCGTCTCGGGGATCATGGCGATGTTTCGTCTTTGGCGTGCCGAACCTGCTTCGTTGTTCTAATCAAACCAAATAGCGACGATGCAAACTCCACTGGCCTGGTTGAATGTCACATCGAATCTTGGACGCATGCTCCTCAACGCCCTGGGGATCGGTTTTGCGGTTGTGCTGATGTTTACTCAAATCGGGTTTCTTTACGGACTCTTTGATAGCGCTGTGGAGGTTCTCAGACTCCTCAAAACCGACTTGGTCGTCCTGAGTCCGGCTCGCTACACCGTTCCGAGCGAACAGCGTTTCGATTACGGGTTGATCGATCGTGCCAAGGGGGTTTCGGGAGTATCACAAGTCATCCCGCTCTATATGGATCGTTCCTTGGCCGTCGCGAGGGTTCAGGGGCACGTGTCGCGTTCGATTCGAGTCCTGGGGGTTCCTGTCGAAGCCAGGCCGTTTGTCGATCAGAGCATGAATCAAGCTTGCGAGGAACTGACCGATTCGAGGTTTGCCTTGGTCGATCGCCGCAGCAAGGAAAGCTATGGATTCGAGAAGAAAAACCTCGATAAGCTTCGGGCCCAGAGCGTCGAGCTTTCCGGACAAACCATCAAGCTCCACGACTGGGTAACGATCGGAACGGACTTTGTCTACGATGGCACCTTGATCGTCAGCGAAGCTGGAGTCGAGCGTTACTTTCCGAATCGCAACGGGCGCGGGCAACCTTTAGCAGCAGTGGATTTAGGGTTGGTGCGAATCGAGTCAGATGCACAAATCGATCAAGTCCGCCAAGGTTTGCAATCACGACTCGGTAGTGGCATCGAGGTTTTCACACACAAAGAGCTCGTCGATCGCGAAATCAATTTTTGGGCCCGTAATACCCCCATTGGAATCATCTTTTCGATCGGTACGATCATGGGGATGTTCATCGGAGTGATCATCTGTTATCAGATCCTCTTTACCGACATCCAAGACCATTTACCCGAGTACGCAACTCTCAAAGCGATGGGCTATGGACCTGGATACTTTTTGAGATTCGTGTTAGCCCAAGCGTTCTATCTGTGCATGAGTGGATTCCTACCGGGTTGGATCGTCAGTTGGTTTCTGTACCAATGGTTATCGCAGTGGACAGGTCTTGTGATGCGATTGCAGCCCGAACGCGTGCTGATCGTCGGATGCCTGACACTGGTCATGAGTATCCTCAGCGGACTCTTGGCGGTACGTAAATTATGGCGAACCGATCCTGCGGCACTTTTCAAATGATTTACTTCAGCAGTCACTCTTTAATTGGATCTATTCCATGAAGACCAACCGGTGGTTTGTCGTCCTGAGCTACTTGCTCAGCGTTCTATCGATTGTCCATGTCCAAGCCCAGCAATCGCCCAGCGATGGGCCGTTGGGTTTTCAAAAACGCCATGGCGATGAGATCATGGTTTGCGGTCAGTTGTATCGGATTGGAACACCCGTCAAGCTGTGGTTGGATCCCGGTGGCTTTGACGCTTATCGAACCACTCGGCATTTCAGTCCGTTCGAAAAACGGGACTGGAAAAGCACCGTCGAAGAGATGCAGGCCGGCAAGATCAATTTTGTGACGAAACCTCAGGAGACCAGTCCCGATCGTTACGGACTGCGTTTTGGATCACAAGCTCAGACGCTCTACACACCTCAAGAACTCGAGCAACTCCGCTCAGGCGGCTGGACTCTGGAGATGTTGCAAGACAGGGTCGATCAGTTCGTGTTGCATTTTGATGTCTGCGGAACAAGCTCTCAGTGCTTTTTCATCCTGCACGATATCCGTGGACTGAGCGTCCATTTCATGCTCGATGCCGATGGGACAATCTACCAGACGTTGGATCTCAAAGAACGTGCTTGGCACGCTACGAAAAGCAATGATCGAAGCATCGGGATCGAGATCGCCAACATCGGTGCTTATCGCCAAAACGAAAACAATCCGCTCGACCAGTGGTATGCTAAAGACGAACAAGGACCGTATTTGATTTTTCCGCCGAAGATACGAGGCGTCGATCGCTTCGCAGGACGCAAACTCCGACCGCGCCGCCCGGAGATAGTCACGGGCAAGGTTGGAGATACGACCTATGTTCAGTACGACTACACTCCCGAGCAGTATGCGGCGCTGAGTAAGCTCACGGCGGCTCTATCGGACATTTTTCCAAAAATTCAGCTCGAAGTTCCCAGGATGCCAGACGGTAAACTCTTGGGACAAACGCTCACCGACGAACAATGGGCTTCGTTCAGCGGACTCATGGGGCATTACCATGTGCAAGGAAACAAATCCGATCCCGGGCCCGCTTTGGATTGGGAATATTTGCTTGAGCAGGCCCGAGCCTACAAAGCCCAGATCCGCCAAGCCCGTTAGGTGATTTCCTGGTGGATTTCCCCCAAAGTTCCCCCCAATAGGCTACAATACGACGCCTGTTTGGTTTCGAGCCTCTCGGAGACTTTTTCAAAACCGATGTCTCAATTCACGGATCTTGTCAGGATCCTCACGGCCCTCGTGCTGGTGATTGTCAATGGATTCTTTGTCGCTGCTGAATTTGCACTGGTTAAAATACGCATCAGTCGCATCGAGCAGATGGTCATACAAGGCCGATTGTTCGCAAAGACCGCCAAGTGGCTTGCGCAGCGTCTTGAACACTCCCTGTCGGCTTGCCAGCTAGGGATCACCATGGCCAGTCTGGCCTTGGGTGCCATCGGCGAACCTGCCGTGGCCCATCTGATCAGCCCGTTGCTAGAGAAACTCGGAGTGGCATCCGAGGCGGTCTTGCACGCGGTCGCCTTTGCGATCTCCTTTACGGTCGTAACAGCCTTGCATTTGGTCATCGGCGAGCAGGCGCCCAAGGTCTTTGCGATTCGCAACCCCGAACCCATGCTCCTTGCGTGCGCCTTACCGCTGAAGATCTTCTATCTGCTGACCTACCCGTTGATGTTCATCTTGAGCGTCTCGACCGATGCGATTTTGAAGCTCCTTGGAGCCGACGAAAAATCCAAAAGCTCGATTCCTTATACCGAAGAAGAGATTCGAGCGCTTTTGCGGGAAGCTCATGTCCACGGAAATTTGACCCGCAGCGAACACAGCTTGATCAATGCGGTCTTCGAGTTCGACGACTTGGTATGCCGTCGTATCATGGTGGCCCGAAAAGACATCGACTTTGTCGACATCAAAGAAGACACCGAATCGGTCTTGGCGATGATCCGAAGGACCAAGCATACGCGATACCCGCTTTGCGAAAGTTCGCTCGATGAAGTCATCGGAGTTCTGCACGTCAAGGACTTGGCAGGCTCCAACGTCCAAAAAGGGTTTGACTGGAAAACACTCTCTCGTCCACCAAAAAAAGTCCCCGAAAACATGCCTATCAGCAAATTGCTAAGGCATTTCCAAGTCACCCATCAGCACATGGCATTTGTCGTCGACGAGTATGGGACGATCATCGGCATGGTCACACTCGAGAATGTGCTCGAGCAAATCATCGGAGAAGTGGCCGACGAATTCGACGTCGAAGAACCTGACATTGTTCCCGATGGCCCTGAAGCCTACCTCGTGCTCGGTTCGACGAGCGTCCAAGTCGTTGAAAATCGCTTGGGAATCAAGTTCGAGGAGGCAGATGTCGACACCGTCGCAGGCCTTTTAGTCCATTACGCCGAAAGACTGCTGGTCGCAGGGGATATTATTGAGTTGCCCGGTGCAACTGCTAAAGTATTGGCTGTCTCTGACGATCGAGCCACCAAAGTTCGCTTCACCCTCTTACGTTCCAAGGATTAATCCAACATGAAAAACACTCTCAAGACCCTTTGGCTGGCCACTTTGGCCAGTTTTTCAATCAGCCTTGCCTGCGGATCGACGTTCGCACAAGACAAAAAAGCAGACCCAGCAAGCGTGAGCCTCTTCGACGGTAAGTCGTTGCAAGGCTGGTCGGGCTTGACCAACTGGAGCGTCCAAGACGGAGCGATCACCGGAGAAAACAAAGCCGATGCTCCCATCGCCCAGAACACGTTCCTGGTCTACGAGAAACCCGTAAAGGATTTTGAATTGACCCTCGAATTCAAGATCGTCGGTGGTAACTCAGGTATCCAATACCGAAGCAAGCTGTTCGATAAGGACAAGTTTGTTGTCGGCGGATATCAAGCCGATATCGATGCAAACAAGCGGTACATGGGGATCAACTACGAAGAGCGAGGCCGAGGGATTATGGCCGAACGAGGAGAGATCGTCGCTGTCGATGCCCAAGGCAAAAAGAGCAGAGTCGGGTCGGCCGGAGATGCCGATGCTCTGCTGTCTCAGATCAAGTGGGAAGACTGGAACCGCTACAAGATCGTCGCCAAAGGCCATGTCTTGCAACACTTCATCAACGATCAATTGATGTCCGAAGTTCAAGATTCCGAGTCGGCCAAGAGCGCTGCCGAAGGTGTCTTGGCGCTGCAATTGCACGCCGGCCCACCGATGAAAGTCCAGTTCAAAAACATCATGCTCAAGTCAACGAACCTGTTTATTTAAAAGCTTTACAAACTTTACTCCTTTCACACTTCACCAGCGATCATGAGCAATATCAAGCGTGTAGCGATTTTGTTTTCCGGCGGGCCAGCACCCGCAGCCAATGCGGTCATCTCCTCGGCTGCCTTCTCGCTTTTGCAAGCCGGTGTCGAGGTCATCGGGATCAAGCACGGGTACTCTCACTTGATCGATTTCGATCCTGCGAAACCTTTGGTCGAGGGAAAGCACTACTTGCGATTCACGCTCGAGTCGCTTGAGTTTATGAGAACCGAAGCCGGGATTCGCATCGGGACGGCTCGGGCAAACCCTGGAAAAATTGTCAAAGGCCCAGCGGACTTGAAGGATGCCGAGAAAACAGCACCCCTACGGCGATGCTACCAAGCCCTTCGATCGTTGGATGTCGATGCGTTGGTGAGTATTGGTGGGGACGATACGCTCAAAACAGCCAACAAGATGAAGCTTTTTCAGGAGACCTTGCCTGCGAGTGAAAAACGCATGCCAGTGATCCATTTGCCCAAGACGATCGATAACGACTACTCGGGAATCGATTTTACCTTCGGTTATTTTAGCTCCGCAGAGGTGCTGGCCAATGAAATCCGAAATCTCAACCGCGATGGTGCCGCTTCCCAAGCCTATTACATTGCAGAAGCGATGGGCAGATCGGCTGGCTGGCTCGCCTACGGTGCGGCCATCGCCGGCGATGCTTGCATGGTCTTGAGCGTCGAAGACATCATCGGAGAAATGGAAACCACCGAAACGATCGACGACAACGGAACCAAACTCACTCGCAAGATCATGAACATGGAAGCGATTCTTGCAAAAATGGTAACGATGATGCTCGCCAGAGAGAAACTCGGTCGCAACTACGGCGTGATCGTCATCGCCGAAGGCCTCGCGGAATACCTCCCTGAATCCTATTTGGCAGGTATCCCTC
>JAJTFC010000090.1 GCA_021298315.1 Planctomycetaceae bacterium
TGCGGCAAGGAATTTGTGCACGAGTCTCCAGAGCATCCGTATCGGAGCGACTACAAGGAATACGACCAACACGAGGACGATTTTGATTACCAAGAGTTCCTCGAACGCGAGTTTGGACAAAAGACACCTGGCAAACTCAAGCCATGGTGGTGGTATGTGGCTTGGTTGGTTCTAGCGGTGATGATCATCGGGATCGCACTCGATGCACTACGCTTGATCCCCGGTGGATCGTAAAGCTTCTCCCCCGTCAAAGCCCGGAGACGAAAGGGAGCCAAGGGGCCAGGCTTCAGACTTCAGACTTCAGGGGAACAGCCAAGCAGCCAGGCGAGATTGAAGTGGGCTAGCTCTCATGAAGATGATCTATTTCGCTGGGACGCACTAAGTCTCTGCCCGACGCTGGCGCTCGTCGGCTAACAGCGCGAATGCCTAGCATTTTCTAAGGTGCTTCATCAGCGTTGATCATTGTTTATTAGCGGATGGGAAAAAGGCATTAGGCCGGATGCGATAGGCGTTAGGGGAAACAGCCCAATGAGCTATTGGTTTTATCTAGGTCTCTTTTGGATCGCTATGTGTTACACCACTTCCTGGCCATTGGCTGCGGGTTAAACGAAGATTCATCGCAAAAGCAATGCACATCAAGCCCAAGAACTAGGCAAGCGATCCTATTAGGAAATTTTGACCCTCAGTCCGACACATGAAGTCATTTCTTTTTGCGATGGTGAATCCCAGTCCAATCATGCTTCGGGCTGCACGCAAAGAACTGGGGCTCTCGACGGATGAAACGGTAGTGATCGGTGACACCATGGAGACGGACATCCTCGGTGGAACTCAACTTGAATACAAAACGATTCTTGTACTTTCAGGAACCACTTCGAACCAAGATCTCCGTAGGTACGCCTATCAGCCGGACTTGGTTGTCGAGTCACTCGGGCACTTGTCACACCCCATGGTTCAATCCGAGTTGTTTCAGTTGAGCTGTTGCTCGCAAAGCGGCAGCTAGGGCAACTCAAGGAGCAAAAGACTTGCAAGCGCACCGAGCAGTCGCTTGCGATCCAGATGGGTTGTGAATTCCAAAACCAAGTCCTCTGGGATATCGCTCGCGCGTCGACTCACATCGGCATAGCGATGCATTGCCCGCCAAGTACGCATTGCCTCGGTTCGGGCGAATTCCTCGATCTCCCATCGTTTACCCGTTGTGCTCCAGTCCTTGGGCATCGTTGAAAGCACATCGGATGGAGACCCAGCATCATTTTTCAGCGTCGATCGCAACGTGCAAGGAAACCGCTGAGTTTGCGTCAGAAAGATCGGCTGATCGAGGTCGCCAATGACAGGGACCATCGAAGCGCTTTCTTTGACCGCCGCAAGATTCGCTACATAGTGACTGCGACTCTCTCGCTGATAACGCCACTGTGCATCCAATCGTCTCGCGTAATGCTCGACCCACTCGATGCGAGTGGGCTCATCCATTTCCTCCCAAGTACCCATCCAAGGACTCTGGGCAAGCCCACGGCACTCTGGGGGACTGAGAGCTAACCGATAAATCTGAACCTGCTCGATCTGAGAATTCCGACCGAGCACTTGTCCGATTTTCCATCGGTTCTCTTTACCTGAGACCATCTCTTTGAGGTAGCCTTTGGCCATCGCCGAAGGTTTAGTCGATTGCGTCTGCCCGTTGACCAAGATTCGGATCGAGTCGGATCTTCCCAGTCCATCGTTGACGATTGCGATTTGGATGGCTTGATCCGAAGGTAGTGCTTCATCGGTTTGTATCTCTTGATAAGAGATTCTTGCGTCATGGATCAAGCCGACGCATAGGCGTCCTTGGCGTAGTTCGACCAACAATGTCCGCTGGATCTCTTGGACGATTTCTCCATCTTGCGATTGCACAAAAAGCACGATCGGTTCGATGCTGTCGATGCACTCTTTGGTGAGCTTGGTGTCGATCACCAAGGTCCATTCGCGAAATCCCCTCAAGGCCTGACCTTCTGGTGGCTCTCTTAGGGAGTTGGGGGTAGCTTGTTTTGCATCGCTATCTTCAGGCCAACTCCAAACCAGTTCATGGCTGGGGATAACGGGCCAAGTCCTTAGCGACTGCCACCAGCGTTTGATCTCGTTGGAGTCCTTTTGAGATTGCTCGACGAGTCGCTCCCAGTCCTTGGTCTCGGTCTTGTGAATTGAATCCAAGGCTGTTTGAAATTGTCGAATCAGATTCGACTCGATCGGCGATAGGCTTTCGTTAATTCCGTAGTTGGACCACTGGCCGGCTAGATACCAAGCGTAAGTCGGTAATCCCGAAGCTGGATCTGGCATGCCGAGTAACTGGCTCTGTAGGAACTCGTCGAAGCGAGTGTTTTGAGTAAAGTTCTGGGTCAACCACTTGCGGTAACTATCGGTATCCCAGCCGGAGCGATCGATACGGCGGAGGCTCTCGGGATCCAAGTTGTCGATTTGAAAATGATCGAGCATCCAAGCGTTCATTTGCGCCTTGGCATAATCCTCCGAGGCGAAAATCTGCTGGAGAAATCTGTCGAAAAATTCTTGCCTTTGGTCGGCCCTCAGTTCGGTAATTTGCTGAGCTTTGAATGCTTCCAATTGGTTGCTGGTCAAGGATTTATGAAGCGTTTGGAGCTTTGCCGAAAAATCCTTGCCTGTCCAGCTCGAAGCTTCCTTGGGCAACGGGACGCTCTGGGCCTGCAGATCGTTTTGTTGTGCGAATATTAAGATACAAAGAACAACGGTTCGGAAGCAAAAGAAAAAAGCGAACCAGGCACTTTGAAGAGCAGTCTGGTTCGCTTTCATGAGATTCAATCCGCTCACCGCGAAGCTTTCTTGAAGAATCACCCGATGGGTTACTAGGGTTCAAGGCTGACGGTGACGGTCTTGGATTCGGTATAAGCCTTGAGGCCTTCTTCGCCGAGTTCGCGACCTTGACCGCTCATCTTAAATCCGCCGAAAGGTGCTGCTGCATCGAAGACGTCGTAGCAATTGACCCAAACGGTTCCGGCTCGCACGCGTTTAGCAAATTCGTGGGCTCGACCGACATTTCGAGTCCAGATCGCAGCGGCCAGTCCGTAGAAAGTATTGTTCGAACGCTTGATCAGATCCTCCCAGTCATCGAACGTCAGGATGGACATGACAGGTCCAAAGATTTCTTCTTTGGCGATCGACATCGAGTCGGTAACGCCGTCGAAAACGGTGGGCTGGACGAAGTAGCCTTTATCGCCAAAGCGACTACCACCTGCGATGCACTTGGCCCCTTCGGCATTTCCTTTATCGATGTAGCTCATGATTTTATCGAACTGAGCTTGGTCGACCTGTGGACCTTGTTCGGTCTTGGTCGAAAGCGGGTTTCCGACGCGTCGGGCTTTAGCGAGTTTCTGAACCTTTTCGACAAACTCGGCGTGGACTCGTTTATCGACAAACACGCGGCTACCGGCGCAGCAGCACTGGCCTTGGTTGAGGAACAACCCAATGTAAGCACCTTGGGCAGCACGATCCAAATCCGCATCGGCCATGACTACGTTAGGACTCTTGCCACCGAGTTCGAAAGTCAATCGCTTGAGGGTCTCGGAAGCATCGCGCATGATGACCTGCGCGGTGCGGTGTTCGCCGGTGAAGGCGATTTTATCGACTCCAGGATGTCGAACTAACGAAGCACCTGCGGTGGGACCAAAACCTGGGACAACGTTGATCACTCCATCGGGGATCCCGGCTTCTTTTGCCAACTGTGCCAATCGAAGGCAGCTCAGCGGCGTTTGTTCAGCGGGCTTCATAACGATCGTGCAGCCTGCGGCCAGTGCAGGTCCCCATTTCCAAGCCACCATGAGCATCGGAAAATTCCAAGGGATGATTTGACCAGCGACTCCGACGGCTTCCCGACGTGTGTAAGTCAGGTAGTTGCCTCGAATGGGGATCGTCGAGCCGTGAATTTTGTCCGCATAGCCTGCGTAGTAGCGCAAGCAATCGAGCACGAGAACCAAGTCACCGTAGCGAGCTTCGTTGATCGGTTTTCCATTGTCGAGGCTTTCAAGTGCTGCAAGCTCGTCGATTTCCTCTTCGATCAGATCGGCGAGTCGATACATCAGTTTGCCGCGATCTCGAGCATCCATCTTTGACCAAGGGCCCTCGTCGAAAGCCTTGCGTGCCGCTTTGACTGCCAGATCGATGTCTTCCTTGTCCCCTTCGGCGACTTGACAGATGACTTCTTCGGTCGCTGGGTTGAGGGTGGCAAAAGTTTTGCCCGAGCGGCTCGGTTGCCATTTGCCATCGATGAAGCATTCGGTGTGATGGATTTTCGGGGCTTTAACGGTCTTTTCTGCGTCTGCAATCGCCATAGTCTCTGCGACTCCATTTGGGGAAAGGATCAACTGAGGAACCAAAGGACATAGTCCCATTAGAATATCCGTTCGCGCTGGCCGTTGCCAGTGCCAGCAAAATCGCTACGGCCGTCACAAAACCTTAAAATCGCGGATTCCTTTGGTCTGAAAAAACCGCTTCGTCGCTACAATAGAAGGCAGAATCGCTAAGCCGAAGAGTCTTTGCCAAGTTGGATTCCATTTATGAAAACCATGTCGATCGCAGTTGAGCCAAAAGCAAGCTTACGAAGTCCTGTACTTTCAAGGATCTGTCGTATGTCGTTGGTAGCTGTCGCTTTGGCTGCGATGACATCAGTCCAAAGCACCTGGGCACAAATCGTTCAGATCCCTAGCATGGGAACTTTCAATATCTCCACCTCGATGGCCGTTCCGGATCGGGGGACGGGCTTTATCGGTGGCAACAGCAGTGGTATTGGCAGCACGTCACCCGGGGCGATGGGGAGATCCAGCGGAGTTTCAGGGGTAGGGGTATCGACGACCGTTATCGATTTGGATGAGCTCGATAAAATGATTCGTTCCCAGGCATCGACTGCGTCCAGCGAACCGACTCTCAAGCAATTCGATCCGGCAGGTTATTCCAGGTTGCCTGCCAAACCCAAAGGGCGTGCGGCTCCTGCCGGCTACGATTACTTGGCCGCACTCAGTGGAGATTCGCCAGAGAAGCCCCATGTCAGCGGATATGGCAGTGTCCTTCACGAGACCGATTCGGATGCAACCAAGTACTATTTGAACTTAGCGAATTTGGCCCGACAGCGAGGTCATTGGGCATCGGTCGAGACCTACTATCGCTTGGCTTGGCAAAGCCTCCCGCAATCCCGCAGGGAAACGGCTCTTCGATCGCTTGAGAAGTCCCGTGCAATGGCTTCGCAGGAGCGAGTCCTGTACAAAGGTCAGGTGCCGAGCAAGGGTGCAAACAGATCCAAATAATCTGCATTCAAATCATCCGTTTGTAAATTGTTTGCGTATCACCCTGTATGACACAAAAACCCACTCGCATCAACGTTAGAACCCTCCAAGCAATGAAGCAGCGGGGTGAAAAGATCGCGATGCTCACGGCTTACGATTACCCTATGGCCCAGTTGCTCGATCAAGCCGGGGTGCATTGTTTGTTGGTCGGCGATTCCTTGGGCATGGTCATCCAGGGACATGAAACGACGATCCCTGTGACGCTCGAACAGATGATTTACCACGGGGAGATCGTCGCACGTGCAGCACGCCAAGCCATGGTCGTTGTCGACTTGCCGTTTCCTGTCGGCCAGATCAGCGTATCGCATACGGTCGAATCGGCAGCCAAGATCATGAAGCAGACCCAGTGCCAGGCCGTCAAGATGGAGGGGGGGCATCAGCAAGCCGACTCGATCGCAGCGCTGGTCGATGCTGGCATCCCAACGATCGCTCATATCGGATTGCGACCGCAAAGTGTCCATGCGTTGGGCGGATATCGGGTTCAGAAGGATTCCCAACGTCTGATGATGGATGCTCAAGCCGCTCAGCAAGCGGGTGCCTTTTGTGTTTTGATGGAGTGTGTGCCGGCTGAATTGGCCAAGGAAGTCACGCAGAGCCTAGCCGTGCCAACGATTGGGATTGGGGCAGGGCCCAATTGCGACGGACAAGTCTTGGTCACCAACGATTTGCTTGGCTGGAATTCAGGGTATGTCCCGAAATTCGTGAGAAAGTTTGCCGATTTGAGATCCCAAGCACTCGACGCAGCCAGAGAATACTGCAAGCAGATCCAGAGTGGATCGTTTCCTGGATCCGAGGAATCGTTTTAAAGTAGTTTATGAAAAACCCATTTCCCATCGTTCAAGCCAATTCCCAAGATTCTGCGTGTAGCACGTCGGCGATTCCCAGCCAAAACGCCAACGGCAACGTCGTTTCTCGATATCTGGATAACCTGGGTGAAAGACAACCGACTGGACCGTTGGCCAAAGCTCCTTTGCCGATGTCGATGGACGAAGCGCGAGCCCGAGGCTGGGACGAGCTCGATGTGGTTTTTATCACAGGCGATGCTTATATCGATCATCCGAGTTTTGCGATGTCGATCCTCGGGCGGGTGCTTGAGGCCGCTGGTTATCGAGTGGGGATTGTTTCGCAACCCGACTGGCAATCCTGCAAGGACTGGCAGCGTTTTGGTCGTCCACGTTTGTTCTTTGCCATCAGTGCAGGGAACATGGACAGCATGATCAACCACTACACGGCCAACCGCAAAGTCCGTAACGACGACGCCTATTCGCCAGGTGGCCGCATTGGACTCAGGCCTGACCGTGCGACCTTGGCCTACTGTCAGAGAGCCCGCGAGGCCTACAAGGGTGTCCCTGTCATCGCCGGGGGCGTGGAGGCCTCGTTGCGACGCTTGGCCCACTACGATTACTGGAGCGACAAAGTTCGCCGCAGCATTTTGCTAGACTCCAAAGCGGATTTAGTAGGCTTTGGGATGGGGGAGAATTCGATTGTCGAGATCGCCAAGCGGCTCGAATCGGGTCAAAGTGTCAAAGACTTGCGCGACATGCGCGGTGTGGCTTATGCGCTCGGAGCCTCCGAAGCGGTCCCTGACGATGCACTCGAGTTGCCTAGTTACGAAGCCGTATCGAGCGATAAGGTTTCCTTTTCGATCGCCACAAGGATGATCCACCATGAAACCAATCCGCTCAATGCAAGACGCCTAGTGCAACGCCATGGCACTCAGGCTGTTGTGTGCAACGTACCAGCCTTGCCCATCAGCCAAGAAGCCATGGATCGCATCTACGGATTGCCTTACACACGCAAAGCCCATCCAAGTTACAGTGAGCCCATCCCCGCCTTCAACATGATCAAAAACTCCGTGACGATCATGCGAGGTTGTTTCGGCGGTTGCACTTTCTGTTCGATCACAGCCCATCAAGGGCGAATCATTCAATCGCGATCGAAGGATTCCGTTCTCAACGAGATCCGGCAAATGAGTCAAGACAAGGATTTCAAAGGGATCGTCAGCGATATCGGTGGCCCGACGGCCAATATGTACCACATGCGTTGCACACGACCGGAGGTTGAAGCCGTCTGTAGGCGCCAGTCGTGTGTGCATCCGAAAATTTGTAAGCTCTTAGGGGTCGATCATCAGCCTGTGATCGATCTGATGCGTCAAGCACGAGAGTTGCCGGGGGTCAAGAAAGTTCTTGTCGCAAGCGGCATTCGAATGGACCTAGCTCGCCAGTCTCCAGAGTACATTCGAGAACTTACCGAACATCATGTCGGAGGCCATTTAAAGGTTGCACCCGAGCATGTTGATCCCGATGTGCTATACAAGATGCGTAAGCCGGCTAACGATGATTTCGAGTTCTTTACTGAGGAGTTCAAGCAAGCCTCTGCCGATGCCGGTAAGAAGCAGTTCATCATCCCTTACTTCATCGCATCGCATCCGGGAAGTTCGATCGAGTCGATGATCGAATTGGCCGTATTCCTCAAACGCAATGGTTACAAACCCGACCAAGTGCAAGACTTCATACCTGCTCCATTGGACGTCGCCACGAGCATGTACTACACCGGGCTGGATCCCTTCTCGCTCAAAGAGGTTTATATTGCCAAGGCCCTCAAAGATCGCAAGTCACAACGGGCACTGATGCAATTCTTCAAACCTGAGAACTATTTCGAAGTTCGCGACGCCCTGCGCCAAGCCGGACGCAGCGATTTGATAGGCGAGGGTTGCGATTGTTTGATCCCGTCGAAACCCCCGAAAGAAGCGATCGATAAGCGGCGGACGGATGCCAACGAGCGGTTTCGAGGTGAGTATGTCCACACGATCCCCAATCCGGCAAACTCGACACAAGGTGCTTCCCAAGAGCAACGACGCAAGGGCTCTAAAAAGCAGCAAAGATCAGCACCCGCTTCCGAAAAAGGGAATGGAAAGAACCCTGGAGTCGGCTACCGACCTGGTCGTCGGGTCCCCTAAGCCCGGTTTTTTCCGGAAAATGCCAACAGCACGAATCGCCTTGGAGCCAATTGCAGCCAGAATGTAGCGGGTTGCGCTTTTATCTGTGCTATTTTGGATACAATAAATAAGACCCGTTTTGCCTCCGCCGACTCCCCTGGGTCTGGCTGGATAAGTCAACCGATCGATAAGGCTTACCGTCATGCGACAAACTTCCTTGCGACAATCACGTTCAAAAAAATCGCAACTCCGATCGGCATGGGCTCGAAGCCTAGCCCTCAGTTGCATCGCTGGTCCGGCGCTGTGCCTTTTTGATTCGGGTTCCGTAGTCTTTGGCCAGGATGCGGCGGCCCCGGCGTATCGCACCAAGGACATCGATGCAACCTTGTGCAACGATGCCAAAGCTAAGGAGAAGAACGATAAGCTCAAGCCTGAGTCATTCGATATTGCAGGAATCGAAGCCTATTACCAAAACTGCGTATTTGCAAGGTTGGCTCAACCTAGTGCCGAGTCGATGAACAAGGCCAGAATTGAAATCAATGCGGACATCGATGTCTTGGAACGACGCGCCAAGCAAAGTCCAGAGATGCTTACCGAATACAACAAGATGCTCTTGCGTCAAATCAAGGATTTCCTCTCGAAGGACAATGAAGGTAAGACGTATCATCCCTCAGCACGCGTCGTTGCTGCAGTCATCGCTGCTCGTGTTAGTCGAACTCCTGCAACGAACACATCCGGGCCACTGGCCGATCCGCTGGCAACAAAAATCCTTCTCGATCTGCTCGATCCAAAAGAGGCTGAAAATGATGGGATGATCGCCACGGCACTTTCCTACTTGCCCAAGCATTGGATCTACCCAGGGATGGATGCTGCAGGGTTGGAACGAGCTCAAGGCCAGTTCCTGACGAATCTTCAAGCCTTTCAGGCAAATCAAAAGCCAGTGGCACGCGGTAAGAAAGAAGATGACTATCTCAAAGAGCTGATGATTGAGAACTTGACGATCATCGCCGGTGGAAAAGGGGAAGCTGCTAAACAGGCCAACAGCATGCTCGCTGCTCTGGTTATCCCGGTCTTAAAGGATCCCAGCAAGCACACCGAATGGCTTGCTGAAAAAGCCATGTGGAGTTTCGGCCAAATTAAGCTCGCAGATATCAAACCAGAAGACATTCCTGAAGTTCAAAAAGGTTCTTTAGAGTTCGTCAAATCCAGTCTTGAGGCTTGGACCAAACGCTGCGATCAGACACAAGCGGCAATGCCAGGCGGTTTCGGAGGAATGCCTGGTGCTGGTGGTGGCGGCCCACCAGGAGGCCTCTCTGGCGGTAGCGGCCCTGGCCTTTCCGGAGGTGGAGTAGGTGGTGGTGAGCCTGAAAGCGGTGGACCTGGAGGGGGTGGACCCGGTGGTGGTCCCGCTGGGCCTCCAGGCTTCCCTGGCAACAATCCTAAACCAAAGAATGCCTTTGATGATCAACCCAAGGAAGTCAAGAATGCTCGACGCTTCTTGCAGCAACGGCTCGAACGAGTTCACTACGGCTTGACTGGAACGGGACGCAAATCCTCAACGGCTACTGCTCCGACCGAGGCCAAGGGGCTCATGTCGCTAGTCGATGATGCAGGAAAACTTAAACTCATCGATGTCGTTAAAAAAGTCGAGGGTTTGCAAGACGAACTCAACAAAGAAGCCCTTACTAGCATCGATGCGGTGAAAACCGGAACCCGCCGACCCGTGTTTGATCTTAAGCAAGCGATCGCTGCAATCATCGGAGAGGACGGTTCGAAGAAGGAGCAACTGCCGGAAGAACCCGGTAAAGAACCGGTCGATGATGGATTCGGCGGAGCGGGTGGAAACTAACTGCTGCCATGGCTTCCTCCAAGGAAGATCCTGACAAGACAGAAATTCGCGACCGTAGGCTCGGGAGTCTCGAGCCTACCGCCCAAGCCCCTTCGGATATCGAGTCCTTGGTCGGTTCTTTGCTCGATCATTATCGCATCGAGTCTCTCGTAGGGCAGGGGGGCATGGGGGCTGTATACCGCGCAATCGATCAGAGGCTCGATCGTGTCGTGGCGGTCAAAGTTGTTCCGATCTTGCATCGGAAAGCCGATACGATGCGCCGGTTCCGCATTGAGGCTCAAAGCGCAGCGAAGCTTGATCACCCCAATATTGCTCGTGTTTACAACGTCGGTGAAACCGAGCAATGGAACTACATCGTCTTTGAATTCATCGAGGGGATCAACCTGCGCCAACTGGTGCTCGATCGAGGTCCCTTGAGCGTCGACGATGCAACCCACTTTGTGTGTCAAGTCGCAGATGCACTGCAACACGCAAGCGAACGGGGGGTGGTTCACCGCGATATCAAACCTTCGAATATCTTGCTTGCAACCGACGGTAAAGCCAAGATTGTAGATATGGGCCTTGCGCGAACCACGGCCTTGGATCGCTCTCAAGGGGATCAAACGGCAAGCGGCACAACCCTCGGTACTTTTGATTACATCTCTCCCGAACAAGCTCAAGATCCACGAGACGCTGATGTTCGTAGCGACATCTACTCTCTAGGCTGTACTTTGTATTATTTGCTTACTGGCCAACCCCCTTTTCCAGATGGAACCGCATTGCAAAAACTGCTCATGCATGGCACAAAAATGCCTGAAGATCCCCGAGTGTTTAGGGATGATTTGAGCGATCCTCTAATTGCCATTCTCAAAAAGATGATGGCCAAAAAGCCCCGTGATCGTTACCAAACCCCTGAGGATCTAGCGAGCGATTTGAGGATGCTTGCGAAAATCGACAACCTCGCATGGAGTTCAGATTTGGCGGAATTTGCGTTGGTCTCGAATCAATCTCGAAGATCGTGGCTTGAAGCTTTGCTACCTCTGCTGCTTTGCAGCGCAGCGATTGCGGCAGTAACCTTGTGGCTTGTGAATTCAAACCAGATCGACGCGGTTTTTTCTATTCCGAAGGTTGAGATCGCAAATGTTTCCCTTGCATCAACCCCCGAAACTCCGGCCTCTGCATCCGACGACCAAATCGCTCAATCCGATTCCATTGGTAAATCGGTCAAAACGGATCCTCGTTCGAGCGACTCCAAAGAGCAAGGCTCAGAGGAATTCAGCGATAGGGATGTTCAAGTTACCCAACTGGTCGTCAGCACAGACCCGGATCAATTGCCTCCATGGCGAGGTATCTTTGGTGACAACAAGCCCAAGAGTTTCAAAAGCCTCGATGAAGCCTTAGCGGAAGCGGCTAGTTTGTCGACGGCTTGTCGAATTTGGATCGCACAAGACTGTACGATCCAAAAGCCTTGGCGGGCCACTGAAGTTGATCGAGCATCATGGGTACAGATCCAATCGGTTCCCGAAGGCCGCCATAGCATTCGGGTCGATGATTCAGCCGTCTCGGGCAAGGCTAGCGAGTATCAGAGTTGTTTTGAACTCGATGGAGGCCAATTGAGTTTTGCCGATGTCGACGTGCTTTGGACCGTTCCTGTGTCGAATGCTTCGGCTAAGTCCCTGATTCTCCTGAAGCCTGGCAGTCGGTGTACCATGGAGAATTCGACGTTTACCATCGTTGGCCCTTCGACCGCTGGAGTTCCGAGTCTCATTGCCATCGACACCCAGAGCCGCGACTTATCGGGGAGCGTTGGTGTTGGGAGCAATCCGAGGTTTACCGAAGCGAGGATAGAGCGATGCGCCGTGCGAGGGCAGTGCGATCTAATTCATGCAGAACCCACCGATCGATTGGAGTTGCGAATTCGGGACTCTTGGTTTGCGATATCTGGTTCGATGCTCGTCAGCCAGGGCAATCGTTCATTGAACCGTTCGCCTAGGGTTCGAATCGAGATATCCGACTCGACCTGCATTACGTTGAAGCCTTGGCTTCGCATCGAGCTTTCCAACGCGATGCCTTATCCGATTGCGGTGGTACGGATTGCCAACCAATGCATTTTTGCTGGTGCTAAATCGATCGTCGAATGGGATGCGACCGACTGCACCGATTGGGTGTTTTCCAATCAGGTCAAGAAGCTCGATGACTTGGGCCGCTGGATTGATTTCCGGGGCTTGGACAACGCTTATGATGGCGGCTCGATCGAAGAGCTCATTCGGGTACAGATGTCGATGTCCAGCCAGGAGTTGCAAATCGATACCGATTCGAATCTGCTGCGCAACGAGTTGGGCATGGAGGTTTTAGGGATCTGGCAAAGCCGAAGCACATGGGATCCTCTCAGCATGCATCAGACCATCCCTATCGCAATCCCCCCAGGGACGCTTGGGTTTGAGATCGGTGCGTCGATTCAGCGACTTCCTGAATTCCCGGGTTCCAATGAACACTAATATTCGCTGATAAAGAGCAGTCCGACCGCTGATGAACGCTGATAAACGCTAATGAAGCAATCCGACCGCTGATGAACGCTGATAAATGCTGATAAAGCAAGCCGACCGCTGATAGACGCTGATAGACGCTGATATGGATTTCAAAATCCACCAATACGGCCCGGTTTTTGTTTAAGTCGCAGCCAACGGCAAGGACGCGCTTGATGGTACGTTCCACGGTTGGTGGTTGATCCTGGTGCGATCCATGTATAGCGAATGTATCTGGAATCAATAAAGATACTGATCGTTAGCAACCGCTTCACGTATCCTACGGGCTGCATTAGCGTTTATCAGTGTCCATTAGCGGTCCGGTTGCTTTATTAGCGTTTATCAGCGTTCATCAGCGGTTGAAAAAAAGTATTACGCTCTTGCGGCAGATACCAATTGCTCGCCATGATGCACCGGAATTGGTTCTTGCAATCGGGTTGATGACTCTCTAGCTAGAGGGTCAAAGCCGAGCATCTGCTCATCCGTAAATGACACCGCAACATAAAGACGATACAGCAGCGGCACCATCAAAAGTACCAATAGCGTCGAAGCGATCAGTCCAAAAGCCAAACTTGTCGCCATCGGAATAAGGGCTTGAGCCTGGAATGATTTTTCAAGCAACATCGGTAAGAGTCCTGCAACCGTCGTTACGCTGGTTAGAAAGACCGCTCGCAACCGCCGCGAGCCTGCCGTGATGATCGCTTCGACCGGTGGCATTCCCTTCTCGATGCATTGGTTGATGAAGTCAACGAGCACGATCGAATCATTGACAACCACCCCAGCGAGTGTCACCATCCCGAACATGCTAAAGAGGGTCAGTGGCAAGCCCATGAGCGCATGCCCAAAAATTGCTCCAACCATCCCGAAGGGTACGATCGCCAAGACGATCCAAGGTTGTAGATAGGATCGGAATTCAAAGACCAGCAGCAGATACATAGCCGCCATGGCCACAGCGAATCCGATCGCTAGTGAGTTAAATGACTCGCGGGTCTCTTCTTGCTGTCCCTCCCACCGAAAACGCAAAAAGGGATATTTTCGTTTGAATTCGTCTTCCAGCGTTTTTCTCAGGTCCGCAGCGATCGTCGATGCGTTGGCTTTGGTCGTATCGAGCTCGGAGGAAATGGTCACGGATCGCATCTGATCGAGGCGATTGATTTCCGAGTACCCTTGCGTGACTTTGATCTCGGCAAGTTCGGCGATGGGCCTTTCGATTCCGTCGGGTCCTCGCACACGAAGATCCTGGAAATCAGCAAGCGATCGGCGTTCTTCGATCGGGTGCCGTACCATGAGCTTGACCTCATGGCGATCTCGCTGAAGCCGCATGACTTCGGCCCCATAATAGGCACTGCGGATCGCTTCGCTGAGGTCATCCTGGCGAATCCCAATCGCTTTGGCTCGATCCTTGATCGTAAATTGAAACTCGGTTTTACCCGGGTTCGAATCGTCTCGGATGTCGTAGACGCCATCGTAGGTGGCAAGTTTCGCTTTGGCTTCCTCGACAGCAGCCTCGAGTTGCTTCAATCCCTCTCGAGGAGCAAGTATCTTGAACTCCAGCGGCTTGCCACCAGGACCAATATTGGCCGCTTGGAAATTGACTCGCTCGGCACCGGGGAATTGCCCAGACTTTTCTCGCCACCACTTGATGATCTGCTCGCTGGTGACATTTCGAACGGTGGCATCATGGATCTCGGCCGTGACTTGGGCCACGTGCGACCCAGATTGACGGTCACCCGCACCTTGATTGCCTTGCTCTGCAGATCCCACTCGCAAGAAGGTCAGTTTGACCGGCCCTCGAGGTGACGAAGGATCGGCCGGAGGCGGGGTCTTGGTCGTCCCCTCTTTTTGCTCTTTGTCGTCTACCTGCTGGCTGATTTCCCTCAGCGCCGATTCCATCTTACGAGCCGCAGCAGTCGTGATGTCCGCAGGTGTTCCGTCTGGATAGATCACCTGACCGACGATGGTCTTACCGTCCAAATCAGGGAAAAACTCAAAGGGTACTTTTCCGGATCTGACCATCCCTACGGCTAACGACACGACGGAAAATCCAAGGGCCAATGGAAGCAATGGATTTTTCAAGAATGTTCGCAGCAATCGTCCGTAGAAGCGTTCGCCGAACCAATCGAGAACGGAATTATTGAACTTGGATATTCGATCGAAAAACCTTTCGATCGGTAGGATGGGCAGCATCAGATAGTATCGAAGTTTCTCAAGCAATGACTTCGGTGCGTGCGACTCGTGAGACAAGTGGCCAGGGAGTGCTACGGTCGCTTCAACCAACGAGATCGTTAGCATCAGAACGATCGCCACGGGCATGACCGCGATGAATTTGCCCATCACACCCGACACGTAGAACAGCGGCAAAAATGCGATGATCGTGGTCGCTACGCTGGAAAATACGCTCGGCAATACCTCCGCTGCACCATCGATGGCCGCTTGGATGTTGGACTTGCCCATGTCCCTGTGGGCGAAAATATTTTCTCCGATCACGATACCGTCGTCGACGACAATTCCCACCGCCATCAAGAACGCGAACATCGTGAGCATGTTGAGCGTTTCGCCAAAGGCATACAAGCCGATCGCAGCACCGAAAACGCTGATCGGGATCCCCATGGCGACCCAGAAAGCGAGCCTGAGGTTCAGGAACAGAGCCAGGAGCAAAAAGACGATCAGTCCACCTTGGAGGCCGTTCTCGCGAAGCATGCGAATGCGATCCCTCACATCGATGCTTTCGTCTCCCCAGGCGATCAGGGAATAGCCATCGGGAACTGGGTACTCGGAGACGAGCTTATTGACTTCGTCAGAAATGCTCAGTAAATCCTCGGTGCTTGTTCTTTCGATGACGATCGTCATGGCGGGCCGACCGTTGATCTCGTTGAGCGCTGCGATATCGTCAAACTCGTCTTTAACCTTGGCAATATCGCCGACACTCAGAATCACTCCATTGGGCTGAGTCACCAACGGCAACTTGGCGATGTCTTCGCCGATCTCTCGCTTGTTCTTTCCACGCAGCAAGATCTCTTGGCCTTCGCTTCGGATCTGGCCGCTGGGAAGCTCCATGTTCTCTTTACGGATAATATTGGCGACCTGGCTGAGCGTCAGCCCGTACTTTCGGAGCGTATCTTCGCTGACCTCTACGTCGATTTGATAAGGTTTCACGTTGACGACTTGAGCCTGAGAAACGTTTGGAAGTTCGATCAAGCGGTCTCGAACATCCTCGGCAAAGTTTCTCAGTTTCAGTTCGCTCTGCTGGTCTCTATGCGCTGGGCCGAGCACAGCCACCCGGATCGCCGGGGTTCTAAAAGTGATCTGCTCGACGGTGGGCTTTTCACTTCTTTCGGGGAAAAACACCGAGATTCGGTCCACTGCAGATCGCACTTCAGAGAGAACTCTGGGCACATCTTGAACACTTGGTTCAAGCTGAATGAGCGTAAACCCACTCCCCTCGCGACAGATACTCGTTAGCTTTTTGATCCCCGCTAACGACTGAACGGATTCTTCGATCTTCTGGCAGATTCCAGTTTCGACTTCATCGGGGGTGGCACCTGGGTAAGGGACGGTGACCAAGATGACTTCGAGTTGGAATTCTGGAAACGTCTCGCGACGCATACCGAAGAAGCTTGCCAATCCACCGATGAGAATCGCGACGACCAAAAAATTGATCCCCGCCATATGCTTGACTGCCCAACGTACTATCGTGTTCATGGGTTTGTACCTTCTTGAACCATGTTCGATTTGGCTGTCCGAACCTTATCGGTTCCATCCCCGATAAGATTCGCAAGGGGCGTGGTGATCAACTTGCTACCGGGCTTGAGGCGATCATCTGCTTCTGCCACCCAATATTCTCGATCACCAAGGTGCGGCACCTTGGACATCCGAATGGCCTTTATTCCGCTAACGACTTGAACGCGACCGAGGATCCACTCGTCGGGATTCGATAAATTCAAATCAATCGTCGATGGGCTTTTGGATGTTTGCTGCTGTGCGTTGTTTTCTGAGCCGGCCACTGATCCCGGTGTCTGTGTCTCGAATACCCAGAGTTGTCCGCCTGGTTTGAGGGCCAACTTTGGCAAGAGTACCAATTGTCTTCGGGGTTTGGTTTTAATCTTCACATCGACGAACATACCTCGAACGAGAGCAGGCAGTCCACCATTTCCCTCTTCGGAGATCGACTCTCCGTTGCGGCGAACATCTCTGGGATTCTCGACAGTGATTCGAACCGGAACGGTTCGGCTTTGAGTATCGAGACCGATTCCTTCGTAGCGACTTAGCTTGCCATTCCATTGGTAGACAACATCGCTGCGACCTGCGACTTGGTAGGAAATCTCCACAGGTGTTGGTGGTAGCTCATAGCTTGAGGATCGGAGCACTTGAGATGAGGGGTCTTTTGAGCCATGCTCTGATAGCTGATCGAGGATCAAAAGCAACTGATCGGTTCTGAGATTGCAACTGACCTCAACTTTTTCGGTGTCTTCTATAATGCAAAGTTTGTCTCCACGTTGTACATACGAGTCCTCTTGAACGGTCTCATTGATAATCACGCCCGATATGGGAGATTTGACCTCGGAGCGTTCCAGATTGACCTTTGCTTGAGCAAGCTGTGTGTCTGCTAGACGTTCGGCCAATTCGATTCGCATCCGACGTGTTTGGAGCAACTGCAATTGATTTTGAAACGTGACGACTTGGTTGGCACTAGCGATCCTTTGCCGACGCGCTTGATCTCGCTCCGTGTCGCTTGCAAATCCCTCGGGCAATGCTGCAATTCTAGATAGATCTTTTTCCTGAAGCTCCAATTCCTCTTCGGCTAGTGCCAGCGAACGTTTGATGTTTGAGATCTCTTGTTCGAGTTCCCGCTGCTGGGCATATTCCGATTCCTTCAGTGAGGTAATCCGTTCGATTTCCAGCTCATAGTCTTTTGGATTGAGTTTGAGCAACAGGTCCCCTCGGTTGACGTAGCGACCGATACGGCACTGATCGCTTTTGAAAACAACACGGCCAGCAACCTCCGCTCCGATGGTGACTTGTCGGAACGGCACCACGGTACCCGAAAGATCGATATCGAGGGTTTCGATCCCTTCAAAGCTCTCCATGCTATCGACGTTGACCATCGGCATTTTCGTCAGGATCACGCGTGGGTCGGACGGATCGCTTCCGACTTGTTTCGGGGTTTGTTTTCCCAATCC
>JAJTFC010000196.1 GCA_021298315.1 Planctomycetaceae bacterium
CGGACTGTCACCGTCTATGGTCAGCCTTTCCAAGCTGTTCAGCTAGCTGTCGCTTTGTAACTCCCATATGAATGGCCCTACAACCCCAGAAGGGAAACCCCTCTGGTTTGGGCTCTTCCGCTTTCGCTCGCCGCTACTTACGGAATCGATTTTTCTTTCTTTTCCACCAGGTACTAAGATGTTTCAATTCCCTGGGTTGGCCGCGTATACCTATGAATTCAGTATACGCTAATTCGAGGATCTCGGGATCATCGCCTGTTTGTCGACTACCCCAAGCTTTTCGCAGACTTCCACGCTCTTCATCGCCTTTCAATGCCGAGGCATCCCCCGTGCGCCCTTAGTAACTTGACCATCGGAATCTCAATCTCAAACCAAACCAATCCAGCAAGATCACTCCTGCTAAACCGCATCCGGCTTGCTATCGACCTCCAATTCGCTCTCGTATTCACGCTCGTTTGAACACAGTAAGCAACCCCCAGTAAACCTCATCAAGTCGTCTTGAAACAAAGCCCAAGTCAACCATCAGAAAAATTCACCAGAGAATCACAGAACCGGTTTCAAACATTGTAGTCGCCCAAGCCATTTCTTACGAAACAGCCTGGCGTCTAGATGCCATCTACCAATCCAACCAAATTGTCAAAGATCAACGTTTTCCTTCGCGAACCGGACATCCAACCTTTCAGTTTTCGTCGCGTCGTTCGTTCAAGGGGTCAGCATTCTAGGAGACCGACCCATTCGAGTCAACCGCAATTTTCATTTTGGCCAACTTTGTTTTTTCAACCTGGGTTTTTCAAGGCCCAGGAGGCACTTGGCCACCCTAACCTCTCGCTGACAACCTCGGTGCGCCGCTGCTTCCGCCCACGGACTCGACCGAACCTTGCCAACCCTTTTCAAAAACCCAAACTTCCAAAACCAGTGGAGGTGAAGGGACTTGAACCCATGACCCTCTGCTTGCAAAGCAGATGCTCTCCCAACTGAGCTACACCCCCGAATCCTTCGCCGTCGAATTTTTCACCGTTAGGCTTTTCACCGTTAGGCTTTTCACCGTTAGGCTTTTCGTCGCCGAATTTTCCACTGGCAAATCGCTTCGCCAATGCGCACGCGTGGATTCGAACCACGGACCTCGTCGTTATCAGCGACGCGCTCTAACCAACTGAGCTACGTGCGCGAAGCCCAGGTTTGCAATTACCGGTCTGGAAACCGACGTGCCTGCAACCCTGCGTGCCCAAGTGGATGGGCAAGTTTATCGATTCGTTCCCTGATGTCAACGGAAAAAATCCAAGCTTTTCCAAGCCCACTCTGGCCCGCCATCCATCGACCTTCCAACCGATCCATCTTCAATAATTCGCACAGTTTTTCACGTCAGGCTATCGCGGCTTGCTACCGGTATTCGCTTAGAGATTCTTTGCGACGGGGGTGCGATATGCCACCATCGCTGGGATCGCACCGGCCAAGGCTCCCACGAGAACCAACCCAGGAACAATCCAAAGCTCCCACCGAGACTGAACCGCAAACCAATCGATCCGCACACCCGTTGTGGGCATGGTCCAAGCATTGCTCAAAGGGCCTAACGCATGGCCAACGAACCACCCGACAAGCCCGCCAAGGATGGCAATCAAGAGCGATTCGAGCAAAATGATCATCAAGATGTGATCCCGCGATGCACCCAAAGCTCGCATCACGGCAATGTCTTTCTTGCGGTCGTTCATGCTGTTGTAAATGCTCACCAGAATGCTGATCGCACTGACAATCACCACCAAACTCGTCAGCGCCAAGAGGGCCCATCGAAGCGGTCTTACAAAAACCCCCAGCAAACCCTCGATCTGCCCGATCGGAGAAACCGCCTGAGCAAACTTGGTCTTGTTGATCTGCTTTTCCATCGACATGGCCGCAAAACCATTGGGTTTTAACAAAATGGCGGTGACCTCACGCTTGTGGATCGGCAAGCGAACCTGCGACAACTGGCCGTCTCGCTCTGGGCCCTGGGCAGTCCCCTTTTTCTCAAGCCCCGACTCCTCGTCCCTTTCCGGGGCTACGTGCCCCTCGAGCAGATAAAAACCCTCGATGTTTACAAACGCACCGCGATCGTTGGGGCTTCCGGTAGGCTCAAGAATCCCAACGACGCTGAATCCCTGACCATGCTGCTGGCCACTTTCAGCCCCATGGGATGCAAAGATCTCATCGCCGAGCTTTAACCCCAAAGCTTTGGCCACTTGGGAGCCAACCACAGCCTCAAAAAAACCATGCTCCGGGGAATAGTCGACGAAGTTCCTGCCATGGGAAAATCGATAATCCTGGTCGTTCAAATCCCCATGCTTGAGCAGATCGAAATAGTCGGGTGTCGTTGCAATGCACCGGTACTCGTCGACATAGTCTCCCATGCACAAAGGGATCGCAAATCCACCCTGCATCAAAAACGAGTAAAGCCCAGCCCTCTGAGGTTCCTTAAGCTCCCCCCCAATCCGCTGATGTTCCTTCTGCCTGCCATCGGCCGGTAAATATTCCATGTAGTACGAATAAGGAACATTCTCGACCGGTTGGCTCAAGAAAAACACGGTGTTGAAAACCAACTGCAAAGGGCTCCCTTTAGCCCCGACAATCAAGTTGTAGCCAACATTGCTGGTTTTCTCCAGGGATTTCTCAATCACCCCGGAAATCGTCAGCACCAGCACCACCAAGGCAACGCCTAGGGCCATCGAAAGGGCCGTCAAAAACGAAGCGAGTTTTCGGTATCGCAAATTCCGTAAAGCGATCGACAAAAGATTCATCGTAATGCCCCCCTGTTAAACGCCCTGGACTTGGCCAACGGCCTGCAAAGCCTTGTTGATTTGCGAAAGTTGTTCGACTCTTGGGAATCGCGAAGCGACCGCGTCGCTGTGGGTTACAAGCACCATCGCTACGTTTTCCTCGGTGCATTGTTTTGCGATTAATTCGATGATGCGATCTTGGTTGGCTGGGTCGACATTGGCCGTCGGTTCGTCAGCCAAGAGCAAGATCGGGCGATTGACAAGCGCCCTGGCAACGGCCACCCGTTGCTGCTGGCCAACCGATAACTGGCTCGGCAAATAATGCATCCTGTCGAACAAGCCCACCCGATCCAAAAGCTCCTTGGAGCGTTGGAGTTCAGCCCCTTGAGCACGGGAACTCATCCGAGCAAAACTCATCCCCAAACGAACATTCTCCAATGCCGTAAAGGCCGGCAAAAGATTGAAGGTTTGGAACACGTATCCGATCTTCAATGCCCTTATCCGATCCCGCTTGGCCTCCGAAAAACCCATCAATTCGACCCCTTCGAGTCGAACCGAACCGCTATCGGCAGGGACAATCCCAGAGATCACATGCAAAAGAGTCGTCTTGCCAGAGCCGCTCTCGCCACGCAAAACCACTTGCTCTCCGCGCCCAACGTCAAACTCGGGTATGTCCAAAATGGTCAGTTGCCCACCACCGGGCTGCTGATAAAACTTCTTGAGCTCTCGGATCGATAACAAGGCCTGCGTTTGAGTTTGACTCATCGTGGGTCTGTGTTTCTCCATAGAAAATATCCTTGGAATGTCCTTCTGACGGATGGTTTTGGCACCTAGAGCCGCTTGGTACGCTGCTTGATCGCACGGTCGATCTCACGCCTCGCATCGGCCTTCTTGAGCACCTCTCGCTTGTCATGCAACTTGCGCCCCTTGCACAAAGCAATGACGCATTTGGCAATCGAACGGTCGGTGAAATAAACCCTCAAAGGGATGAGCGTCAGGCCCCGCTCCTTGGCCTTGAGCCCAAAGCGATGGAGTTCCCTTCGGTGAAGCAAAAGCTTGCGCATTCGCTTCGTCGGATGATTCCAAAACGTCGCTTGGCGGTATTCGTCGATTTCGCAGTCGACAAGCCACAACTCGCCATCCTTGAATCTCGCGTAAGCCTCCTCGATGCTACAGCGCCCATTTCGCAAACTCTTGACTTCGCTGCCATGGAGCACCATGCCGCATTCGACCGAATCGAGAATCTCATAGTTGTGCTTGGCCTTGCGGTTCTCAGCAACACTCTTAAAGGTCGCTCCTTTGGCAGAGCCAGACGGTTTGCTCGAAGCTGCCGAGCCCGAAGCAGATTTGCCAGAACTGGGTTTGTTTTTGGGGGATTTTGCAGCAGGTTGGGCCGAGGTAGGCTGTGGCTTTTTCTTGTTCAAACTTCAT
>JAJTFC010000091.1 GCA_021298315.1 Planctomycetaceae bacterium
CAAGTCGCCCCGGTCGCCGATCCACTAGGTGTGCCGCCTGAGAATACCCAAGCTGCAGCAGTTGATCCGGCCAACGAGCAACCTGTAAAGATGGATCAAGGGTCCAATGTAAAAGAACAATCGCAAAACACGACCGTTAAGGATGCGGTGGAGAATAAGCCCTCCGAAACGACCGATCAGGGAGCGGATTCAACGACCGATGAGAATCTACCTTCGATCTTCAAAGACTTTTTGCCCGTCTTTGATCGTTCCAGTCAGCCAGGTTGGAGCGACTTAGGTAAAGTTGGAGACAAAACGATCGATCAAGAGATTTCGATCGAAAATGCAGACGTTATATTTTCGCAAGAATACTACCCGCAACCGATGGCATTGCCCAGTTGGAGTGAGCGAGCTGAACGCAAGCTAGGGCGGATCAGGACCAAGCCGATGAGTCTGCCACGTTTCGTTCAGTGGCTCAATCGGGTTTCAGGGCATGCAATCTCGTTGGATTGGTTCTTGTTCAATTTGTCCGAAATACCTCTCGATCAGCCTTATGCATTTGAGTCTGAAGGGTCGACCGTCGGTGGGATTCTAGAAGAGTTCAAAACCAAGATTGGGGCCGAGGTAGATATCGATTCAAAGGGGTTTGTTTATTTGAGACCCACGGCGGAAAAGTTATCCACGAAGCTTAAGGCTGACGGTAGCACGGAACTTGGGCCGATGTCCAAAGGGCTACCGGAGGGACAAGACCAAGCGATTTTGAAGCTGGTATTGGATATGTTGCAAGTGGATGGATGCGAGTACAAGGATGGTAAGTTGCTCTGGGGGGCTGACACGAATGCTTATCAGCAGGCTCAGGTTCTCGCTGCATTGGCTTCGATCCGAGAGCGATTAGGTACTGCGGGAACTCTTGCCCAGGGGGCCACGAGTGTCTTTGACTTTAATCGTCCGGAGGCTTGGGTGAGTTTGTACCGTAAGAGTCAGAGCAAGCTTGGGAAAGAGGAGATCCTCTATGAGGAGCGACCGATCGTGGACATTATGGCCAGGGCGGCTCAATCCAGTCAGGTCGAGTTGCTTATGGATTGGCCATCGGTCTGGTCGCATGGATTGCATCCAAACCGATTGGCATTGTCTGTATTGCGAGGGCGAACGATGCTTGAGGTCTCGAATCGGTTTCTGGAGGATCATTCTTTGGAGTTGGTACCCTTGGACAGTAAGACATGGATGTTGACGACCGAGGCACAGCGTCGCGCAATGGTTAGGTTGGTTGCCGTCCGGACGGATCGAGGGGTGAGTTTAGAGGATATGCGAGAGTCGATCCGGGGTGTGGTTCCCAGGGGTTTTGATGGCAAGTCCTTGTTTCGCTCGATGCCATTGCCCGGGGTAGACGGAGTGGTTTTATTGCGGATCTGTCCACCGAATTCCAGTTTGATGGGAGATCAGGATCTGCTCCGAGCATTAGGTCAAACCGGTGCTCCTTAAGTCTTAAATCCGTCCCTTCGAGTACGAGTACCATTTCATTGAGCACGAGTACGAATAGGACCCGGGGCACAAATTCTCAGCCACAATAACTCCTGAAGAGCCCTGTTGAGAGAATTGGTGTATACTTCATCCACTCCTCAACCCCCTCCCCTGCCCTTGCCGGCCATGCACCGATTTCAACCATTCGATCGACGAAGTTTCCTAGTCGCCTCCGGCGGTCTTGTTGCCGGATTACCTTGGGGAATCCCAAGGCTTGCAGACGCTGCCGTAACGACAGCGAACCCCCAAAGCGGTCAGGCCAAATCCGTTATCTTGTTCTTCCTGTGCGGTGGCTCAAGTCATATCGATACTTGGGACATGAAGCCCGATGCTCCTTTGGAATACCGAGGCCCCTTTCAATCGATCCCCACCTCAGCCCCGGACATTCGACTCTGCGAACATTTACCAAAGTTGGCTCAGCAAGCCCACCAGCTAGCAATCGTTCGCTCCGTGGGTGCTTCGGTCAGTACCAACGATCATCATGCTGGGTACTACTACAACCTCACCGGCCATGTGCCAGACCCAACCTTTCTATCGCTCGGCAACGACCGGCGTCCCTATGCCGACGATTGGCCTTCGATGGCGTGTGTGGTGGCCAAGAAAACTCCCTCTCGCTCTTCGCTTCCCAATACCATCACGCTCCCCCATAAACCGAGCAAAGCCCCTTACACACGCCCAGGCCAATTCGCGGCTCGACTCGGTGTCGAATTCGACCCGCTGTTTGTCGATGGCTCGCTCGATAAGCCTTTGCAGTTCCAAGCACCCTCGCTGACCCTCGCTGGCGGTACGTCGGCAGCGCAACTCCAATCGCGCAAAGAGCTCCTGGGTCGATTCAACCAAGCCCGTCGAGACCTAGATCGGGCTGCCGATGAATCGAACTGGAAGAAACATCAAGACCGCACACTCAATTTGCTTCTGTCCTCGCAGGCAACCCAAGCTTTCGATCTTTCGACCGAAAGCGAATCGACCAGAAAGCTTTATGGCACGAGCGTCAATGCCATGAGCTTGCTCTTGGCAAGACGCTTGGTCGAGGCACAAGTCCCTTTCATCACGGTATTTTGGCGCGAAAACGAAGCCATCGCTGACGCTTGCAAAAGCGAGGGAGCTTGGGATACCCACGGCAATAATTTCGAGTGCCTCAAGAAACACCTCCTTCCGGAGTTCGATCAAGCTTTCTCTGGACTTTTGATCGATCTGCAGCAACGGGGACTATTGGATCAGACCCTGGTTATGGTGACGAGCGAAATGGGACGCAAGCCCAAGATCGGAGATCCACGCTCCGGCGGTACAAGCGGAGCAGGTCGAGATCACTGGACCCACTGCCAAAGTGTTCTTCTGGCCGGTGGTGGGATCCGTGGTGGTCAAACCTATGGCACTACGGATCGATACGCCGAGTACCCTGCGGAGAATCCAGTCACCCCCGCCGATATCGCCAAAACCGTCTATAAAGCGGTCGGAATCGGTGATTTGCAAGCGACCGACACGCAAGGGCGACCTTACCATTTGCTCGAAGAAGGCCGAGCGATCGATGCCCTGTTTGCCTGATCAGACGGATCAGACGGATCGGACGGATCAGACAGATCGGACAGATCTCACTAGAAAGTGCTTTTGATTTTCTTAACCGCTTCGGCTGTTTCCGTTCCTTTGTAGTAGTCGTCCAATGGATAGCAACCCGAGGGTAAGCCGTTACGAGGTGCGGTGGTGCAATCCGAAAACGTCCGACATATGAGCTTGCGCTGCGAGGTTCCATGCAAGACCGCATCGGTAAGCACCTTCGGGTACGACAAGACGGTTCGTCCCAGGCCAACCATGTCGGTCCAACCAGCTCGTACATTGTGAAGAGCCGAAGCAGCAAGATACTCCTGCAAATAGGAATAGCCCGAGCCGATAATGATCATTCCAGGATTCTGGGACTTGATCTGCCGCGTCACTTGAAAATGCTTGGCTACCGACAGCAATGGATCCTCGTGGGGTTGATAGCCGTCCGAAGGGGGAAATGCCGCTGGACGAAGCATATGGGGCGTGTAATAAGGGCTTCCTCCGGTGACATTGAGCAAGTCGACTCCTTCTGAGTGCACCCAACGAATCAACTGCAAAGGCTCAGTAAGATCGACCTGTGTGGGGTGCTCGATGTTCATTCCGAATCCCCATTGGTAAGGTAACAGGTGATCATGCACCCGAGGACGACCTTGGCCTAGTTTTCCATCGACTGCTGTTTCAGGATTCGGCTCATGGGGAATCGAATCAAATGCACTCAATCGGATGCCGATCCCCAGGTCTGGTACGGCTTGGCGTATTCGGCGAACGATCTCGATGACGATTCGAGCGCGATTCTCTAGAGTGCCGCCGAAGGCGTCTTGTCTGGTTCGCGCCGATAAGAATTCATGGAGCAAATAACCATGGCAACATTTGATATCGACAAAGTCGGCTCCGATGCGAAAGGCTAACTTAGCGGCCAGAACGTAAGCCTCGATCAACTCCCAGATCTCCGATTCGCTCAGTAAACTACTGTCGCTTACTCCGAATTTGCTATCAAGCAGCGGGTGGCGGTGGGCTACACGAGGCTCCCAGCGATGGTGATCGTTTGGCCGGCAAAATCGTCCCGAATGGGTCAACTGGCAACCGACGATCATGTCTTGGTCATTACCCCAGTGCTCGCGGTGGGACTGCCGAAGCCCGCTGATCAATTGCTTAATTTGCTCGCCGTTGGCTTCGCTGAGAATCAATTGGTTGGGGTTGGCCCGACCATCGGGCCGTACGGCCATGGCTTCGCCACCCCAGATCAGTTTTGCCCCCGACTCACCAAACCGCTTCCAGCGACGAATCATGGGTTCGGTGATTCCACCCTGGGTTGTCCCATCCCAGCCTTCCATGGGTTGAATCGCGATCCTGTTGCCAATCCTGCGATCTTTCCACTTTAGCGATTCCATCAGTGGGCTGCCACTAGGCTGGTGAACTTGGGCCTCAAGTGGGATCTCGACCCCGAGTGACTCAACATGCTTTGCAAAGAGCTCGGGTGTTTTGAGAGAAGACAATTTCGTCAGGACGTGCATGGTGGGTTCCAATACAGCAGTTGCCGGAAAGCCGATCAGGCCACAGAGCCAGTGGTGTTCGTTTGTTGTCGCATTAGGGAGTATACCGTCAGGATTGCACCAAAGACGATTCCGATCATGCTAACCCATTGAGCGATGCTTAAATCGGTCCCGAATTGGCCTCCTTCGTCGACCCGGACAATCTCTTCGAGGAACCTGAGGATCCCGTAGACGAGCCATCCTGAACCGAAAACTAAGCCTGGACGTTGGATCCATCGCGGGATATTGAGGCTCCAAAAACACAACAGAAAACCGGTGATCGAGGCATAGATTTGCGAAGGATGAACCGGTAGGCTCGTGCTGGGTAGTTCCCGAACCAAAACGCGTTTCTCGTCGGTTCGCACCAATCCTTCGAGCTCCGGAGGTGCATGCCTTCGCAGCGCGCGGGCTTGCTCGTCTGCCTGCTGGGGCACGATTCCAATTTGGATCGGCTCGAGAACCTGGCCGGGCTTGATCCCATTGGCATTGGCCCAGCTACCTGGATCGACAGATTCGATCGACGTTGATGGGCCACTAGACTTTTTGGTATGGATTCCAAGTAACCGGCCGGAGGAAAATTGATCCATGTAGGCTGGAGCACCGCGAGGGAACTCGATGGATGGCAACCCTGTTTCGACAATCCCACCGTAGCAACAGCCGTTGAACAAACAACCGATGCGTCCAAAGGCAAGTCCGATAAAGAAGGCTGGAACAATCGCATCGAGCAACGAAAACGGAGCGACCTTCTGCAAAATGGTCCAGCCCAATATACCAGCGATCCCACCGAGGATAGCCCCATAAACGACCAGCCCTCCCTCGGTAAACTGAAGCGCCGTCCATAGCCTCTGGACGATGGTCTCCCCGTCGAGTTCACTCCATTTTTGCACGATGTAAAAGAGTCGAGCACCTAACAATCCTCCAATGACGGTCCACAAGACCAATCCGATGAAGGATTCTTTGGGTACTCCCAATTGCAATACCCGACGATAGGAGATTCCAACAGCGGCCAAGACTCCGATCATCATCATCAAACCGTAGCCACGAACCGGTAGGCCGACGACAATTTGATCGGCTGTTCCAGGCGCGACTTTGGTCTCAATTGCCGGTAAGACAAAACCTAATACAGCTATACCGATAACCCAATTGAACAGACCATCAAAGAGGGATAGTTTGCTCTCGCTTGCTTTGCCCTTTTGTTGGAGGCTGTGAAATAGGGTGATCCCAAAATAGAGAACCAGTCCGAGCATCGACCAACTGAGGATTCCGAACAATGGGAGCGGGCCGATTTGGTGCGGAAGATAGAAAAGAGTTTGCCGCATCGGATGGTTTCCCGGCTAGCCTAGAGTGAATGTTGCATTGTCGATCAAACGCGTTGTACCAACCCTCGCTGCGATCATTCCGACGACCGGGCTGAGAATCGATTCGACTGGTTCGAGGGTCTCAGGATGGACGATCGCTGCATAGTCGATCGAATCGACAGGTGCAGCCAATAATGCGTCGCGCATGCATTGCTCTATCTGTGAACCACTGGTGCATCCATTTTCGATCAGCCTTTGAGCTGACCCTAAAGCCCTCGAGAGTCCGAGAGCTCGCCTGCGATCCTCTGCCGAAAGGTAGCGGTTTCGACTGCTCATCGCTAGACCATCGGGTTCCCGGACCGTCTCGCAGGCTTCAATAACGATCGGCAAGTTCAAATCTCTGACCATACCTCGAATCACAGCAACTTGCTGATAGTCTTTTCGTCCAAAGTATCCTACGTGGGCAGGTATGATTTGTAACAGCTTCAGGACGATCGTCGTCACCCCGCGGAAATGACCAGGGCGGATTTTGCCTTCCCAATGGGATGCGACATTCGGGGGCTCGACATAGGTCGAGTGCCCTGCGGGATACATCTGATCGTTTGTCGGAGTAAAAACTAGATCGCAACCGCAATTTCGGAGCACATCGAGGTCTTGCTCGAGGGTTCTAGGATACTTTTGAAAGTCTTCGTTTGGCCCAAACTGGGTTGGATTGACGAAGATCGTTGCAATCGCCACATCGCAGTTCTTTTTGGCCAATCGCACCAAGGACAAATGCCCTTCGTGCAGCGCGCCCATCGTCGGAATCAAACCGATACGTTTGCCATCTGTTCGCATTCGATCGACAAAGGCGTAGGTCTCGGCAGAGGATGCAATGACTCTCATACAAATCGTCAGGCGAAATATTCAACGGCGTTCTTGAAGATCTTGAGCCCTTCACCGTGCTCGGGCAAGCTTGATTGACGTGTCCAAGAGGGATGGTTGGTCGGATCGAGGTATCTCTCAGGGTGAGGCATGAGTCCGAAGATCCTTCCTGAAGGATCACAGATGCCGGCAATGTTCCACTGCGCTCCGTTGGGGTTAACGGGGAAGTCCAAGACCTCGTCGCTGGTTTGGCCATCGGCGTCGCAGTAACGAACTGCGATCTGTTTACGGTCGAGTAGCTGTTTGCAAGCTTGATCGTCACGAATCAGCAATCGGCCTTCGGCATGTGCCATCGGCAGATAGATGCGATCGATCCCTCGCAGGAAAACACAATGGCTCGACTCGGGCCTTAAATGCACCCATCGGGTCTCAAAGCGACCTTGGGTGTTCCATGTCAGCGTTGCGGGGGGAGTTTTGTCGTTGGAATCAAAGAAGATCCCCAATCGCATCATGATTTGAAATCCGTTGCAGATACCCAACACCAATCTGTCTTGGGTCTGAAAAACGCTCAGGACATCTGCCAATCGCGTTTGCCATTGAACCGCTGCGATCCTGCCTGCGGCGATATCGTCACCGTAGCTAAAACCACCCGGGAAACACAAGATCTGAAACGATTCGGCCAATGCAGGCATGTCGATCAATTGATTGACATGCACTCGAACCGCTTCGGCACCCGCCAATTCGAATGCATAAGCCGTCTCGATGTCGCAATTGGTTCCAGGTGCTCTGACAATAAGCGCTTTTGGCTTGGCCATCCCGATCATGTCTCCAGGTATCTTCTAATCTGTTGGTTGCTTTAGGATCAGAGGCAGACCGAGGCCTTATAAGAAAACACTCGATCCAGAGTTAAATCCTAACGCTTGTGGAAGACTTTGGGCAGGCGAGCGACCGGTATCAGCCGTTGTTTCCCAGCTCTTTTTCGAAGACCTCTTCGAGCTTTTCCAGCCGATGGCTTAGCTGGGCAACTTGCTCGCGAAGAGCTTGAACTTCGGAGGCCAAGTTCGAGTCGCCCTCAGTCGACCGATTCGGTTGATAGCTTTGTTGCCCAGCGACGCTCCGGGCGTTGCCAAAATCGTCGTCTCGTTCGCCCATAGAGCCAGCAACGCCAGCCCCTGAGAGACCGGCCGCAACGCTTTTGGTTACGGCTTCAAGTTCCCATTCGGGGTAGAGATTATGCGAGACGACTTGGCCGCGACCGGCTGGGGATAGTTCCACCATAAGCTTCTTTCGGATCAATCCGTCGACGATCCGTTTAAGCTCATCGAGGTCTTGGATCGGCTCCATCCTGGAAGCTCTGGTTCGGAGTTCTCCGAGAGTCTGTTCGCCACGCAAAAGCAATTCGGTCATCACGGCAGCTTCGACCTTATCGAGTCCCATCCAGTTGTAAGCATAGTGCCGAACCTTGGTGACCCGTCCGCTTCCTTGAACGATCGCCACAGCACCGATCGAGCGGAGCTCGTCGACGATCGTTTCAACTTGGTCGGAGGTGTAATTGGTGATTGGAGCTCGATTGCTCTTTTGATTGCATCCGGTCGTCAGACCCGCGAAGGTCATCGGATAAGCGTCCGGAGTGGTTTTGGATTTCTCCATGAGAGTACCCAGCACGCGCCGCTGCTTGGCAGACAGCGGTTTCCAAGTTGGCTCAGAAGAGACGGGTGCTGAGTGATCTTGATCCACAGTAGTTACTTAACCCCTTCGGATTGAGTTCCTTCTTCGATGCAGAACAATCGGTTGCGGTTAGCGATGTAGATCCTACCGTTTGCTGCGATGGGTGTTGTGTAGACTGCCGAGCCTACATTGATTTCAGCGATTTCTTTTTTCTCAGGCGAAAGTTCGAAAATCAGAATGTCGCCGTCTTCATCTCCGATGTAGATCTTGTTGTCGGCTACCAGAGGTGATGCCCAGGATGCGGCAAGCATGTCGTGCGTCCAGTGAGCAGTCCCGGTTTTGGAATCCAAGCAGTGCACGACGCCGGAAAAGTCGGCGATGATTAGCAGGTCGTTCTTGATGGCAACGGTTCCGCAGGTGCGGTGCATGGTTTGCTCGAACTCTTTGGGGTTCGCACCGATGTAGTGCCAAACGGCGGCCGAGTTAGGATTGTCTCGCTCTAGATCTCCTTCGGCAGCCACCAAAGCTTGCTTGCGCTTGGGTGCAATCGTGACGGTTGGGTCTTTGGAGTTGTAAACCAACGTTGGGCTGACATCGCCTCGTTTGGTTGGATCGATACACCAGAGGTGACCACCACCTTCGCCGTGCTCTGGATCTTCGCCGACTGCGACATAGACGTTGCCATCATAAATCACAGGGGTAGCGATGATGTGATTGCGGGTGGCTCCGTTGAGCTTGTAGACCGAATCCTTAGGGTTGCAGTCGAACTTCCATAGCATTTTCGCTTTGCCGTTTTCCCCCTTGGCGTCGAAACTGTAAAGCCATCCGTCTCCGCCGCCAAAGATGACTTGTTCGACATTGCCCAGCACGCCATAGGCTGGCGAGGACCATTGGCCATGGAGAATGTTTGGGCCTGGAGTGTTATCCGTCCAGAGCACTTCGCCGGTAAAGCGGTTCAAGCAGATAAAGCTCGGTGCCTTTTCCTCCGGGACGGTGATGTGTCCGTCGTCGACACCATTGGAGGTGTTCACAAAGAGAAGATCGCCCACGCAAGTGACCGAGCAACTGCACATGTTATGTTGCGAGACACCGAGCTTGGACATCATATCAAGCTTCCAGATCACATCGGCTTCGTCTTGATTTTCATTTGCCTCTTCTTTGAAAGGACCATCGTTTTCACCATCAAGGAAACCTTCGGTGTCCAAACAAGCCACTTCGCCGCGGCTGGTGACATACCACAGGCGATCGCCATCGATCAGCGGAGCACAGCAGATGCCTTGATTAGGCCAATCATGGACTCGCCCCGTAGGAAGCTTCTCACTGCTGTGTTGCCACAGAAATTTACCTGTTGAATCGTCAAAGCAAATCAAGCATCCGAGGTCGACGGTCGCTGGATATCGCTTGACGTAACCTGATCCATTGTTGGTGCCGACGTAAGCTTTCCCATTAGCTACGACAGGGTTGCCGTAGGTTTCCGATCCAAGCGGGGCAGACCAGCGGATGTTCTTGCCGGCTTTGACATCGAAAGATGTTGTTAGTGGACCGGAATCTGGAACATTGTTCCGTTCTGCCGATCCACCCCACTGTGGCCAATCCTTGGGCTTGACCTTCAATTTTGAAATCCCCTGCGATGCGACGGCCGTTGCATCGAACTTTTCCTGTGCTTGCAAACCGACCGGCAAGCTCGTTAATGCCAATAGTGTCAACCAGTAAGTGTTCTTAGAGATCGTGCGTCGCATGCGTCGTTTTACCTTGATCGAGGTTTGGAAGGCGCCTTGGGGTGTCTCCAAGGCTACAGGAGGCTGTTGATCTGTCGAAAGAGGATCTTTACGAATTCCATGATTATAGCCAAGCCGGAAACTTTTCGTAGGCTACGTTTTCCGAGGCATTCCTCAGTTTCCAAGTTGGCCGGAAAGAACTAGAATGCAGGGTAGGTTTTTCCTGGGCTCTGGATGTAGCCCTATTCCCCGAAATTTTTTAGGAGCAACGAAACCATGTCTGTAAAACTTCGGCTGATCTGCTTGTTGGCGCTTTGTGCATCTGTCCTTGTTTTTCCTGGTTGCGAGTCCTCCTGCAATCAATCGATCCCCTCTTCGAGCGCTTCGTCACCCAACACCACGACGGATCAAGAAGAATCGGCAGAGCCGAAGTTGGTTTCCTTCAAGGTCGAAGGCATGACCTGTCCATCGGGTTGCTACCCATCGGTCAAGTCGGCGATTGCAAAACAGAAAGGTGTCGTCGAGATCGAGCTGGCTCCCCAAAAGGAAGCCGATGTGATCGACAATCCGATCGTTTTTGTCAAATACAAAGGCAAGCTCGATTTGGACTCGACCCTCAAGGCGATCTCACGTGCAGGATTTGAAGCACAAGAAGTTGCTAACTAGTCTTAGTTCTAGCTGACGCGATGAACTAGAGTTTTCGATTCGCAGGTTTCCCGTTCGGCCTTCCGGGTTGAGCTTTCGAATTGATCTGCTCCTGCCTCTAGATGCGCCTGCCTCTAGAGGTGGGAAACCCTCACGGAGGCGCCCTCAAGGAAGATCTCGACATGGATCAAGCAGCCGACGCAATCGATCGTCCCTTTGTCCACCTGCACTGCCACAGCCACTACAGCCTTCTCGATGGTGCAGGTACGATTGACCGGTTGATCCAGCGTGCCAAAGCACTCGGGATGAACTCTCTGGCACTGACCGACCACGGCAACCTTCACGGTGCACTCGAGTTTTACAAGAAAGCCAAGTCCGCCGGAATCAATCCGATCATAGGCTATGAAGCTTATGTTGCCCCCGGTAGCCGATTCACGCGCGATGCCGATTCGGCTAAAGAAGCCGCTTATCATTTGACGCTCCTTGCCAAAGACCGCGTAGGTTTTCGTAACCTGATCCGACTTGCCTCGCGTGCCCAACTCGAAGGTTTCTACTACAAGCCCCGTATCGATAAGGAGATCCTTGAGCAGTATAACGACGGGATCATCTGCCTGAGTGGATGCGTGTCTAGCGAATTTTCTAGAATGATCCTTCGAGGCACCGATACGGCCGGATCGGTCGAGCAGGCCCAGGACGTCGCGGCTTGGTTTTCCAAGCTTTTTGGCGATCGGTACTTCATCGAGATCATGAATAATGGGTTGCAAATCCAACGCGAACAACTCTTGGGTGCTGTCGATATCGCCAACCGCATGGGACTGCCACTTGTCGCAACCAACGATGCCCATTATCCGGAGCGACAAGACGCATTGGTGCAGGATGTTCTCATGTGCATCAGCACGGGCAAGTTTCGCACCGACTCGAATCGCATGCGGATGGATAACGACCAGTTCTACCTCCGATCACCCGAGGAGATGTACGAGAGTTTCCAAGGCCTCGAGCACGCGGTGGCTCGCAGTCAAGAGATCGCCGATTCGGTAAACATAGAACTCGATCTGGGCAGTCGGAATCTCCCTTCATTTGAGATCCCGAGAGATCAACCGAGCCCCGACGAGTACCTACGGGCCTTGTGTATCCAAGGTTTGCTTGAACGCTACGCAGACAACCAGGAAATGTGTCCGCAAGGCGAATTGGTGCAAGTGGTGATCGATCGGCTCGATCGCGAACTTGGTGTGATCAAGAAACTCGGATTCTCCAATTACTTCCTGATCGTTTGGGACTTCGTTCGACATGCCCGAGAAATCGGAGTTCCTGCCACCGCACGCGGTAGCGGCGTGGGTGCTCTGGTCTGCTATGCACTCTACTTGTCACACGTTTGCCCCATCAAATACGACTTGCTCTTCGAGCGGTTCCTCGATGAGAGCCGACTCGAAGCACCTGATATCGATATCGATTTTTGCCAAGACCGACGCGGCGAGATCATTCGATACGTCAAAGATAAATACGGGGAGGACAACGTCGCTCAGATCGGAACCTTCGGCACACTCAAAGCACGAGGTGCGATCAAGGATGTGGGACGCACGATCAATATCGCGCTGAACCGGGTCGCGGAAATCAGCGAAATGATCCCCGAAGACGGAAAAACGACGCTCAAAGAAGCCATCGAGGGGAGCGAAGACCTTCGCAAAGCAGCCCAAAATCCCGAAATCGGAGAGATGCTCGATCTGGCTCAAAGAGTCGAAGGCATGGCAAGGAACATCGGAACTCACGCAGCCGCAGTGGTCATTGCCGACAAGCCCTTAACCGAATACGTTCCATTGATGCGGGGCTCCGGCAAAGATGACATCATCACCCAGTGGTCGATGGGTGATGTCGAAGCAGCCGGGCTTCTGAAGATGGACTTTCTAGGCCTTCGCAACTTGACGATCCTCTCGAAAGCTGTCGAGATGATTGAAAAGACTCGCGGGCTGCGGATCGATCCAATGAAGTTCCCACTGGAGGATGAAAAGACCTTTGAACTGCTTCGACGAGGCGAAACCAAAGGGGTCTTTCAGCTTGAAAGTGGCGGTATTCGAGACTTGCTCCAGCGGATGAAACCCGACCACTTCCGAGACATTATCGCTACCAACGCACTGTATCGTCCCGGCCCGCTCGAAGGGGGGATGGTCGATGAATACATCGCCGTCAAACTGAAAAAGAAATCCGCCACCTACCTGCACCCTGTCCTGAAGGAAATCCTCGAAGAGACCCACGGTGTGATGGTCTACCAGGAACAGGTCATGCGGATCTTGAATCGCTTGGGCGGAATCGAACTGGCCAAAGCCTACACGTGCATCAAAGCCATCAGCAAGAAAAAAGAATCGATTATCGCAGCCAATCAGGAGAAGTTCCTCCAAGGGGCTCTCGATCTGGGGCTTGCGAAAAAGGATGCCGAGGATTTTTGGAATCGGATCCTCAAGTTTGCTGGTTACGGCTTTAACAAGAGCCACTCGACTGCATATGCGCTGATCGCTTATCAGACGGCCTATCTCAAGGCCCACTACAAAGTGGAGTTCATGGCTGCATTGCTCACGGGTGATATTCCAAATCGAAATTTCAAGCGCAAAGATTCTTTGGTCGAACACCTTGAAGACTGCCAACGCATGGGGATTACTGTCGAGCAACCGAGCATCAACTCCTCGCGGGGCGAATTCGGCGTCGAAGGCGACAGAATTCTCTTTGGGCTTTCGGCGATCAAAGGATGTAGCAAATCGGTAGGCGATGCGTTGGCCGAGGAGCGGGAACGCAAGGGACCCTTCAAGAGCATTTTCGATCTATGCAACCGAGTCGATGCCTCCCAATGTGGTCGTAGCTCATTGGAATCTTTAATCATGGCCGGTGCTTTGGACTGCTTGGGTGGTTCCCGAGCCCAACACTTGGCGGTCTTGGATAAAGCCATTCAGGGTGGGATCTCTGCTGCGAAAGACAAACGGAGCGGACAATTGAGTCTCTTCCAAGAGATTGCCGATGAAACCGACAGCAATATCGAGAGCCTACCGAATATTCCCGAATTCCCCGAAAAAGAACGTTTGGCCAAGGAAAAGGAAGTTCTAGGCTATTACCTCTCTTCACATCCGCTTGCGGAGTTCGAATCGACTTTCAAAACCTGTTGCACGACCAACTCGATCCTTGCCAAATCGTTGGCGCATCGAACGGAGGTTTGGATGGGTGGGGTCATCTCATCAATCAAGCTTGCGCACACCCGCAATCCCAAGCCGGATTCACCGACGAAGTACGCCAATTTTGATCTTGAGGATCTCGAAGGGATCACGCGCTCGATCGCTTGGCCAAACACCTACGAGCGTTACGCTCCTTGGATCGTTGCAGATGCCATTGTTTTAGCCCGCGGAAGGGTCGATAAACGAGGCGAAGAGGAGATCAACTTCATCGTCGATGAGGTCATCCCGATCGCGGAAGTTGAGACCCGATTCACTTCGGGACTGACGGTTTTGTTCGATCAACAGAAAAATTCGCCAGATACGGTGCAGCGAATCGCGGAGATTCTCCGTGGATATCCCGGGGATCGCGAAGTTCAATTCGAGGTGAAAATAGCAACCGGCAGTTTGGTTCATATGATCAGTACCAAGCACAAGGTGAACATCACGCAAGAGCTCAGGAGTCGACTCGATGATCTTCTTGGACCGACGAGTCACCGGCTGCGTATGAACAAGCCTTCGGTAAGCAACGACAACGGCAATGGGGGATATCCCAAGCGTCGGCAGGGATAGTCGATGGAACCCTTGCCAGTTGATGAGTATTTAAGCCGAATCGCACAGACGGTTCGCAAGCATGCGATCTGTGCGATCGAGGCTCCACCCGGTACTGGAAAAACCACGCGCGTCGCACCCTCGCTTCGGGATCTCATCCAAGAGGGCCAGAAGATCTATCTCGTTCAACCCCGGCGCATCGCTGCTCGATCGGTCGCAGAACGCATCGCTCAGGAATTCAATCAACGAGTCGGTCAGCAAATCGGCTATGCCATACGCTTTGAAAAAAAGCTCTCAGAGCAAACCCAACTTGTGGTTGTCACCGAAGGGATCCTTATTCGCAAGCTCCAGCAAGATCCTACGCTACAAGACACGGCGATCGTTGTTCTGGACGAATTTCACGAGCGATCCATCGATGGAGATTTGCTCTTGGGCATGCTTCGGCGCGTGCAGACCGAGCTTCGGGAGGATCTGAGGATTCTGATCATGTCAGCGACACTCGATAAAGCCTGGTTCGATGATGTCTTGCCCGGATCTCCGATGATTCAGATTTCGGCAAAGAGCTATCCGGTTAAAATCGAATACCGTCCGGCTGGAGTGAATCAAGACATTGTCGAGCATGCAGCCGAAGTTACAACTCAGGTTGCTCAGAGACGATCTGGAGATCTACTGCTGTTTCTTCCCGGTGCTGGTGAAATCCAACGCTGTTGTCAAATGCTCAGGCGAAACAAGTCTCTCGATAGCCTCGATGTACTACCTTTGTATGGGTCGATGAGGATCGAGGAGCAAGCTCAAGCGATCAAGCTTGGAGCTCGCCGCCGCATCATTGTTGCGACGAACATTGCCGAGACTTCGCTGACGATTCCAGGTGTGCAAACGGTGATCGATAGCGGCTTGGCGAGAGTCCTTAGGTTTTCACCTGATGTGGGGCTTGATCGACTGATTCTTGAGAATATTTCAGCAGCATCAGCCATTCAGAGGGCTGGTCGTGCAGGACGAGTGGCACCTGGCCTATGCATTCGGTTATGGTCGGAGGCTTCCGATCGAGCTCGCTTAGCGTTTCTCGAACCTGAGATCCGTCGCGTTGATCTTTGCAGTGCAAGACTGCAACTTCAGGCCTGGGGGGAGGGAGATCGCGACGACTTTCCGTGGCTTGAACCTCCGCGCAAAGATGCTTGGGAGGCGGCTGGTCGGCTACTTGAGTTCCTAGGTGCGCTCCGCGAGGGATCGATCACGAAGCTAGGGCAGCAGATGAGTCAGATTCCGCTCCATCCGAGGCTTGCACGATTGTGTATCGAGTCGATCCGATACGGTTGCCTCGAACAAGCAGCCTTGCTCTGTGCGATGCTCAGCGAACGCGACCCCTTTGATCGACGGGTATCGAACCCTACGCGATCGACCAACGCTTGGCAAAGCGACTGTATCGAGCGACTGCATTGGCTCGAGCGACCCAGTATCGATCGCCCCAGTATCGAGCGGCCGACACCCTTTGGTGGGATCAATCCTGGGAGTTTCAATACCATCAAGCAATCTGCGCAGCAGATTGTTCGAGTTTGCAAAGACATCGCGCAGCAGGAACCCAAAGATCGATTGCAGCAAGAGACTTTGTGGAACAAGGATCATCTATTGCAACGTTGTTTGTTGGTAGGGTTTCCCGATCGATTGGCAAGGAGGCGGCAAGCGGGCAAGCCGCAGGGATTGATGGTTGGTGGCAAGGGGGTGAAATTGAGTCCCGAGTCGGGAGTTCGCGACTCGGAGCTATTCTTGTGCATCGAAGTCGATGGCACTGCGGGTGAGGCAATTGTTCGGCAAGCGAGTTCGGTTGGATTGGATTGGTTGCAAGGTGAAGCGGTACAGACTCGCGACGAGATGTTTTTTCATCCTACGCAAAAGCAAGTTGTAGGGCGGCGTCGCACTTATTGGTTGGATCTGTGTCTGGCTGAAACCCCGATGGCCATCAACGACGAGGAGGCTTGTAGAGAGTGTTTAATCCAAGCCGTCAAATCGCATTGGGAGAGTGTTTTTCCCAAGGATGATCCGACAGTGATGCAATGGATACAGCGCGTCGGTTGCTTGCGAACTTGGGTTCCAGAATTGGAGCTTCCCGAACTTGATCTGGGGATGCTCCATCGTGCTGCGGAGGAAATCTGCAGAGGAAAACGGAGTTTGGATCAGGTGCGCAATGGCCAGTGGGTTGATTGGCTTGAGAACCTGCTAACACCTCAGCAAGCTCATAGCCTACAGAGCGAAACTCCCGAGAGGATTCAGGTACCTTCGGGGAGTTGGTTGCGAATTGAGTATGGAGTGGGTAAACCGCCTATTTTGGCTGTAAAAATACAGGAGGTGTTTTCTTGGAAGCAAACCCCGAGAATCGCGCGTGGGCGAATTCCGCTCCTCTTGCATTTGCTTGCACCCAACGGCAGGCCTCAGCAAATCACAGACGACCTTGCCTCGTTTTGGACGAGCGGATATGCGGAGGTCAAAAAAGAGCTCAAGCGACGTTATCCCAAGCATTCTTGGCCCGATGACCCATGGACAGCATCCCCAAGCCGGAAATAACCCCTGGCAAACCATCGGTTTCGTTGGGTTACTGTAAAAAGTTTGGCTTTCGCGTTAGAATGCGTCGGTTTGGAACCTCTTTCCTCGCTCTCTCCAGGAAACCGAATGCAACATGAACGATGAAACCCTGCAACGAATATCGAGAACCTACGGAATTGAAAATTGGTCTGCGGGGTATTTTAGCGTCAACAATCAGGGGAATATGATCGCTCATCCGGCGATGAACGATCCGCGTTGGGTTGATTTAAAGAATGTCGTTGACCACTTGGTCAAGGATAAAAAACTACAGCTTCCGATTCTGCTGAGGTTTCCGCAGATTCTGACCAATCAGCTCAAGCTGCTCACTGGATCTTACCGCGATTCGATCGAGCAATTTGGGTACAAGGCCAAGCACTTCCCGGTCTTCCCGATGAAGGTCAATCCTCGTAGGGAGGTCGTTGAGGAGTTCCTCAAAGACACCGGCAAGTACCGAGTGGGACTCGAATGCGGATCGAAAGCGGAGCTCTATGCAGCCATCGCTCAAGAACAAACCGCTGAGTCGCTTTTGATCTGCAACGGGTTTAAGGACGAATCTTTTTGTCGACTTGCACTCCTGGGAGTGCAAGCAGGTAAGCGGGTGGTGATCGTGATCGAAAAGCTCAATGAGCTCAAGAGCGCCAAGCTTTACACGAAGGGGTCTGGCAAATGGGCCAGTTCCGGTGGGGACTCTGCTAAATTCGGTCTAACCACATCCGAGTTGCTCGAATGTTTGCGTCTCCTAAAGGAAAGTGGCAAACAAAACTTACTCCATTTGTTGCACTTTCACATCGGTAGTCAGATCACCGACATCAAGCGTGTGAAGAATGCGATGAAGGAGGCGGCTCGCGTTTATTCGAAGATTCATCAGTTGGGTTTTCCAGTTGAATTCCTCGATATCGGTGGAGGGTTGGGTGTCGACTACGACGGATCGAAGACGCGGACTGAATCATCGATGAACTACACTGTACAAGAGTTCGCAAACGATGTCGTTTACACCGTGCAAAGCGTCTGCGATGAGGAAGGTGCACCGCATCCGAATTTAGTTACCGAGAGTGGACGGATGATGACCGCTTATCATACAGTTCTAGTCACTTCTATCCGTGAAGAAATCGAAACCTTTGCTGACGATCTGCCTGAGGTAACGATCGACGAAGACGATCCTCAAGTGATCACGGAAATGAAGTGGTTGCTCGATGACATCAATGGCAAAAATTATTTTGAGTATTACCACGATGCAGTTGAGCACAAAGACGAACTCCACACGCAGTTCAATCTTGGTCTCGTGTCGCTTGAGGATCGAGCCAAGGGTGAGGTTCTGTATTGGGAACTCTGCGCCAGGGCTTTGAAGGAGTCCGAGCAGACTCGCAATCCGAACGAAGATTTGCAACATTGGTCGATGTGACTTGTGATTCCGACGGCAAGATTGATAAGTTCGTTGATTTACGGGATGTCAAAGAGACGTTGGAGTTGCCTGAGTGGAAAGAAGGGAATGACTATTTCCTAGGGATCTTTCTGATAGGAGCTTATCAAGAAGTCATGGGTTCGTACCACAACCTTTTTGGGATACCGAACGAAGCGTCAATTCATATCGAGTCCGATGGTCGTTTCCATGTTGCCAAGATCGTACCGGGGAGCAAGATTCAGGACATGGTCTCGTTTGCTCGATACGATGTGCTCGGCCTGCAGGACAATTTTCAAAAGCGACTGAGTTCGCTGGTCACCGGGGGGCAATTGTCCGATCAAGATGCCGCGCAGTTAGCTCAGAAATACGAGTCGGCTGCATCCTGGACCACCTATTTGGATTGATAGTCACAGGGAAGCTGAGAAAAAGGATTCGAGACCTTGGCACGTAACGAACAACTGATCCGGCAGCACAAGATACTCCAGGTTCTCGAACGGCGGCGCTATGGTGCGACCCTCGAAGAGATACGCGATTCGGTTGTCGAAGAGCTCGGGCTAGGTAGTCTCCACATCCGGAGTATCAGGCGGGATATCGAAGCCCTACAAGCAGCCGGGATGCCCATCTCGTCACAAGAAGCTGCGCGAGGCCGGGCTTGGAAACTCAATCGCAGCGACACCGGCATCCACAAAATTTCGATCTCAGCGAGCGAATTGATCGCCTTGTCGATGGGACGCGATTTGATGATCCCACTTGCGGGTACGCAGTTCTGGCAAGGGATCGAGGGCTTCTGGCACAAAGTCAAGGAGTTATTGCCCGAAGGGGTTTGGGATCACTACGAACGCTACCGCCGTACCTTGCGTGTGATCGGAGTGGTTCCTAAAACCTACGAAAAGCAAAAGGTGATGCTGCAAACCATCAATAGAGCGATCCAGGAGCATCGCAAGATCGATGCGGTGTATGAATCGACTGGGAGTCCTCCAAGGCAACGGATGCTGGAACCCTACGGGCTGATCATCTACCAATCGAGCATCTATTTGGTGGCCATTGAATCGGGCCGGAATGTTGATTTAGAGCCTGAAGAGAGGCTCAGGCACTGGAAACTCGATCGCTTCGAATCGGCTCATGCCTTGGACGTTTGGTTCAAACCCGATCCCAACATCGACTTGGATGTTCACCTAGGTCGTTCTGGGGGTATCTTCAGTGGAGACAAGCCGCTGATTTACAAGATCCGCTTGACGTCCAAAGCGGTTCGTTGGGTCCAAGAGGAGCCTTGGCATGCCGAGCAGCAAATAGAGATGCAGTCGGATGGTTCAGCGATCTTGAGTGTTCCGGCGTTTCATCCTTTGGAAGTCATCCCGCAGATACTCAGGCTCGGTTCGGCAGCCGAATTGTTAGAGCCACAAAGCGCAAGAAAGATTCTTGCCGAGCAGATCGCTGAGATGTCGGCAATCTATAGTTCCAAAGGTCGCAATAGTAAGGCTACGAATAAGAGTCGCTACGATCAAAAGGATTAGCGATTACTCGACGATGCCCAATCAAAGCTCTCTCGCCACGATAAGGACTGATCAAAGGAGTCGCTCTGGGGTAGATATCCACTTTGGATCAGCGACTTAAGTTCTTTCGGTGAGAGTTCGGATTCCAACTTCCATGAAAAACGAAACTGGTAATCCTCTACCTTTCGGTTTGGAAAAAAAGAGCGGCTTCTAGAATGCTTCTGCAACCATTTGTTTCCACGTTTTTCCCATTCTAAATCCACTTCCTACAGTTTTGAATTCTCCTTCGGAACATCGGTGAATTCGATTGCAATACGTCGAGGCAACCAATTGAATCGCTTTGCAAAAACAAATCGAAACCTCGTTGTGTTGCGTGGTGCGAGCAACCATGTGCCCTCACACTCGTCAGTAGACCAGTTATCCGATTCCAGTACTAGGTTTAACAAATCTTTCTGGTATATCGACGCGGACACATCCTTGACTGAGAATTCCTGGATTGGGAGCAGGTCAACCATACCGAAATTTCCACGAAAGTGTGGTGTTTCAATTCGAGGATTTTTTGGATCTGGTTTCACCTCTTTGCGGGGATACCAAAGAATTCCCCAATCTAGACACTTTTCCCAACTGGCAGATATCAATGCCGCTTCGGCTTTCTTTCCTTTGTTGTCAGTAAAAAATCTCTCTTCGAATAATGCAGGGACATCCAGCGATAGCCGATCGCGTTCACTGACCATTGTAGTTGTAATGGATATTCTTTAAGGTTGAATCGAGCCATCGTCGAGATATGCGGGAGCGATCATGATGATATCAACGTTTCATCAAGATCGGTTGGCGCATTTTTTATCGAAATGGGGACAGACCCTTTCGAGATGGGGACAGACCCTTAGGTCTGCACGTTTTAATTGGGGACAGACCCCGAGGTGAGAGTTGCGGCAATGCTGGCAATTTTTTTGATGGCTGACGGCGGAATCGAAGCAGGATTCCACCCAAACAGGGGGATTTCCATTCGAATCCACCCCTTTTCTTACCCTCTCGGCGCAGTCCTTCCCCACCAAGCCTCCCCAGGCTCTTAGAAATTTCGCGCCTTTCCCTCAAACCTCACGCCTCGCACCCCCCTCTAGGGGCTAAGGCAGCGTCCTATGCGGTCACTCAAGAAAGAACGCATTGAGGACACTTGCACCGGTCCTATGACTCAACCAGTTCTCGAAGGACTCT
>JAJTFC010000197.1 GCA_021298315.1 Planctomycetaceae bacterium
ATCCCATGACCGCAATCGTTATCGCGTAGTCTTTGGCATAAGTCGTCATCTCCTTGACCTGCTGAGCCAGCTCGACAAAGGCCTCGTTCTCGACCCGCGAACAACTCGGACAGGAGATAATGTTGAGCTTGGAGGGATCCAAGGCGACGACCGATCGAAGCCGACCGGCATAGATATCCTCGACGATCTGCCGACCCACTTGGATCTCCATAGGCTTTTGCGAATTCGGAACCGTCAACGACACACGGATCGTATCGCCGATGCCCCTTCCGATGAGCTGCTCGAATGCGATCCGAGTCTTGATGATCCCGTCGGGAGGCAAACCCGCTTCGGTGACCCCTAAGTGCAATGGGACATCGGGGCGGAGCAGGGCGAAGCGCTGATTGACCTCGACGACTTTCGACGGATCGGAATCTTTCAACGACACGACGTATCGGTCAAAACCGATCGAGTCGAGCAATTCGCAATGCTCGGTGGCACTTGCGAGCATCGGTCCGATCGAATCATGAGGATCGAATTTGTCCTTGATCGCCGGATCGACCGAACCGCAGTTGACGCCGATTCGAACCGCGCAGTCGTTGGCCGCCGCAGCCTCGATGATGAACTTGACTTTATCCTGCCAAGCCTTCGACTTCTCGTGATGGTACAGATGCCCTGGGTTATAGCGAACCTTGTTGACATGCGGAGCGACTTGCGTCACTAGCCGGTAGTTTTCCTGCAGGTCGACCGAGAGGTTCGCTTGGGTCTGCTTTCGGATCTCGGCCAAGGCAGCCGCATCCTTATCGCTATCGACCGCGATACGCACGACATCGGCACCGGCTCGGTGCAGGTCATTGACCAGACCGACCGTCGCTGGGACATCGGTCGTATGGGTCGCAGTCATGCTCTGGACTGCGATAGGGTGCCCCGATCCGATCGTGATCGAGCCGACGCGGACGCTTCGTGTGGGATTTCGTTGGATTTGCATATCTCTTCCTAGGGATGTAAAACCGTTGCAAAAGTATACCCCAGACGTCCAGATCCCCCAAGAATGGGGCAGGGCGATTGCCCCGAATCGCGGGAGCAATTTGCGTTTTTTTGAAAATCGATGAATGCTTTTGCAACATCGCATCGCATAACTCCCCTAGGATGAGATTTGCTCTTTCGAGGCTGTGTCATCGGATTCGACTTGTGTCCAAGACGCTCCACAGCCAAAAAACTACTGGGCAACAGCCCCTCGATTAGAAAGTACATGGAAGAAAGTCATGGCCAAGAAAAAAACCACAGTCAAGAAAGCCGGTACGAAAAAAGGCCTGAAGAAGAAAAGAGGCCTTGAATCACTCCCCCAGGATGCAACGGCATTCGTTGTCTTCGAGGATGCAACGGTTACCGGTGGAGGTGGCTTTTTCGACCCCCTAGTCGTGAGCACAATAGCCTCAGCCAAAGACTGTAGCGGAACCCCCACGTCTCTTACGAACTTCACCTTCAAGGCGAACTTCAATGGCTACGAAACATCCGGTGCCCCCGAGGATCCAAATGCAACATCCTCAAAGGTTCTGTTTTACTTTCCTTCCTGGGCAGGTAGCCCTCCAGGGCTGACCGCAGATGGACTGGCCGTGACCGTCTTAACGAAAAAGAAGGTCAAAGTCCAAAGGGCTTAATTCCTGCTTTTGTCACCCAAATTCAATCCTTCACAAAAGCGGGTATCCCATCGGAGACACTCGCTTGACCCACTTTTCAACGGCGCCCCAAACCGTACTCTAGATATCGGTCCGGTTGGCTAGTCGTTCAACTCCTTGCCGCTGAGTTTTGCGTCCAGGATAGCGCGGGATCGCACAAGCTCCTTTTGCTTTTCTCGTAGCTTTTGATGTTCCTGAAGATCCCCTTGTGCAAGCCAAACCGCTAGAGCCGATTCGTTGTAAATGATCTGGTTGTCCAAATACTCTAACCGACTATAATCGTTGTTCTGCTCCTCTTGCGGCTTCAACGCCTCCAAACAACTGGCTGCCCTCAAAAGCGACTCTTTGGCCTGAGCAAGATCCTTTGCGGCAAGCAACATCGCTCGATCAGACTCCAGCACCAGCACCTCGTCCAACACGCGAGGATCACCATCGGCCTGTTCGATCCACTCTGCGGTTTTTTCATACCACCTGCTTGCTTGCGAGTCCAGTCCCTCTAAAAGCGAGATCCTGTGCAACTCCCGAAGCGCCCTGATCGCAAACGAGCTCGCATCGCGCTGGGCAGTGCTGATCTCGTTGGCAATCTCAGCACAACTGAGCAACTGCCGGAGCGATTTCCTGTAGTCCTCGCGACGCTCTAGCTTTTTGAGAACGCTGCAACGCTGATTCAATGAGGTCAAATAGACCAGGATATCCCCATAGTCGATACTTTCGATCTGCACGGCCGAGATCCCTGTAGTAAGCATCCCTGGTGGAAACGCTTTAGCCACCTGATCGACCCCCAAAGTCGCCTCTACAAGCGATTCGTCCATACGATCCTGCTCCTGGAGAATCAAAGACTTCTGAGCATGCAATCGGGCCCGAATCACGTTAAGCGCTGCGGATTGGCCTTCAATGCCCGAAAGGGACGCTGCTAAATCAAATGCTCGCTGATTGTTTCTCGAGGCGCTCGGAGAATCCCCTTTGATTTGGAACTGAAAATCGCCCTCATAAATCTCTTTGTCAATCGATGCTTTCAGCCAATTGGACCTTTCGAGCTTCGAATCCGGTGCGTTGGCTGCCTGCCCTACAAGTTCCGATGCTCGCTGATACGTTTTCTCGGCACTCCCAGGATCCTTGTACTGCTCCAAATTCGCGAGCCTTGTCAAGAGCCGAACAAGGTCCAGCTTCAAATCCCAATCGTCTGGATGCTTCGATACGTAGACTTCCATGACATCGACGACCGCAGTGAGCATTCCGATTCGCGTGGTCTCAAAATCCGGCTTCTGTGACATCTGATCGTCAAAAATGTAACCTACGACATCGTCAAGAATGAACGATAACGAGTCGCGACTCTCCTTGGTTATATTTTGCTGCGCGACCAACTCGCTGTTTACGATATTCAATTTCTGAGTCTTCTGAACGCTAGCAACCGTTGCCCACAAAAGCGCAGCGGCCGTCAAACCCAACAATAGCAAACTCGCGATCACCCCCTTGGCATGCTTGCGAAGCCATCGCTCGCTCTTGCGAAATAGATGGTCGGGCACCACACTGATAGGCTCTCCATCGAGCCAATTCTCCAAGTCCTTGCCCATGTCCGTCGCCTTCTGATACCGATCGGAAGGCGATGTCGCCATCGCCTTGAGACAAATCGCTTCGAGCTCTCGTGGAACCCTCGAATTACGATCCCGAGGAGGTACAAACTGATTGAGCTTGGCACGCCCGAGCGTCTCCTGAGGATTCGTGCCACTGTAAGGCACCGTGCCGGTTAAAACCCGATACAACGTCGCTCCAAGACCATAGATGTCCGTTCGATGATCCAACGCCGTGTTCATCGCCTGGGCTTGCTCCGGACTCAAATATCCCAACGTCCCCTTGACCGATCCGACCTGCGTCTTCTCGATTCCAGTGCCCGAGCCTGACGCCGGTACAAAAAGCATCGAAGAGGCCTCGTCAAGCTGCGATGCATCCTCGACCGCTTTGCCCATCCCCCAATCCATCACCACCGTCTCGCCATAACGATTGACCATGATGTTCTCAGGCTTGATGTCGCGGTGGATCACCTTGCACTTGTCATACGCATACTGCAATGCATTGCACGCAGCGATCAAATGCCTTAGCAACGGTCGGATCTGATTGACCATCGCATCGCGGCCAAGCTCCTCATAACGGATCGCCTTGACCCGGTCAGACAACTTCTCGCCCCGTATCAACTGCATCGTGAAAAACGGATTCCCCTCATCGTCCTGACCTAAGTCGTACACCGGGACGATCCCAGCATGGTCCAACCGACCGGTGTTGCGGGACTCCTCAATGAGCATCCCACTGTGCAACGGATCGTTGGCATGCTTCGGATGCACCTTCTTCAACGCAATGCGCCGCCCAAGCTCCGTGTCGTCGACCTCCCATACAATTCCTTGCCCCCCCTCACCGATGGGCTTGCGGAAAATGTAACGGTGAATCGATGGACTCGACGGCTTCTTCAGATCCCGCCCCGTACCCATTCCCTCGGGGATAA
>JAJTFC010000198.1 GCA_021298315.1 Planctomycetaceae bacterium
CTCTGCGTGGTGTCGCCGGCGGAATGTTTTACGACAAGTTGCTTAACAAGGTCGGGGCGTTCGAGCACCACGCAGCCTCGGGTCGCAGCCGCAGAAGTTTTGCGAAAATCCTCAAGAAATTCGGATTTTGACATGATCTGGTAGATGCTCGGCCCGTCATGGATCGTTTCTTTGGCAAACTGGATGATCGGGCACGGTTCGATGGCACCCGATGGGCCGATGTGGTGAGATACCCCAGTTGCCATAGGACACAACGCCCCACCTTGATCGTCCCAATAGGGCTCGACAATCCCAATGGGCATCTTGGTTCGCATTTGAACGATAAACCTGCGGAGGTTAACAATTTCACTTGGTGTTAACGCAAGCTCCGGTGTGGGTTTGGGCCCGACAACACGGTAAGTATGAAACCAAGCATAGTGAACGCCAAGATCGATCAGTTTTTGTAGCCATTGCTGGCTGACTAAATCGTAGTTGGTTTTGCAAACACTCGTGGCAACCCCGACGATGAGCTTATGCTTGATCGCCGTTTGCAAACCTTGCAACGTCTTCTCATAGACATCCTTGGCTCCGCGACGAGCATCGCTGATGATTTCGGTTCCCTCGATGCTGATCAGTGGTGTGGCATTCCCAGCCTTGCGCAGCCGCGTAGCAACCTTGTCATTGATCAATTGTCCGTTGGTGAAGATTTGGAAGTAGCAGTCCGGATGCTCATCGAGTACGTCGAGCAAATGCGGATGCATGAAAGGCTCTCCACCGAGGATCCCAAAGTAGCTGTTGCCATGCTTTTTGGCATCATTGATGATTCGGTTGAGATCCTCTTTGCTGATCATCTGACGCGGAGAAGCCACATCGACCCAGCAACCCTGACATCGCAGTTGGCAAGAATTGATGATGGAGATGAACAAAAACGGCGGAAAGTGAACCCCTTGCTTGAGACGCTTTTTGTACTTCTGTACCGACCGCATCCCCTTGAATCCGAAGTTATAGGCGAACTTCCAAAGCAACCGTTTGTCCACGGTAGTGAGCATGCGAGCTGCGAGTTTTGCGACCATGGCTTTGAGGGTGCTTGTTAGTTAGAAGGGGTTGCAGATGGGTGGGTCGTGTCGGATTGCTGCCGGCTAGCCGCTTGCTGAGCAAGTGCCTGCTCGGCCTTCTCTTTGGCCTGCTGGGCCTTGGCCTGAATTTGATCCAGACTTGGCAAGCTCGATAGTACCTCAGCGGGAATATCGAGCCCCTCGACGTTGGTCTTGAGTTTGTCCATGCATCGCTGACGCTCCTTCAATGCTCGATCGTCATCGCGCTCCTTGGAGAATCGAGACTTGGCTTTCATGCTCCGATCCTTGAGCATCGAATAGATGTCTCCACCCAACAGTGCGCTGATATCGACCTTCATCGCTTCGCGACGCAAATCATCCTGATTGATCTCGTCGCCGTTGATCGGCCCAGCCTTGTACTTGGGAAACAAAATCGCAACCTCGGGGCAGACTCGCGAACACGCCGGGCAGTCGGTCTTGCAATTCGTCTGATTCTGAACCGTGATTTGGTTGGCTTGATTAACCCCGTAGACATCGAACAGACAAAAACTCAAGCATTGCATGCAGTTGGTGCATCGATCATAGTCGATCACAGGGAACCATGGCTTCCAATGAGGCCTTGCCTCCGATACCCCTTGAGCAATCCCATCGATGTACTCAAGCAGACTTTCGAGCGTGTCGTTTTGAACGTCTCGCGTATGGATCGTGAGCGCTTTGGATTCCGACTCTAGTGAGGGAAGTTGATCGAAGACCCCTAAGACGATCAATTCGGTGTGACCGAGATTGCCAAACGTCGAGGATTCGGTGATTCGAGTGACCGTGTATCCTCGATCCAGGAGTGTTCGAACAAGCGGTCGACGTAATTGAGCGTCGATCTGCTTGCTGCTAACCCCTTCATACAAAAGCACTCGAGGACGCTCTCGGTTCGTAGCGATCATGGCTAGGTTCCTTCTGCCGTGCTTGCTTGTTGTGTTTGTCCGTCAGCGATTCCAAGCTTGCTGCAAATCGCTTCGGACGAATCGACCCGCATGTTGAGAATTTCAATTTCACCGTCTTGAATGCTTGCTCCATCGATCGGTGCCCCCGCAGCCGAAAAGAGCCATTTGACGGCTCTGGGGTAACAAGCCACGATCCTCAGCCCTTTTTGCTTCGACAATGGCAAGAGCCCTGGATCCTTTCGAGCCGACATCTCGCACAGATCGCTGACCGACTCAAAGGGATGACCCGAATCGACGAGTCGATCAAGCACCTGATCCTTGACGTCCTCCGGGACGACCTTGGCATAAGCACATCGACAATAAAGGATAGGACGTTGGTCGCTCATGCATTCCTAAGTTTTCAAGCTTGGGGTGCCTTTGGCAACTAGCGCAAAAGGCGGTGGGTCGGTGTAGGCGGGAGTGGTCGAAACGCCGATGAATGTATTTCTGTTGCCGATAATCTAAACTCTTGGCATGATTTTTGCAAGGATTCTTCGACGGCTTTGCTCAGTACCTGCGGGTCGGCTTCGGCCCTGAGATTCACGGTCAATTCACCTTGGGACAAGCCCTCGACCAACGCATAAGCTTGCTCGACTTGTCCGTCCTCACGCACCAAATTGGCCACCGCAAGGTCGTTTCCTTGGTCCGGTACGATCGTTCCCTTCAAATGGGCGATCGAGATCTGCGGATGGCCACCGAGCCGATCGTGGATCGACTCGAGGAGCTCAACAAGCATCCGATTGCCATCGAACTCAGGGCCGCTGATGGTCCATGACATATTCACCCAGCCGAGCAAGGCTTCGCCCTGTGCGTAGACCTCATAGTCGACATCCATCGTCGGGCGATTCTTGTTCTGCGACGTTTCTAATAGAGAGAACCACTCGGTCAGGCCTTCGGAGTTTCTGGCGCTTGCGGCTAGCACTTCGCTTTTTGGATATCGCTCGGAAAGAGTTTTTAAGAGCCGGTCCAAGCTTTGCTCGTCGAGCAATTCCTTTTTGTTTACAACGATCAGATCGGCCTCCTCGAGTTGCTTGCCATAGATGTAATTGACTTTAGGCGAAAAAGTTTTACCAGCTAGCAAACCGAGGAATCGTTGAGCTCGGATCGGATCGACCAGGACGCTCAAGGGTGCGATGCTGTAGCGATCGCCATACATCTGTTCTAAAGGGTAAACAACCGTCGAAACCAAGTCTGTGCATGAACCTACAGGTTCGGCAAGATAGACATCAGGACGCGCTTGACGATCGAGGTTTTCGCTGGCTTGAACCAAGGAAGCAAACCGGCAGCAGAAGCAACCACCGGCGATCTCCTCGGTAGCAAACCCGCTCGATGACAAGACGCTGGTGTCGACCAAGCCTTGGCTTTGGTCGTTGGAGATCAACCCGACCTTGAGCCCCTTGTTTGAAAAATGCTCAGCAGCTTTGAGCATGCTCGTGGTTTTCCCGGCACCCAAAAATCCACCGATCATGATGTATCTAGGTGTTAGCATTTTTTTTGTTCCTGTTGCTCTTGCGAAAGGATCCTATCGATCGCAACGTCCAAAGCTGCGATATAGCCTTGGCAATCGACGACTCTTGCATCGGGCTTGCCGCGAGCCATGTACAACCAGCCTCGATCGTAGGGATCTCGATCCATGAACGTTGGGTTGGTCGCCAGAAGCGAATTGAACTCGACAAACTCCCCCTCGATCACACTGTAGAGATCCGATACGGCTTTGAAGCCTTCAATCCATCCCAAAGGCATCCCTGGTGCAATCGGATCGCCCGCGTTTTTTTGAAATTCGCATTCCACGAAATCACCCAGCATGCGTGTGGCAAAATGGGTGATCCCTACTCGAAACAATTCAGGTTCAATCTCTTCCAACCAAAAATGACTCAACGCATACCGATAGGACTTGGGTAGCCGAGTCGTGAACCGAGCGCGGCGGTAATAGATAGTTTTGGAAGGATCCACCGGCATAAAAAGAAGTACCGTTGCAGGTCGTGGTTCAATGCGTCAAGCAAAGTGCCAAGTCTATCCCCGATCCGATGGGGATTCAAGTCGCTCCGAGGGCCTCGGATGCACCGGCGATGCCCGATGCATTGCTAGAAAGCCCGCCAATGCGCTACCACAATCCCAAAAGCCAAGCCGAAAACCCCGTGAGTATCGAGACGATACCGACCCAAGGTCTAGGAGTACTGCTTGGAAAAAACAAAGCGATGGCCATTGGCACAAACAACGATACCAAAACAATCACCAGCGAAAGCTCGAGCAATTCCATGATCGATTCGCCTGAATAAGCCACCCCGAGCGAGCCAGCAATGACGATCACCACGCTCGATCTGACCAGCCACATCGAAGCCGATCGGTTGCCAAGCAACGGTTTGATCAGGTTCTGCGAGACAATCGATGCTTGGCTGAGGGTCGCTCCGGCCGCGACGGACAAACATAAACAGAACATCCCGACGACAAGCAGAATCTGAAGCGGTTGGCTCAAGTACAGACCTGCAATCTGATTGATCGGCAATTCGGACTCTTGCAATCGATCGCCAAA
>JAJTFC010000199.1 GCA_021298315.1 Planctomycetaceae bacterium
TTTGTTCGGTGATTCGGTCGCCAAAAAGGATACAGCGGGCAACGTCACGATTGAACGCGTTGTGCGTACCAAGCCGCATCCAACCTACGAAGCTGGTGATCGCACTGGCCGTCTGCCTGAATTGCTCCCTCTTGATTACGAGCAGTTCGTCAAAGCCTTCAATTCTCCCGCTCGCAGCTCGGAATCCGGCACCAGCAGCGCAGCGAAGAGTTCCACGCCGGCAAGCACTGTTCAAGGAAAGGCTAAATAGTCATGAGTGATTACCAATCATTCGAACCTACCAATTCGCAAGTCGATCTGACATCTTTCGATGATGAGTTCGAAAGCGCAGAGGCACCAAGTTACGAGGAGGTGCCAGACGGCAAGTATCAGGTGAAGATCCAAACGGCCAAGCTTGAATCGAGTCAGAAAGGGGATCCGATGATCAAATTCGATCTGGAGATCATCTCAGGTTCGCAAGCAGGTCGGCATATCTTCAAAAACTCGGTTATCACCCAAGCGTCTCTCCCGTACGTCAAGGCGGATCTCAAGACGCTAGGGTTAGAGCTTGCCAAGTTCAGCGAACTCTCAGGTCGGCTCGAGGAGCTGCTTGACATGACGCTGGAGATCACCAAACGCACTCGCGGTGACTACACGAACGTGTATTTCAACCGTCGCTTGAATATCGCTAGTGCTTCGAGTGGTGGTTTCGCGGAGGAGAACGTTCCGTTTTAGAGCGTTGATTGGTTGACCGGCATTGGTCGTTCTTAGTCAGCGGCCTAGAGCCGAGGCAGGATGGCGTGACTTGAAAACAGTCCTTCGCGATGTGGTTCTTTTGCCGGGTTCCCATCGCGTTTCCAAGTCCAGACTCCCCGAGCCTGCCTCGGTTTTTCATTCTCATGACGCATAGAGATTCGAAGGGAAAACATGGATTTCCGGATAGTCATCGATTCGAGGGAGAAAGAACCTTATACCTTTGCCTGTGAGGTTCAGAAAGCAAAGCTTGAAGCTGGCGACTACTCGGTTCAGGGCTTTGAGCAGCATGTGGTTGTCGAGCGCAAAAGCCTCCCGGACTTCGTTGGTACTGTTATTCACGATTATGATCGCTTCGCTCGAGAACTCACAAAGCTCTCAGCCATGGATGCAGCGTGCATCGTCGTCGAAGCGGATCTGAATGCTGTGCTTTGTAATAAGCACACCGATGCGCTCAGGGCTGTCTCCCCCCAATCGCTTCTCGGGGCGGCAATCTACATCGGCATCAAATACAAGGTGCCCGTGTTCTGGTGCGGATCCAGACCAGCTGCCGTACGTTTTACCGACGCCTTTCTTCGGTCGTACATTCGCGAGATCTCTAGCAGAGGGGATCTTTGCCATGAGTAAACAACAAATATCTGGTACGGTCGATCGAGTCTACTTTACCAGCGCCAAGTTCTGCGCCGGGGCACTGGTCGGCCAAGATGGCGTCTTGGTTCGCTTCCGTGGGCCATTTTGCGTCAGCGAAGGTGAATCGGTCACACTCACAGGGCACTGGAAAAGCGATCCGAAGTACGGTGACCAGTTCGACGCAAAAAGCGTGAGTTACGATTTGCCAGAAACCCCTGAAGGTTTAGTGCAATATCTAGCCAAGCATCCAGCGTTCGTTGGAATCGGGGAAGCTACAGCTCGCAAGATTGTCCAGTATGTCAGCAGCGCCGAGCACCTCGATCGGGTGATTCGCCAGGATGTTCAAGAACTCAATCGTGCACTGCGGATCCCTAAGCATACGTTGCATTCATTACGGGAAGCGTGGATCGCCAACAGTGCACAAAATGAGGTTCGGTCCTACTTAGCAAGCTTTGGGCTCTCTCATCTTCAAATGGAAGCCTTGATCGAGGAATTTGGCTCCTCGGTCGTTGGTGTGCTTAGAGCCAATCCGTATCTGATCATTCAGTACGTCAAAGGTTATGGTTTTAAGCGGGTGGACAAGATTGCAAGATCCATGGGCGTTCCGAAGGAGCATCCCGGAAGACTCGAAGCCGCTTTGTGCTTCCTGGTTTTTGATGAGGCTAACTCTGGCCACACATGGATATCTCGCGATGAACTGGTTCGCAAAGCCAATGACTTGCTCTTGCTGGATTCGCTTGATGGTCAGTCCACAATCGAGAGTGCCCTTGAGCGAACCGTCGCGCAAGGGAGACTTATTATCCACGAGGGTGCTGTGGCTCTCGCCTATTATGCGGAAGCGGAATGGTTCATTCACCAGTGTTTTCAGCAATTCGGCCATGTCGCTCGTCCGCTGGGGATCAGACCATCGCACGGCGAGGGTCTCAAACGTGCACAGCTAGCTGCCTATGAGGCTGCGTTACAGCATTCGATCATCGTCATTTCTGGGGGTGCTGGTACCGGCAAAACCCACACACTAGCTCGCTTGGCTAAGACTTTCGAAGTAGCCGGCCTAAAAGTCGCGCTTTGTTCTCCCACCGGCAAGGCCTCCAAGCGGATCGAGGAATCGTTGCGATCCCACGGGCTAACGCTCGAGGCCAAGACGATTCATCGATTACTTGAATACAACGGTCATCAGTTTCAAAGACAGAGCCTCTCGATACCTAGCAACCCAGAAGCTGGCAATGCTGCAAGCGATGCCTTCGATGTAGTCATTGTCGATGAAGTATCGATGGTTGATGTCCCCTTGATGGCTGAATTGCTTCGACGTATCGACTTCGACACAACGAGGCTCATTCTAGTCGGTGACCACAATCAATTGCCCCCCGTCGGCGCTGGCAATGTCCTTCGAGACTGTATCAAGCACAGGCTTGTTCCGACCTTCATTCTAGATGAGGTCATGCGTCAAGCCGGTGTTCTTAAAACCAACAGCATGGCGATTCTATCCCAGCGCGTAATGCCATCAGTTGTAGGGGATCCAGGCTGGAGCGTGATCGATTCGCTCAGTGAGCCTATGCCGATCCAAGTTTATTTGCGTGACTTAGTGCTCCACCGAATTCCGGAGCAGCTTCGTTTGGATCCTGTCAATGACGTTCAGATCATTACACCAACTCATCTTGGATTACTCGGTACCAAAGCGATCAATCAAATGATGCAGTTTTTACTGCGAGGTTCCGTTGAGAGGAAATTTGCAGTAGGAGACAAGGTCATTCAGACGAGCAACGATTACGTCTTAGGGATTATGAATGGCACCATCGGTATTGTCTCTGAAATCGATACTGAAGCGGGGACCAGGTACATCGTTGATTTTGATGGTCACGGCCGAAGGGTGATCCAAGATGATCAGATTCTCAATGTCCAGCTTGCCTACGCACTGACTGCCCACAAAGCCCAAGGGAGCGAGTTCCCTTGCGTGGTCGTTCTTTGTCACAAATCTCATTACTTCGCCGATCGGAATTGGTTGTACACCGCGGTCACTCGCGCATCGAAGTATTGCATCTTGGTCGGTGATCGTTGGGGACTGTCGAACGCTGTGAAGAAGAACAGTGTTAGCCAGCGCCGAACTTTTCTTGATCGCTGGGCCAAAGCGCCTGTCGATGCCATGGAGGTGTCAATTTGAGTGAAGCTATTGAACGAAATTGTCCAGCGAGCATCCGTGATTGCCATCAGTGGGTTGCTTGGAAGTATGTCGAGCGCGGTGGCAAGCCGACCAAAGCCCCCATTAATCCACACAATGGGTTGCTTGCCTCTTCGACTGACCAGTCCACCTGGGGAACATTTTCACAGGCGATGCAAGCCTGCGAGCGTAATAAGTCTCTTGCCGGCGTTGGCTTTGTATTCTCCCTTGATGATCCATACTGCGGTGTGGACCTAGATGATTCCATCAACGAGTCCACCGGAGAGTTGAAACCCTGGGCACAGCAGATCGTCGATCGACTCGACAGTTACACCGAGATCAGTCCCTCTGGCTTGGGTTTGAAAGTATTCATCAAAGCCAGTAAGCCTGGCTCCCGCTGCCGCAAGGCCTATCACGATGGTGAAGTCGAGATCTATGATCGCGATCGGTTTTTCACAGTCACCGGGAATCGCATCGCTACTGCTCCCAGCGAGGTGAATGTTCGGCAAGAATCGCTAGACGCTGTTTATGCCCAGGTGTTCGGCAACGATGAGCCCGGCACTAGTGCAACCCCCTCGGCCAGTCGAGATCCCCAGCCGCATTCCGACGTCGCTCGTCGGGCGCGAAGTTTCAAGCTCTGTGGAATGGCGATTGGAACCTGCATTTCAATTCAGCCAGTGAGGCGGACTCTTCGGTGGTCTTTACCCTGGCTTACTTCACCAAAGATGCCGCTCAGATCGACCGGATCTTTAGACGTTCACAGTTGATGCGTGATAAATGGGATCAAAAACACGGCAATGAAACCTACGGACAGCGGACGATCGCCAACGCGTTAAAGAAGGTCACCAAACAGTACGATCCGACGAAAAAGCGGTCTGTTGCTCCCAAGCAGCCAAGCCAGATTCCTAAGAAAATTGGTTTCCCAAACACAGACATCGATTGGGATTTCAGAAGCGATCAGACTGAAAACGCTATGGCCGTGGAATTCATCGACGGCAATCAAACCATCTTGCGATATGTGCCATCTTGGAAGAAATGGCTCGCCTGGGACTCAAAGCGATGGAAGATCGATATCGATCAAAGTCGAACGACTCGATTGGCACGCAGGTTGGTTCGCAATTACTGGGACAGGATGCGAGGTATTCAAAGCGAGGAGCAGCAAGAAAAATGGGCTGAATTCTGCCGACGAGCCAATCGCAAGACCACGATCGAGAACGTCGTATCGCTAGCTCGGTGCGATGGACGAACGACGATCGATCACGAGCTATTGAATCAGAACACATATTTTTTGAATCTGCAAAACGGAACTCTTGATTTATACACATCGGAGTTTCGTGATCATCGCCAGACGGATGCCATTACACAAATCGCTAACGTTGAATACGATCCCAAAGCGTCATGTCCAAAGTGGCGAGCATTTATCGATCTGATATTCGGAAGCGACGATGAAGCCAAGCGATACATCCAAGCACTGCTAGGTTATTCATGTTCAGGGGATGTCGGCGAGCATATTCTTCCAATCTGCTATGGCTCGGGTGCCAATGGCAAGTCAACGCTCTGGAATGCTATTGTCGAATTGCTTGGCGACTATGCCATGTTGGCACCCAGCAAGTTGCTGCTTGGTACGACCAATGAACACGACACCATTATTGCATCGCTGTATCAACGGCGTTTGGTTGCCATCAGCGAGCCGGATGAGGGGGCGAAGCTTCGCGAGGCTCGGGTCAAGGAATTAACAGGCGATGAACAGATCACCGCAAGACGGATGCGTGAGGATTATTGGAGTTTTCGACGGACGCACAAGTTTTGGCTAAGCACAAACCATCTGCCGCAAATCAATGGCACAGATGAAGGTATCTGGCGTCGCATCAAGCTTATTCCCTTCAGAGTAGACCTTCGGCAGGTAACAAAGCCCATCCCTGACTACCACAAACTGCTTATTGGCGAAGAAGGTCCGGGAATCCTTAATTGGCTCATAGAAGGGTTTCAAGACTGGCGCAATAACGGCTTTATAGAGCCTCAATCGGTCATTAGCGAGACGGCAACGTATCGCGGAAGCGCAGATGAACTAGGTCGCTTTATTGCCGACTGCTGTGAGGTTTCACCGGAACTTGTGGTTGCCTCATCGGAGCTCTTTGAGGCTTATCGCAACTGGGGTGGGCAGCAATCTCAAACGCGATTTTCGATCGCCATGCAGTCTCGATTTAACTGCGAGACTCGCACATTCGGACGCCACCGAAACAAGCGCGTCTTCGAGGGCTGCGCACTATCAAAAGTGGAAGCAGGATTTGATGAAAAACAGGATGAAAAAGAGTAAAAACGTCATGTTCAAAAACACTCAAAAACACTGTGTTTTCGTTGACTGCGCAGGGTTGCTGGGGGTTATTTCATTATCTTCCATGCGCGTACGCGCATGGGAATTAACCAAAATACCCCCAGCAACCCTGCGCACTTGGTTGAATGATGGGCCAATTGCGAGCCATGTTTCGGGGCTAAGTGGGTGCTTACTTGAGTCTCGAAGTGTCGCACTCTGGAAGCTTCTCTTTCGGACGCATCCGTCACACTTGCTTGCATGCCTGCTTACCAGCTTCGCGATCAACCGCCTACGTTTGCGCCTGACGCGTACAGAGCACCGCGTTCGATCACTTGCCTATTTCGCGAAAGATCGCGTAACAGGGCCAACTGTGGCGATTCGAAAGGCTGCCAAACTGGCAGATTCAATAGGTACTTCCGGCGAATTCCCCTCTCCAGAGGGGCGTGGGAACGGTCGGCAACTTAGACAGAGTTTTATTTTTTGGTCCGGACTTCAAACAAGGAGGCAGCTGAGCAACGAAATGCAACGCAAAAACCAGTTTGCGATAGCCATCACGATGTTGATGGCTAAGGGGATTGAGAAGGCTCTTTAGGAACCTGAATTGGGAAATCGCTGAGTACTGATGCCATTCGGGCATCTTGGAATTCCAAGTTAAACACGTATTGAGGATGCAAAAATGAAGATTGAAATCAGACCGATTGCTGGTGTCAAACCGTACCCGAACAATCCTCGCATCAACGACGATGCAGTCGACGCTGTCGCAAGCAGCATCAAGGAGTTTGGGTTCAGGCAACCGATCGTTGTGGACACCGATGGGGTAATCATCTGTGGGCACACGCGATTCAAAGCTGCGCAGAAGCTTGGGATCGAGAAGGTACCGGTCCACGTGGCAGTGGATCTTACCCCAGAGCAGATCAAAGCCTACCGGATCGCCGATAACAAGAGTTCGGAATTGGCCGATTGGAACTTCGATCTCTTGCCGATCGAACTTGGTGAACTCCAAACGGCAGGATTCGATCTGTCGCTCCTCGGTTTCGATCCCGATGAGCTTCTAAAGCTCATGAGTGGCGACGTCAACGAGGGGCTTACGGATCCGGATGATGTGCCTGCACCTCCAGATGAAGCGGTGACCCAAACTGGGGATCTTTGGATACTAGGCAACCACCGATTGCTCTGCGGCGACTCATCGAAACCCGAGGATCTCGATCGATTGCTTGGTGGCAAAACCATCCAATTAGTCAACACAGATCCCCCGTATAATGTCAAAGTGGAACCGCGCTCGAACAATGCAATCGCAGCCGGTTTGTCTTCGTTTTCC
>JAJTFC010000200.1 GCA_021298315.1 Planctomycetaceae bacterium
ATCAGTCCGATCAGTCCGATCAGTCCGATCAGTCCGATCAGTCCGATCAGTCCGATCAGTCCGATCAGTCCGATCAGTCCGATCAGTCGGATCAGTCGGATCAGTCGGATCAGTCCGATCAGTCGGATCAGTCCGATCAGTCCGATCAGTCCGATCAGTCCGATCAGTCCGATCAGTCCGATCAGTCCGAACCGACCAGGCCAAAGCTTTGGAGTTGCTCGATGAACTGGCCGCCAACAAGACGGATTTGATCGGCGATGCATGGAAAATCCTTTTCAAGGTCTTCGCATCCGATGAGCCGATCCGACCTGTTTACACTCGGCGAGCTTGGCAAACCGCAGCCATCAATATCCCCTATACTGTCGTGATCTTGATCGTCATTCGATGGACTATCTATAGCCTCTAGCCGAGGACTCCTTAGCCACCTGCCCTTTTTCCACCTCCGAAGGAAATCGCGACAATGCCCCGAAATAATTCCCTTACCCGAAGATTCGTCCTCAAATCCACGTTGGCGAGCTCGGCTGCCAGCTACCTGGTGCCCCAAGCGTTTGCAGCCCCCCGATCTGCTCCGCAAAGCCCCAACGAGCGGATTCAACTCGGTATCATCGGCATCGGACCAAGATGCACCTACGATCTCAAAGCCATGCTGCCATTTTCCGACGTGCGATGCGTGGCTATTGCCGATGTCCAAGCATCCCGCAGAGATGCCGGCAAACAACTTGTCGATGGTTTCTATAACAATCAAGATTGCAAGCTCTACTCGGACTTTCGCGAACTTCTTGATCGCAAGGATATCGACGCAGTCTTGATCGCTACCGGGGATCGTTGGCATGCGACGGCTTCGATCATGGCAGCCCAAGCTGGCAAGGATGTCTACAGCGAGAAACCTTGCGGCATTACCATCGAAGCTTGTCAAAAACTTGCCGATACCATCGACCAAACCAAACGGGTATTCCAGGCCGGTACGCAGCGGCGAAGCGTCCCGAATTTCGTCCAAGCTGTCGAGTGGGTTCATCAAGGCAAACTCGGAAAGCTGCAAGCCATGCACGCTTCGGTCTATATCCCAGTCCTCGAAAACAATTGGCTTGCACCTGAGCCACAGCCCGATAAGTCGATCGTCGATTGGAACCTGTGGCTTGGGCCCGCACCTTGGAGACCCTACAACCAAGCTTACTGCGACGGCAAGTGGCGTGGCCAATGGGACTTTGATTCCGGTGCTCGCCTTCTCGATTGGGGGGCTCACACGGTCGACCTTTGCCAGTGGGCCAATCAAGCTGACGATACGATGCCGCTTGAGTATGAACCTCAAGCTGATAAGATCGTTTGCACCTATGCCAACGGCGTGAAGCTGATCATCGACTTTTTGGCACAGCCTTTCGGTGATCGGTCTCCTCACTATATCACCAGGCTTGGGACTTGTCCCGTTCGCTTTGTGGGCACCGAAGGCTCGGTCGAGACGGGAGACTCGGGTGAAATCGTCGCGACCCCAGAGTCACTTCAAAAACAACTTCCAGAGGCTTCCAAAAGAGTGGCAGGATTGGATGTGACCGCCCATGCGAGGAACTTCTTTGACTCTATCCGCACAAGATCCAAGCCTGTTGCCAATCAGGAAGTGATGCGGCGTTCGCATATCGCTTGTCACGCTGCCGCGATCTCTTGGATCCTCGGACGCAAGCTGGTGATCGATCCGAAAACCGAGAAGTTCGTCGGCGACCCGCAAGCAAACTTACTCGTCTCTAGGCCCGATCGAGCTTGGCAGGAACTCTTATGATCCATAGTTAAAAATCGCCCCCCCTGCCCTGTTGCCTGTTAAGCAATACGAGCCTATTCAACCTCTTGACATCATTCACCCCGTGGGAGTTGACCAAATGCCCATAGGCTCTTTATGCACAGATAGGCTTGTATGCTTACCGTGACAAGTTGCTTGAGGTGACGGCATTTTTTGACGGCGTTGACGGCGTTGACGGCATTGACGGTGTTGACAAGATTGACCTCACTGACGCAGATACTCATCCGCTTGATTTGTAAGGTTGTCGATTCGAATCAGGCTGTGCTCTGGTGCACACGATGATTTCGGAGAAATCATCGACACTGCCCCGCCGCATGAGAGCGGCATTTTTTGACGGCATTGACGGTGTTGACAAGATTGACCTAGATGACGGCGATACGCATCCGGGTCATTTGAAAGGTTACTTATTCGAATCGTGCTGCGCTGTAGCTCACACAATGATTTCGGAGAAATCATCGACACTTTGCGACCCACTGAATCAGAAAGTGGATCGCCGAAGCAATAGCAGCAACCTAAGGCTAAGAGAACAACTTAGGCCTGAACTTTGGCTGGCTTGATGCGGCCGAGTCGGGTCAAGGCTTCTTTTTGGGCAGCCAAGTGGGTGCCGTTGGTGCCATACTTTTTGATCAAAATCTCAGCGTTCTCGCTTGGCTGTGCGCCGACGCTGACCCAGTAATCGATCCGATCACCCTTGAGAATCGCGCGTGCATCTTTTTCTCGGCACATCGGATCGTAATGTCCGAGTTCTTCCAAGACTCGACCGTCGCGTGGATTCCTCTGATCGATGGCACACAAACGATAAAAAGGTCGACCTTTGCGGCCCAGCCGCTTCATCCGAATTCGTACCGACACAGATTACTCTCCAATGGAAATAAAAGTTTTCGAGGGGAAGAAATAATAACGATTCGATTTCAGCCTGGGGAGTGAAAAACCGCAGCTAGCAGGAAAAAAATCGGCTCAATCGCCGATTTTTCACCGTTCTGGGGGCTCTCGGGCTCCTGAAGTTGCCTAATTGCCCCGTTTTTTCTTGCGCAGAAGCCTTTCTCGCTCCTTTTGCATCTTTTCTCGCTCCTTGGGGGTCAGGCGTTTACCCGTGCTTCCTTTGAGCTTCATTCCATCGAGGGGGTTAAACGGGTTGTCGGCCATCATTCCCCGCATCTGTTGGAGCATTTTCATCTTGTCGCCGACGGAGCCTTGCGTAGCCATCTGCATCATGGGCTTGATCATATCAAATTGCTTGATCAGCTCTGAAATCTGATTCGGGCTGACGCCACAGCCCTTAGCGATGCGGTTTCTGCGAGAGCCGTCGATGATTTTGGGGTTTTCTCGTTCGGCGACCGTCATCGAATCGACGATACCGGTAAGCCTGGCCATCTCTTTTTCGTTGTCGGTGTTGGCCATCATCTTGGAAATCTCACCCATGCCAGGCATGAGGCTGAGCATTTTGGACATCAGCCCTGGCTTGCGGAGCTTCTGCATCATATCGCGGAAATCGGCCAAGGTAAAAACACCCTTGGACATCCGTTCTTCCAAGCTTTTTCGTTCTTTTTCATCAATGAGTCGATGGGCCTCGCGGGCCACTTCGACAATATCACCCATCGACAGAATCCGACTTGCCATCCCTTCAGGTCGGAAAGGTTCCAATGCGTCTAAATGTTCGCCGGTTCCAATGAACTTGATGGGAACCGAGGTGACTGCTTTGACGCTGATCAAGGCTCCGCCACGGGCATCCCCGTCGAGCTTGGTCATGATCACCCCATCGAGGCTTAAGGCGTCGTTGAAGGCCTTGGCGCTGTTGACGGCGTCTTGGCCGGTCATTCCGTCGACGACCAGCAAAACCTGGGTCGGCTCGATGGCTCGGTCGATCTGTTTGATTTGCTCCATCAATTCTGCATCGATCGCCAATCGACCTGCGGTATCGAGGATGACCACGTTGGCACCAGCGGCCTTGGCCGCTTCGAGGCCTTCGCGACAGACCTTCACAGGGTCGTTTTCGCCTGGTTTGCTGAAGACTCCGACACCGATTTGCTTGCCGATGACGTGCAATTGCTCGATCGCAGCGGGGCGTTGCAAGTCGGCAGCGACAAGAAAAGGCTTGAGCTTTTGCTCCTTGATGAGCATCGAGAGTTTGCCGCAGGTGGTGGTTTTTCCCGAGCCCTGAAGGCCGCACATCATAATGGTCGTCAGTTCCCCTCGTTTCAGGGGAAGGCTGTTGTCGACCGGACCCAGGAGCTTGACGAGCTCTTCGTAGACGATTTTGACGAATTCTTCGTCGGGCCGGAGGCTCAGCAAAA
>JAJTFC010000092.1:0-6763 GCA_021298315.1 Planctomycetaceae bacterium
CATCATTGGCAACCGTTCTTGATTTTCGTCATCCCCAATACTCTCATCTTCGGTGCTTTGGTGTTTGCTGTCGCTAGCGTAACGCGAAACACCCTCTACTCGTTTCTGTCATTGCTCGCGGTTTTTGTTGTTTATGGAGTCACGCAAGGTGTTGTCGGGCAACTGGATTACGAATCGATAGCCGCTTGGATCGATCCCTTTGGTTCGGCACCGTTTGATCAGGCGACCAAGTACTGGACGGTCAACGACCGCAACACTCGATCGATTCCGATCACACCGCTACTGATTGCCAATCGCGCTTTGTGGCTAAGCATCGCTGGATTGATTTTTTGGGTTGCCGGCACCCGATTTCGCTTTGAATCTTCGGTCGCCTCGAGAACGAAAAAGGGATTGGCAAACGAAACTGCCGTCGAACTCTCTGAAGTCCCTTTAGCTGCAGCAACCTCTGGAAGTATTGCTCTGGTCAAAAGAGCCCAAAACCCAAGCTGGATGAGTCAATTCTTCTCGACTCTTCGATCGGACCTCTCGGCAGTGGTCTTTAGCAAGACGTTCATCATCATCCTTGGCTTTACCCTGATCAATGTTGGGTTTAGCTTGATGCTTGGCTCGCTTGAACTTTTTGGTGCTTCGACGTTCCCAGTGACATATCAAGTCATCGAGCAGATATCGGGGAGTTTGTTGATTCTACCGATCGCCTTGATCACCTATTTCACTGGGGTGTTGGTCTGGCGAGATCGTGACAGCCGTTTTCACGAGATCCTCGGTGCAACCCCGACTCCCAACAGCGTCTTTGCCGCTTCGCGGTGGGCCTCGATGCTGATCCTCTTGCTCTCGATTTTGTTGCTGGGAGTTGCCATTGGGGTATTTTACCAATGGACACAGGGATATTACCGGTTTCAGCTCGGTGTTTACATGCAAGAGTTCGTCTGCCTGACGGGCCTGTCGTTTGTATTCCTGATGGTGATGAGTTTCTTGGCCCATACCATCGCCCCGAACAAGTACATCGGCTATGCGTTGTTTGTCTTATTTCTAATCGTCAATGGCCGAATCTGGTCGCTCCTTAGAATGGATACAATCCTGTTTCGATTCGGTGCGATGCCGCAGCATACCTACTCGGACATGTTCGGAATCGCACCCTTTAAACCAGGGCTTTTGGCCTTCGGTGCTTACTGGCTAGCTGTCTCAGGTGTTGTGGTTTGGCTCACCAGCGCTCTGATGCATCGCGGGGTGGCAAAGAGGATCCAAGAACGTGTCGGTATCCTTTGGCGAGAACTGTCGCTAAAAAAAGCATTTCTTCCTGCCCTCTTGGCTCTGGCCGCTGTGTCGATGGGCTGCTGGCTTGCTTACAACACCATGGTGATCAATAAACTCTTGGGCCCGACCAAGAGGGAACAGTTACAAGCCGACTATGAAAAGAATTATTCAAAGATCGCGGGGCTACCGCAGCCAAAGATCCAGTCGATCCAATACAAGATCGATATCTTTCCCGAGTCACGCAATTTGAAAATGCATGCGGTTCAATCGATCGCCAATAAGAGCGATCAAGCGATCGATCGGTTTTATATCAATCTGACTCCTGATTTTGATACTCAAATCACCATTCCACGAACCAAGCTTGAAAAGGATGATCAAGAACTGATGATCCGCACCTACCTTGTCGATCCACCCATGCAACCAGGCGAAACGCTCGAGATGGAGTACACCATCGAAAGTCGCACGCGTGGAATCGAGAATCAAGTCAGCAACACCCAACTTGTCCAAAACGGCACGTTCTTCAACAACGGCATCGCTCCGAGTTTCGGTTACGATGATCAGCGGCGGATCGTCCTTCCCCGTCGTCGTAAAACCTATGGGCTCGAACCGATCGAGCCACTGCCGGAACTCAAACGCGATTGCGATGCGACCTGCAATGTCCACTACATCTCCAATGATGCAGACTGGGTAACGGTCGAGACGGTTATCAGCACCTCTGAAGACCAAATCGCGGTTGCACCCGGGTCGCTCGTCGAAGAGTGGAAGGAGAATGGACGAAACTACTATCGCTACCGCGTCGATCATCCATCGCTCAATTTCTACTCGTTCATCTCGGCTCGCTACGAAGTCGAGCGGGGTAAAGTCGGCGATGTTGATACCGAGGTCTACTACCACAAAGAGCACGCTTGGAACGTACCGAAAATGTCCAAGGCGATCGCCGATACCCTCGAATATTGCAGCAAGGAATTCGGGCCTTACAAACACAAGCAGGCCCGGATCATCGAGTTCCCCAGAGTGGCTAGTTTTGCCCAAGCCTTCCCCGGAACGATGCCTTATTCGGAGTCGATCGGCTTTATCGCCAATCTTCAAAAGCCCGACGATATCGACATGGTGACCTATGTCGTCGCTCACGAAATGGGGCACCAGTGGTGGGCTCATCAAGTCATCGGGGCCAAGGTCCAAGGTGCAACGCTCCTTAGCGAGACTCTCGCGCAGTACACAGCCCTGATGGTCATGCGCAAAACCTATGGCGATGACATGATGCACAAATTCTTCCGCTACGAAATGGATAACTACCTTCGTTCCCGGGGAAGCGAGCAGCTCAAAGAACGCCCACTGATGAATGTCGAACTGACGCAAGGCTACATCCACTACCAAAAAGGTGGGCTGGCACTCTACTACCTGGCTGAAATGATCGGCGAGCAGCGAATCAATGCCGCTTTAAAACAGCTCATCGAGCAGTACGCTTACAAAGGTCCCCCCTACCCGAACGCGTATGCCTTGGTGGACCGTTTGCGCCAGCAGACCCCCGAGCAACTGCGTTACCTAATCACCGACTTGTTCGAACAGATCACCCTCTTTGAAAACAAAACGCTCGAAGCGACGGCCCAGAAGCAAGCCGACGGAAAGTACTTGGTAAAAATCACCGTCGAGTGCGCCAAAAAGAAGGCCGACGAGAAAGGACAGGAAACCGATGCCCCGATGGATGATTACCTAGAGATCGGAGCTTATGCCAAACCCGAATCAGGCAAGCGGTATGGTAGATTGTTATACAAAGAGCGGGTTCAGTTGACTGCTGGTAAGCACGACTTGGAGTTCATTGTCGATGAACTGCCGCACCAAGCAGGGGTCGATCCTAGGAATCTGCTGATCGATACGGTTCCTGCGGATAACCTCAAAAAGGTAACGCTCCAGTGATTTCGCAAGACGGATCCGTCTGATCTGTCTGATCCGTCTGATCTGTCTGATCCTTCAGATCGTTGGCAGATCTGCAACCGATCGCACCACCATGTGGGCTCCTTGAGATAGAAATCTCTCGGCGATTTGTTGCAATCGCACCTCTAAATCGCTTGCCGAGAGTGCTTCGCAACGGGCTCGATCCAATCCCAAAGCGTTGCCTGTCATGGCCACGGCAATCGTCCAACATCCAGCGTGCAAACCCGATTGTATCCCTGCGATCGAATCGTCGACGACTGCAAGTTGCGTCATAGGATAAACACCAAGTTTTTCGGCGGCGCGGTAGACTTGCCAAGGTGCAGGTCTGCCGGCGGCGACCTCATCGGAACAAACGGTCGCATCAGGTGCGTAACCTTGGGCCGCCGCAAGTGGCTCGACAACATCCATGAGTTCTCGTGTGTAGCCTGTGGTTGAACCGATTCGCAAACCACCTTGGCGCAGCGAAGCAATCGCCTGGGGAACCCCAGGAATCACCTCCGAGTGATCAGCGAGCACCGTTTTTTGCAGGGGCAAAAAGTTCTCGTAAAGATCCTCGACATCCTCCTGGCGCGATGGGCGACCAAAAATCGCTTGCCACTTTGCTTGTATCCGATCCATCTGAAGCATCGCACGGATATGATCGATTTTTGCCTGCCCCATCGGCCCTCTGGCTTCAGCTTCGGTAACCTCGATTCCAATCTTTTGGAACACGGCTCGAAAAACTTCGACGGGTGCTAGACTCCCGTAATCGATGGTCGTTCCGGCCCAATCGAGCACGAGGCCTCGAATGTCTCGGATCGAAAAATTCTGTGCGTTTACGCCTCGCCATACATTCATCATCACAGACTCCTAATGCATCCAAACTAGAGGGGTTCCCAGCGACTCCAAGCGTCTTCGGCTAGCCCAAATGAGAGGGTCATGCCATTGCCCCCAAGTCCAGTAAAAACGATTACCCCAGGCGCAACGACTTGTTCAAATACCAGCCCATCGGTGTACTTAGCATAGACACCATGCCAGCGGGCTTGGAGTTGCCAAGTCGGAAGATGGATGATTTTTACAAGTTCCTTAAGGATATGCTCGTCGATATCGCTGGTATCAAACGGTTCAACTTCATCGCCATACTGATGGGAATCCCCAAGGACGACTTGGCCTAGGTGGTTCTGCGACGCCATCACGTGGATTCCGAGCCGGTCAAGATGCGGAGACTCCTGGGCGATCCTTTGTTGCAGGGCAGCGAGTGTCGGACACTTTTTGAAGTTCGGATAGTGCCTGAGTGTCAATCCACCGGCAAGATGCGGGCCGATGCGCCAGCCTTGAGGTTGCTCGACGGTGCGCATCATGTGCAGTTTGCAAGGCCTTATGGGTATCCCGTTGTAGACCTCAGGAAAGAGAGTAGCAAAGTCGTCTCCTGAACAGATCACAATCCGATCAAACCGATGGTGCGTGCCATCACCGGTTCGAATCAAACCGGTTTGAGCCTGGGTAACTGCCGTGGAAAAATGAAATTCGACTTGGTACTGCCGATGCAACCAAGCTGGCATCGAGCGGACGGCACTCGTCGGATCGACACAGCATTCGGTGTCGCTCCAGAGACTACCTCGGAGTCCATCGGGGTTGGCTCCAGATGTTCGGCTGAGTGTCTCAGAGCGATCGAGCAATTGCAAATGCTCAGCGCGTTGTGTTTGCCCGTGCTCAGCAACATATTCGCTTAAAACTTGCCATTCATCATCGTGATGGGCAAGGTGCAGTGAGCCGCATGGCGAAACCCAAAAACCAGCTTGTTTGGCCGCATGGATCCACCGGTCTCTGGAATCCATGGCGATCGATTGCATGTGGTCGGGTTGTCCGATCACCCAAATCATTCCGAAGTTGCGAATCGAGGCTCCAGAGGCCTTGGGCGTTCGTTCAAAAACAGTGACCTCATGGCCTCTCTGGGCAGCCGACCAAGCGTGAGCTAAGCCGGCGATACCCGCCCCAACGATCCCCACTCGCATAGGTTTATTCCTAGGCTCGATTGCCATACATCACTGTCGATCGTTACACCGTTACGGTTCGTTTTTCCGAGAGACGTTTGTTTCCGGCCGCATCGACCGCTTCGATTTGGATGTCGTAGACACCTGAAGCCAATTCGGATTGCAACGAAGTGTCTGAAATGCCACTTCGCAATGCCGTCAATGTTCCGCCGGTGGGGCCCACCAAAATGTTGTAGCGAGCACCCATTCCCGATGCGGTCCAGACGGCCCTGAGCTGGCCATTGCGGCCCACAAGCGATACGAAAGAGAACGGATCGAGCTGATCCCTAAGACTCAAAAACCGCTTGTCCATCGCACTCGAAAAAGTGTTCCCCGAGCGTGTTGAGAGCGATAGAACGTAAGTTCCGTCAGGAATGATTCCAAACAGATCGGTAAAGACCGAGTCGGTGATCGCAAAACTCCCGTCTTGAGCAACCAAGTCAGAGATATCCAGTCGATCCGAACCATCGAGCGAAGCGAACAAGGACCGAGAGTTATTCACGATGCGTCCGGTTACCGATCGATCGGCAGTGATCCCTTGGTTTCCTCCAGATTCGGCCATCACTAAATCACCTATAGGGTCTTTTCGGTTGGCGGGAGAAGTATTGAGAAAGTTGATCACGCTCAAGACATCCAAGGGAGAGATGTTTCCATCTCGATCAACGTCGTAGTCGAAACTGTAGCGTCCTCCACCGGTATTGATGCTGTTGATCAAAACCAGTACATCCAGCGGAGAAATCGATGTGTCCCGGTCGGTATCCATCGCCGAAAGCCAGTTCTCCGCCGAAGTCGCCTCGGGGCTTACAGCGATCGCAAAACTCGAAGCACTCACGATCTGTCCGCTGGACTTCGCCGTAACCTTCATGGTGTAACTGCCAGCATCGGCAAAGCTTACTTCGGGGATCGTCAGCGTTGTAGAGCCGGAGAGATTCCGGTCGATCGAGCCATCTCCATTGATATCGACTTCGTACTGCAAGACCGATGGAGGATTGCTCAGGCCACTTAAGGTAACTTGGTAAGCTCCCTTTTGATTGGCAAGCAACAATTCCTTACCCGTGATTTGCATGCTTGCCGGTAGCGATGGATTCAAGACCGAAAGGATCCCTGAGTTGTAGGAGAGTCCTGTGGTGCTCGTGCCAGCCATGGTCACTTTGGAGCCAGTCACGAAAACTTCGTAAACTCCGTCGATCAGGAAGCCTTGGGAATCGACCAGCGAACCGCTGAAGGCCAAGTCGACGATGGTTTTTCCATCGACCAGACCGCGAGTCAAACTGTAGGGGACAGCCACAAAGCCGACATCCTTCTTGACAACGCTAATTGCATCCGAGGGAATTGTTCCCAGCTCGGCGTCCCAACCCAAGCGAACGTTCTTGATCCGCTCTCCAAGGGGTGCTCCAGCCGAATCGCTGATCGAGATCACTTCGGGACGGTTGCTGATGTTGATTCGAAGGGATCGGGTAAGGGTAGGGGGGCCGGGCAAGGACGGATCGGTCAATCGGACGGTAACCTCGTAGAAGGGTTTGACTTCGAAGTTCAATGGCGAGCCCGCTTTGAGCCTAAGT
>JAJTFC010000092.1:6792-36225 GCA_021298315.1 Planctomycetaceae bacterium
GACTTCGAAGTTCAATGGCGAGCCCGCTTTGAGCCTAAGTAGGTTATCTGCGATCTCGAAGGAGTTTGCATCTGGCCCTTCGAGACTCAGCTGATTGCTTCCGGTCGAATCGTCCACGACAACGATCGTCGCAACCGTTTGGCCGGCCGAAACTCCATTGGTTTCGTTCAGTTGCGTCGCAGGATTATTTAATCGCAGTTCCACTGGCGGTTCGTTCACATCGCCAATCGAAAGGGTGAATGTGGACGAGGCATCCGGGAAACCGGGGAAAGCTGCATCGTCGACTTGAACGACCACCCGGTAACTGGATTTGGTTTCGAAGTCCAAAGGATTCGTAGAGCGGAACTGGAGTTGGTTTCCGACGATCTGAAAAAAGCTCGCATCGAGTGTTGACGCTAGCGAGAAGACGTTGTTGCCGATCGCATCATCCAAAGCGGCGATGTTGGCCACTCGCAGCGCTGTACTGACCGGGGTGGTTTCCAAAAGTGGACTTACCACATCGCTAAAGACGATGCCAGTGGGTTTCTCGTTGAAGTCTGCGATCGACAAATTGAACGGTACGCTCACATCCGGATTCGAGCCGATGCTCGGATCGTCTGCCGAAACGATGACCTGGTAAACCGACTTGGTTTCGAAGTCCAAGGGAGTCGAACTCTGGAATTTCAGTTCGTTGCCGATGAGCAGGAAGTGGCTGGCATCCGGCCCCGACAAAGACAAGTTATTGGTTCCGAGCGCATCGTCTACGATCGAAACGGTCGCGACTTGGATCGGCAAAATCACCACCGCGTTTTCGGGGACTGTGACCAGATCCGAAAAGCTAACATTCGTAGGGGCTTCGTTGAGATCTCGAAGATTGACCAGGACCGTCCCGTTGCCCGAAAGTGGCGGACTGGCCTTGTCCCGAACGACGATCGGAAGACTGATGACCGGTGAGTTTTCGTAATCCAAGAGCGTCGGAGAAGCGACCGTGATTCGACCTGTGTTTTCATCGATGCTAAAAGCACCTGCAGGAGCACCCACGCCCAATTGAAACACGAGTTGTCCATTGACTCCAGCATCCGGATCGGAGCCTGTTACAGTGCCCACTAGCGTTCCTGCTGGAGAGTTCTCGTCGATCGTAAAATTCGCATTTTGCAACGTCGGAGCTTCGTTGCGATCGAGATTCACAAGCTTGATCAACTTCTTGGTCGTACCCGGAATGGACAGCGAGTCTCGCACCTCGACTTCGACATTGAGTTCCTTGGTGGCTTCGAAGTCCCACGGACCGTTTCCGGTGTAGCGAATCTGACCGGTGACTTGGTCGATGCTAAAGGGACCTGAATTGCTCGTGAATCGGTAACTCAGAGATTGACCGGCATCTGGATCGTTGGCCAAAACGGTCGCGACGACTGAATTGACCGTTGGGTTTTCTTGGATGTTGAACTGACTCGATAGAATTTCCGGTGGAATGTTCTCCTTGTATCCGAAGGTCGCATCGGTTCGATGCTCCGAGCGGGTGACCGTCAGAGGAGAGGTCGAGTCGGCAGTGATCGGAATGAGGTTCCCTGGGTAGCTGGCGACCGTCAGTCGATACGTTCCGGTCGGTATCTCTTCGAGTCGAATCTTGCCATCGGCTCCGGTAGTTGTTTGGAACTCGGGGTAGGAATAACGCAGTTTGTCAAACGCTCCAAATGGACTGGTGTTATCCAAAGTCGTATCGGTGAAGATGATGGCATACTTGATGTCGGCAGCGGGGCGATTGAATCCAATCGTTTGCCGCTGAGTACCAATCAACGGGTTGGTCGATCGCGAGCCCAAGAGATTGTTGTCTTTGTCGTAGATATCGATGCGTCCATAGGAAACTTTAAGCGTTTCGGCGGCGATGGCTTCGACCGATACGGCGTTGGCCTCTCGATAGAACATGACTTTCAAGCGACTGCCGTTATCAAACCATGGAATTCCCTCGCTAGCTAGAACACGGATGGGATTGAAGCTGTTATCGGTTGTGGATTGAGCTTTGACTTTGAAACCGATGTTCTTGTTGTTGGCATCGGCGACGGTCAAGGTGGCGTTGGGGAATGCGTTGGCAAGTTCCACATCGAGTGTTTGTTGCGATGCGATCACGTCGACGACCGTACTGTCGCGGACGCCATTATCATTGCGATCCGCAAAGACTGTGACATTGGCAAGAGGCGCGTCGCTGTCGGTCAATTGACCATCTCGGTCGGTATCCAAGCGTGCTTGACCGATGAATCCACCACCGAAGTTATAGGTTCCGACATGGTTCGTCGCGCGCCCCGAGTAGACCAGCGGGCGAGGGTCGCCAAAGGTGCCGTAGGTAAACCGATACTTGGAGTTTGCATTGAGCGTGTCTTCGATCGTCGTACCGCAGACCCAATCGTTGGCACCATAGCCGGTCGAACTTCCAAGCCGGGCAACATAACCGATGTTTTCCTGCACGGTATAGAGAGTGCCGGCCGGGTAATTGTGATCGGTCGTGAGGTGCGAAAACGTGATACGTCCGTAAGACCAACCGGGTGAGGGGGTATAGCCCATCATGGCGACCGAGTCATAGATGGTCCAAAGCTCCGCATCGTTGTCTAACCCCCCGTCGTCGTTTACGTCATAGTTCCTCCCAACGATTGGTTTACTCGGAGCACTGATGACCAAGAAAGATTGCGTACCACTGATGAAAGAGAATCGATCCGAGAGGGTCGATGCATCGCTCCATCGTCCGTCGGGCAAACCTGAGAAACCTACAGCATTGCTCGAAAGCCTGGCCGACTCAGGGTCGACTTGATAAGGGCTTCCAAACTGAGTCACGGTCAAAAATCCGTTGGATCCAAAAGTCAGATTAGAAACATCGATCAGGCTGTGTAAGTAACCAGGCCCACCGTCGACGGCTCCCCAACCTTCGAGCACTGCGAAATAGGTTCCGCTGGGGATCGCCGAGTTTGGCACTCCTCGGAGTTCGACATACTGATCGGTATCGCGATTGCCGAAAAGGGGATCGTCTTGGATCTCGCTGATGTAGATTTCAGGAATCCCGGCGGCAAAGACTTTGCGAGTCTCGAGGACTTCGGCAAAAAGCCTCCGTCTTCTGGATCGCGATTGTTCCTTTTTACGTTGGGTTTTCTTTACAAGGGATGTCAGTGGATTGGACAAGAAAAAGCGCATGGCAGGGTAAGGTAAAAAAAGTGCAAGGCGTCGAGAATTGCCGTGTGTGAGTCGAAAAATATAACGGAATTTTTGATTGAACGAAATTCGAAACTCGATCGCTCCGGATGACCAACAAAAAACCAAGAATCCACACAAAACCCGTATTCCCACAAGAATCCTCTGGAAAACGTAGCTCCGAGCAAAAGATCCTCGGCCACGAAAACTCCTCGATCATAAGAAAATATGACAAAGACTCGATCTGAATCGCGCATAATAAACGCGGTTCTTCGGGAATTATCATGGATGACAATTCATACCACCGGTTCGTTTCGTACTCGTACTAAGTGAAACGGTACTCGTACTCGAAGGGACGCATTGGGAGGTAGTTGACAAATGATCGCCGTGAATCGACTCAAGCATTTTCGAGTACGAGTACGAGTACCGCGAAGCTGAGTACGAAAAAGCCGAGCTTTTATCCACTAAAATTCCTGAAGAACCACAAAAGTATTGAAAGTTGATTGTCTGTGAACTTCAAGCTAGCCCACTCGAATCCATGACGAGCCCATCGAGCGACCGAAATTTCCTCTTTGCCCTCGTAGCTTATCAAAACGGCTACATCACGATCGAGCAGTTCTTCGCGGCTGCCCAGCTTTGGAACAAAGACCCCAAGAAAGACATTGGCGATATTCTTGTCGAGCGAAAATTTATCGATGACGTAGAACGCTTCAACATCCAAGGGATCGTCGAGGATCGACTGCGTCGGCAAGGTGGGATCGACAACAGTTTGAGTTATGTCGTCGAGAACGGCAGCGTTCCGCAAGGGGAAGACCTGCCTGAAGCTTGGCAGGAGAAGTTTTCCCAGATCACCAAGGTCAGTGACGACTCGGTCAAATCCCCTGTTTCCAAAGCAACCTCGGGGCCATCGATTCATCGGTATTTGTTTCGCAGACCCATCGGCGAGGGTGGCCATGCGCGGGGTGTGATTGCCAGTTTGCTTTTGCTTGGGCTAACGGCCGCCGCATTGCTCTGGGCGACTACTTTTAGTCTCAAGAAGAGCAACGATCTGAACATCGCCAATACGAATCTTTTGGCACAGCAAAAGGTCACCAAGGCCAGTCGCGATGCGTTATCGAAGGTTCTTGAAGATGTTGTCGGATCGATTTTCGACGATCAGATGAGTCAGATTCCTGACATCGATAAGTCTCGTATCAAGATGCTCAAAGCTGCGATCGATGAGATGCAGAAATTTGTGGACAAGTATCCAGATGATTGGGATTTAAAACTCGACGTTGTTCGACTCCTGACCCGACTAGGTCATTTGCAAAGCGACACCGACCCGTTGGGTGCGTCGGAGACATTCCATCGCTCCTCGGAATTCATCGCTCAGGCAAGGGATGTGCCGAACGAGAAAATTCGCAGGAGCAATTGGCTAGGATCGGCCATCGACAGCGAGTATTACCGAGGAGCCTTTTTGCTAGAGACAAAGAAAGACGACCAAGCTGCCATGCAAGCCAACCAAGTTTGTTTTGAGCTTGCCGAAGAGCTTGCTAAGTTCAAAGGGAGCACGGAGGGTAATCATGGGGTCATGTGCCGTCTGCATAGCCAAAAGGCGCTGATTTTGCAGCATCAGGACCGATTCGATGAGGCTTTGGTTCACGCCGACTTGGGGGTCGAGGCCATGTCAGGATTTTTTGGCGGGCGGTTTTTGCAAGAGGAGCTCAGCAAAGAGAGAGTCAAGGAGATCGACTACGCAGATATTTTGTTATACATGATCGCGTTGGATCAGCGGTGCACGGTACTCAAGAACCTCAATCGTCGGTCGGAGTACAGCAAGTCGTTACGGGATTTGTTGCGTTGTTGCCAGATTGCCGAGCAGATTCCAACTGCGCAGCGCGATGCGAGGGTCTATGGGACGAAGACACTCGGAGAGTTGTATCGGATAGCCATCAGCGACCATGACGCCTCGGCAGCACAGCGGTACTATGAGCAGGCGCTCGAAGGGATTGAGAAGGGGATTGACGATTCGACGGTTGTTCAAGTGGCGATGATGTTCGAGACCGACCGGGCGACGTTATTGGCACCGATGGACATCGACAAAGCGATCGAGGCGATTTCCAAAGCGCAGGAGTATCTCGATGAGCTAACGCCCTCGGAGTCCCAGACAGATGAGTCGCAGAAGTTGTGGTATATGAGCGTCAAGATTTACTTCAACGATGCGAAGCTGGCAGTGCTTCTTGCGCAGGGCAAGCAGCAGGAGCATGAGCAACTGCGCCAAGAGCAATCGGAGCTCGAACACCAGTTCGAGCTCCTTGAAAATAAACTCAGCGGAAAAGAAACAAAGCAGTAGCGGAAGGTAGGACGCGATAACATGTCGCGAGCTCCGTGCTAGAGGTTTCGAGAGTTTATAGTCTGTTTTGGAATTCAAGCACCCGCAGCGTTGCAACTCGAAATGCATTCAAAGTACAAAAAATAAATGTTTTCGTTACAATGATGATTCGTTGAACGATTTCGTATCGCTTATGCTATGCGTCTTCGGCATCGTAAGAAGACTGTTGCTCCCCGATCGCTATCGCAACCTCTTGAGGGACTGCCCCAGGTATCAAAATGAGCGCCAATACAGACAAAAACTTACTCTTTGGTCTGATTGCTTTCCAGAATGGCTACATCACTATGGAGCAGTTCATGGAAGCCGGGGCGATTTGGAACAAGGATCCTAATCGGCAATTAGCAGAGATCCTGCTTGAACTGAAATACATTGAAGATGTCGAGAGACACAACATTCAAGGCATCGTAGACGACCGAGTGCGTCGCCTCGGTGGCTTAGAAAACTCAATCAGTTTTTCAATCCAAAACGGTAGTGTCCCCGACGGCCAGGGAATGCCTGAGGACTGGAAATCCAAGATCGAGGATGTGACCAAGATTATTCAGAATAATGCGACTCCCAGTCCTCCGCGTTTTAAAAATACGGAGGAGCAAGACAAAGGGATCCATCGTTACATCATCCGCAAGACCTTGGGGCATGGGGGGCAAGGATACGTATGGGAGGCAGTCGACACTGAACTCAAACGCAAGGTTGCAGTAAAGAATATCGTGCCGAAACTCAGTAGCGACCCACTGCATCAGGAATTGCTGATCGATGAAGCCCGCAAGACCGGTAAGCTTGCTCATCCGGGCGTCCCCCCTGTGTTCGATATCGGTATGGATGCCGAGGGCAAGCCGTTTTTCACGATGCAACTTATTAGCGGAGTGAAACTTTCTGAACGATACCAACAGATCAAGTATGAGCAGATCACGAAGAGTGAATTTGTCAATCAGATCCGACCGATGCTCAGGCATTTGATTGCAGCATGCAATACCGTGCAATTCGCCTTTGATGAAGAGACTGTTATTCACCGCGACTTGAAACCCGCGAACATCATGGTAAACGACCATGGCGCAACAGTGGTAATGGACTGGGGGATGGGAAAAGTCGTCGATGACCCGTCTAGCGAACCGTCTAACGTAACACATAAAGAGTCTTCAGTCTTTTTTATACCCGTTCCAAATGATAGTGGATCTGGTCAAAAAACCTCTGCTGGTACGATCAAAGGCACGGCTGAATTCATGAGCCCCGAACAAGCTCGGGCGGAGAACGACCGTCTGGATCACCGTACGGATGTATATGGACTCGGTGCGATTCTCTACTGGATACTTACCGGCCGACCTCCCCACAAGATAAGGAAGGAAACTTTAGCAACTTTTAACGACGATCTTCAAAGAATTCAAAGAAACCTTTTCCCCACCCCTAGTCAGGCGCGACCTTCGTTGAGAATTCCAAGGGAGCTCGAAGCAATCTGCCTTAAAGCCATGGCGAGCGATCCTCAGAACCGGTACCAAAAGGCAGGAGACCTGGCGGCAGACCTTGATAATTTCATCGCGGGTGAGCCCGTCTCGGCCTTGCCCGATAACGCCTTGAGAAAAGCCGAGCGTTTTCTGCGCAAACACGCCCGAGCGGTGATCGCAAGCCTACTGGGACTTTCGATTGCTGTTCTCGGGCTAACTTGGGCGAACATGGTCATCTCATCGAAAAACCGACTAATCACAGAGCAAAAAACAAGTCTGGAATCCAATCAACAAAAATTGCTCGCTGAACAACAGAGAACCAAAGATAGTCGAGGAGTTTCGTCAGAAATCCTAGATAAACTTGTCGGATACCTCGTCGATAACAAGCTTGCGGAAATTCCGGGAGGAGAATCAGTACGGATACCCATTCTTGAGAGAATGGTCGATTCAACAGAAAAATACCTTGCAAAGAATCCTGACGATGTTGAACTTAAATTGGATTTGATTCGAATCCTCACACGGCTTGCAAAACTTCAACAAGATCAACAACAAGAGGAATTAGCACCGAAGGCTCGTAGAAACTGGCAACGAGCTGACGAATTACTGAGAGAAACCAAAGAATCCACTGATCAAACCTTACAAATCAACTGGAAAAGAGCATTTTGCGACAAGGCCTATTACAATCTGAATCTTCTTTTTAGGGAGGGGAAAAACGAAGAAGCAGCCACACTTTTAGGTGAGGCGTTGACGCATGCCGAAGCAGTTGTAAGTGCGGCGGAGGATAAGAGGAACGATTTCGCTCCGACATACGCGGGACTATCTCGACGACAGAGCGATTTATTCGAGCGATCGGGGAAGTTTCCGGAGGCATTGGCCGAAACTCAAAAAGGGCGGAAGGTTCTCGAGCCATTGGTCGAAAAATATCTTTATCCGTCATCGATTGACGAGAGCGATAAAGAATTGATTCCTGAATCAGAACTAAATCATGGGACTATCGGTGTCTATTTCCTACTGTGTGGCGACCAGTCCGACTACGAGACTGTTCTCGGCAATTTAGAACAAGCTGAACAGAGTGCACTGACTGCAATGAAGGCATGCAATCTCGCACCTCGTGTTCACCGTGCGAAACGCGACGGCGTGATTCAATCAGGCACGAATTTCCGAAGACTTCAGAGAAATGCACTGATGCGTGAAGATTTCCAAAAGGCGGAGAAGTACTACGAGGAATGCAAGGCGTTTATCACGACGAACCAAGAGGAACCGCTTCTAAAGAAAGCTTTGTTTTTCATTGAGTCCGATCGTGCACGAGGATTGGCAAAGACCGATCTTGTCAAAGCGACATCAGCGCACGAGCAATCCGTTGGGGTATTCGAGTCCATCTTGATGGACGAAAACCCAGAAAGCGTTAGTCTTCGCAGCACGCGATCGATTGCAGAAATGGAGTACTGCATCGCTGCCTCAAAGCTTGCTCTCGCAGTGGCCAATGGCCAATCTCAAGAACTGCAAGCTTTGAGTCAGGAAAAGGATCGCTGCATCGCGAAACTCAATGAACTCAAGGCAAGCCCCTATAAATTGAAGGAAATATCGCTATTGCCTTGATTAAAAAACGAAAGATACAGCATGCGATATATCAAAGTTTGGCACGCATTCACGAGGGTATATCGCGACGAGTTACGTTAGGTTGATCGACTTTTGAGTTATCACGGGGATAACCAATTCTTCACCTACTGTTACTTCTTCTCCCTCAACAACCGTCGTTGGCCTCTTTAAGTTTACAACACCCACCAGCAACGTTCCGTTATCTTGTGGTTCGGACGCGATCACGAAGGTATAAACAATACCATTTCTGGAAAAACTCCCGTCCTTGTATTGAAAATCGCTTGGTTTTGCATTCGTTCCATCGAGTTCCACTACGATTACCAGTTGCTCTGTTGTTTCTACGACAATATTCGCTTTTTTGAATGAAATGCGCTCTTTTACACTTGGGGGAAACGGACGTCTACTATCCATTAATGACGTTTTGCTTCTCTCTTTTGTATTAGATACCTTCTTCACCACGATCTTCGAATTCACTTTTTTACCCACTACTTTTTTCTTCGCCATGCTGATTCTCCCATGAATTTTGAAAATTCAATCGACTGTCCATCCCATTTCGCGGTACCACAAACGCCGTGACACTTCAACACGAACGAGAAGCACACACTCTCGTCTGATATAGTTTATTTATGCGATGTATGTCTGGCCACTTTTTTTAAAATAGTATCCATCCAAGTTGCACTTTACATTCAAATAGTTTCACACCGACCTGAGTGCATCGAAAAACTCCCGAATTTTTCCTCTGGAACCGCTCCAGGTATCAGATTGTGAACAGAAATGAACCCTCGGTGAAACCTGTGGTTTTATTCAGGCCATTTACGGGGTTGTCTTAAAAGATTTAGATGTGACAAAAGTAATAACCAACTCATCGTCACCACTCGAAACCGGATTGTTACCCTGTCCGATCGGATTCGTTAAGTCAACCTCAATCCAAAGACTATCAGTGTTGTCATTATCTATTGGGATAGATGTGATAGTGTAATTGTAGACTTTTCCGTCTGCTGATTTATATTCAGCAGGCAAATAGTCAAAGTCCCTTGGTTTTGCACCACCCTGACCGCTAAGCACAACTTCAATTTTTCTTTTTTTTCCAGCGTCCGTCCGGGTCGCACTTTTTACTTGAATATGCGCATACGACTGGGGCGGAAATGGCTTGCCCTTGTATGTGGCAACCAGAGGGATGATTCCTGATTTTTTTCCTTTGGATGCCTTTTTGCTAGAACCTTTTGGATTCCCCTTCCGATCAGTCTTTTTTACAGATTCCTTCGCCGTGCGAACCTTTTTAACAGAAGCCTTCTTTGTTACCGCTTTCTTCTTTGCCATGTTGCTTCTCCTGAATTGTCATTAGAAAGACAATGTCTTCTGTGGAATTCCAAATCGCTCGCCGACGGGCGTCGGAAAAACGATCGCGATCTGGATGTCTGTGAAATAGCCTAGAGGATGTAAGCGATGCGATGTTGCTCAAACATGCAACTGTTTTGAAAAATTCACCGTTTTTCCGAAAGCAGCCAAACAGCCTTACGCGCGCTCTTCCCCCTCTATCCCCCCGCCCTTTCTCCCCCGTCAAAGCCCGGGGGCGAAAGGGGGCCAAGCGGGGGGAAGGCTTTAGACTTTAGACATTAGGCTTTAGGGGAATAGCCAAGCAGCCAAGAGGGATTGAAGTCGACTGGATTCCATGATGGTGATCGATGGCGCTGTGCCACGCAGAGACAATGCCCGACGCTTGCGCTCGTCGGCTAACAAGAGCAAATCCTAGCTTTTTCCAACGCGCCGCATCAGCGTTCATTAGTGTCCATCAGCGGTTGGCTGTTCTGGATCAGCGTTCATCAGTGTCCATCAGCGGTCGGCTGTTCTGCATCAGCGTTCATCAGTGTCCATCAGCGGTTGGGGGTTTTGTGCCCTTGCGATATAATACGATCAACCCCCTAAGACCCCAGGAATCCCCATGCAAATCCAAAGAAATCCAACCCGAAACGTCCAAGTCGGCTCGATTGCCATCGGCTCCGGAAACCCCATCGCCGTCCAAAGCATGACCGCCACCCACACGACCGATATCCCCGCCACGGTCGCCTTGGTCAACGACTTGCACCGAGCCGGAGCCGATGTCGTGCGGATCGCCGTCGATAGCGATAAAGATGCCGCAGCCCTGGCCGAAATCCGCAAGCAAACCACCGCCAACCTCTCGGTCGACCTCCAAGAAAACTACCGGCTCGTTACCCAAGTCGCTCCGCACGTGAACAAAGTCCGATACAACCCAGGACACCTCTACCACCACGAAAAATCCAAGCCTTGGCAAGACAAAGTCAAATTCATTGTCGATGCGGCTGCGGCCAACGATTGCGCCATCCGCATCGGTGTCAACTGCGGGTCGGTCGACCCGGCCATCAAAGATAAATTCGATCCCCACGATTCGATCGGCCCCATGCTCGCCAGTGCCACCGAGCACTGCGAACTGCTCGACTCGATCGGATTTACCCGCTACGTCGTCTCCTTGAAAGACTCCGATCCGACGAAGGTCGTCGAAGTCAACCAACGCTTCGCCCAACTCCGACCCGATGTTCCACTCCACCTTGGGGTCACCGAAGCCGGCTTGCCCCCAGATGGGATCATCAAAACCCGCATCGCCTTTGAACAACTCATCGGACGCGGCATCGGCGATACGATCCGCGTGTCGCTGACGGTCCCGAACTCCCAAAAGTCGCTCGAAATCCAAACCGGTCGGCAAATCGTCGAAGATATCTACGCGGGCCGCCTCCGATCGGTCGTCGCTTTGGATCCCTCGAAACTTAACATCATCTCATGCCCAAGCTGCTCGCGGGTCGAAAACGAAGCCTTCGTCGAACTTGCCCAACAAGTCAAAGAGATGACCGCTTATGCCAAAGACTACGCGATCACCATCGCCGTGATGGGCTGCCGAGTCAACGGCCCAGGGGAAACCGACGATGCCGACCTTGGGCTCTGGTGCGGGCCTGCGAAAGTCAACCTGAAAAGACGGAGCGAGCCGATAGGGGCCTTTAGCTACGACGAGATTCTCCCTAAACTGCGCCAAGAACTCGACGCACTGATCGCCCAGCAACAAACCTCCAACGCTTCGTAATTTCCAACCTCTGCAATGACCAATAACCCAGAAGCCCTCGATGGCCAGAGCCCATCGCAGGATCGAAAAGCGCTGGCCGATGCTACCACCTGGGTCGTCAAAGTTGGTTCGCGGTCACTGACAGACGACAGCGGTAGGCTCGACTTGGATCAAGTCGCCAATCTTGCCAATCAGCTCATCGCCCTAAGCGGTATGGGTAAACAGGTCCTTTTGGTATCAAGCGGTGCGGTTGCAAGCGGCATGGGCAAGCTGGGGCTCAAGTCCCGGCCAAGCGATCTTGCGACATTGCAAGCCGTCGCGGCCATTGGCCAAGCCCATTTGATCCAGGTGTATGAAAAGACCTTTGCCGCCCACTCGAAACATGCGGCTCAGATTTTGCTAACGGCCTCCGAACTCGATGATCGGGTGGCTTATTTGAACGTTCGCAACACCTTATCGAGGCTCCTAGAGCTCGGTGCCATTCCGATCATCAACGAGAACGATTCGGTGGCCGTCGATGAACTCAAAACCACCTTTGGAGACAACGACCGACTTGCCGGTATGGTCGCTGGACTGATGCACGATAGCGCCTTGGTGATTTTGAGCGACGTGCATGGACTTTACGATCGCGACCCTCAATCGCCCGGTGCGATGGTTCTCTCGACAGTGTCCAAGATCGATGAGACGTGATCGCTTGGGGCCGAGAGCCCGATGTTCTGGTGCGGCTTGCCCAAGGCCAGAGGCTCGGCACGCTGTTTTTGCCTCAGCCCAAGTCGCTTGTTTCCCGCAAGCGATGGATAGGGTTTTCCACCCAAGCGACTGGCAGCATCAGCGTCGACGACGGTGCGAGTGCCGCGATGAAACGTGGCGGTTGCAGCTTGCTTGCCATCGGCGTTCGCGATGTGACCGGCGAATTTGGCAAAGGGGACATTATTTCGGTGCTCGATTCTAGCGGCAATGAAATCGCGAGGGGGCTTAGCAACTACAATGCTGCCCAAGTAAAAATGATACGTGGGTGCCATTCCGATCGGATCGAACAGATCTTGGGTCAGTGCCCTTACCAAGAAGTCATCCACCGAGACAATTTAACGGTCCTATAGCGCGATGCATTCGACGGATACAAGCGGTTCGAAAGGGAGTTGGAAAGAGCGTGAGAGTGCGTTGTTAGCAAGCTACGCGATGCACTCGATCGATTCGCTTGGACGCGTTTGCAGTGAGCCTGAGCACCCGTATCGAGGTCCTTTTCAGCGGGATCGAGATCGGATCGTCCATAGTTCGGCTTTTCGACGCCTCTCGGGCAAGATGCAGGTCTTTACGGGGGATATGGGAGAGTATCATCGCACCCGTTTGACCCATACCCACGAAGTCTCCTCGTTGGCAAGAACGATCGGGCGAACTTTAAGGCTTAACGAAGATCTGATAGAAGCCATGGCATTGCTTCACGATATAGGCCATCCTCCTTTTGGCCATTGCGGCGAAGATGCACTTGGTGAATGCTTGAAAGACCACGGTGGATTTTCGCACAACCAATTCGCATTGGAATTGGTCACCAAGATCGAGCAGAGGTATACCGATAAACCCGGTTTGAATCTGACGCATGAGGTTCTTGCAGGCCAGCAGTTTCGCAGCGATAAGGCGACGTCTCAAACGCAGATGCTCGAGATCCAGGTGGTCGATGCCGCAGACAGCATCGCCTATGACTCCCACGACGTGGATGATGCGTTGAAACTAGGGTTGCTCGAATGGGAGCAGCTCGACGGGCTCGATCTGGTCGAGCGTGCCAAACGGCTCGTGCCACTCGAGCAGATCGACCCAAAGTTGCGGCGTTCGTTGCTGGTCCATACGCTGCTGGATCTTCAGATGGGAGATTTTCTGCGGCATTCGAGCCTTGAGCTTGATCGATGCCATAGCATGAGTTCTACGGCGGTTTCACAGGCGGCAGTCCGACTGGGAATGAGCCCGCAGATCGAGCAGGAAAAGCAGCAGCTTGAGGAATTCCTCTTTGAGCATGTCTACCGCCACGAGCGACTAGCTCAGGTCAGAGACAAAGCGGCAATGAGGCTCAGGCAGTTGTATCGGCTCTTGACCAGTCATCCCGAGCGTTTGCCCGAGCGGGTCAGAGGCTGGAGCGAGTCATGGGGGATCGAGCGAGCCGTGGGGGCTTATTTGGCAGGCATGACCGATCGATTTTGTGACGATCAGTACTTGCTGCTCGTCGAGATGGGGCGACCGAGCGGGATCGACTGGAGCTAAAAGCACCCGAGAGGCTTACAAAACCGCCATGTCAGGCTTAAATAGAGCAAATCGCCCCCGTAATCTGGCTTTAGGGGAGATTTCAGGATATTGTTTATAGGGCTCTTTCGATAAAGTTTATAGGGAGAGTTCTAGTCCCAAATATTTGATGCGCGATCCATGAGGCTTATCATGATGCCCACTAGCAATGTTCGAGTCGGTAAAAAGCGTTTGGGTTTCACTTTGGTGGAACTCTTGGTGGTGATTGCGATCATTGGCGTGTTGGTCAGTTTGCTCTTGCCGGCCGTACAAGCCGCTCGCGAAGCGGCGCGTCGGATGCAGTGCTCGAACAATCTCAAGCAGCAGGGCTTGGCGATCCAGAATCACCACGATGTCTTCAAGCACTTTCCACCTGGGGGCTATAACCCTTGGGGGGCCGTTGGAAGTTGGGCGACCCACATCTTGCCCTACATGGAGCAAAACACCTTAGCGGTTCAAAACACCAACAACAACGTAGACATCCTACGATATCGAGGTGGCCCGACGGTCTTCTTTTGCCCTTCGCGTAGAGGTTCACAAGCGAACATTTCTCAAGGAGGCCGGTACTTGATGGACTACGCGGCAGCGACGCCCGCTACGAGTCCCAATAGCTGGGATCAATTCTGGTTCGGTGACACTTGGGGGATGGCTTGGGAGAAGTCACGCTATTACGGGGTGATTGTCAGAGGAGGCCCTGACCAAACCGGTATTTGGCGTGGTAACAAGTCGAAAATAGCAAACATTATCGATGGCACCAGTAACACGATGGTCATCGGGGAAAAGCAGCTAAGTCCGGTGCGATACAAGACTGGGGATTGGCATGACGATGCGGGCTGGGCTGACGGATGGGACCCGGATGTGATTCGATATACCGGGTTTGCTCCTAATTCGGATCGGCAGTATGACAACCAAGGTGGTTGGGAGGGATACCGATTCGGGAGCACCCACACCAGCGGTATGAATATCCTATTGGCCGATGGTTCGGTTCGTTTCCTAGGGTTTACTGTCGACCCAACGATTTTTAATCAACTCGGTCACCGGGAAGATGGTAGTACGATCCCAGATGATTACTAAGGGTTTGGCACAAGCTGGCGAAACTTCTGTTCGTCGACTTCGAGAATTTCGCCCAGGGTGCCGGCAATAAACCTTTTGCCTTCGATCCCTTCCTGTTCCCATGCAAAGATATTGCTGGACTGGCCCGGTACGGCAGGTTTGGTGTCGAACTTGAGTTTGTAAGGTTTTTTATCGCGGGAAGAGACAAACAAGCTTTCGACGTCGGTGATGCCGAGGTTTGTTAGTTCTTCTTGCGAGCGGCCTTTGATGAAGGTTTTGAGTTCTTGCTCATCCTTAGGGCCTCGCCCTTTGTTCGAGCCGATAAAACGCCCGTACATAACGGCCAGCGGTTTTAGATTCGAGGCTTCGGTCTCTGAGAAAGTTTTGGCACGATCGCATCCAGTCATCAACACCGGAGCCAGCCACGCCAGGATCAACAGGCCGTATTTTGGGTTCATCATGCTTCATCTTTCGAGAGGTTCGCGGTCATCTGACTTGCACAGGACGCAAGTATACCAGACATCGGCTTGACGTGGTTTCGTTCTGAAATTCACAACGATCACAGGTGTGTAATACCAGGGGCGAAGCCCCTGGCGATGTTGTGCATGGCCTTTGGCCAATAGGACCAGTCGAGATGTTCTAGCACCAAATGCGAGACCTGGTTTTTTCGCCTACGGCGATACTCATCGTAGCCTGGGGCAACGTCCCAGGAATCGTGCGAGCGACGTTATTCCAGGTGCGTTATTCCAGGGGTGATGCCCCTGGCGATGTTGTGCATGGCCTTTGGCCAATGGGACCAGTCGAGATGTTCTAGCAGCAAATGCGAGACCTGGTTTTTTCGCCAACGGCGATACTCATCGTAGCCTGGGGCAACGTCCCAGGAATCGTGATTGAAGTAGTGCCCCCGCAAGGACTCGAACCTTGGACCCGCTGATTAAGAGTCAGCTGCTCTACCGACTGAGCTACAAGGGCAGGAAACAGGCTTGTAATCGTAGCGTCCGGTCGCTGGGTTGCAAGAGCCAAATTCCCAAGCCATCCGGCCAGAAAACCAGGAATTTTTCCTGCATGTCGGTTGACCCGCCCCCCCGTTAGAGCCGATACTTTTGGATTAACTTATCCTGTTAGCACTCAGGACTATATTTCCCATTCACAAAGGAGCGTCACGATCGAACGCATTCAGACCAGGGTCAACAGCCAAATCCGCATCTCTCCACTTCGCGTTATTGGCCCAGATGGAACTCAGTACGGAGTAATCACTCTCGAAGAAGCTTTAAACCGCGCACGCGAGGCCGATTTGGATCTCGTTGAGGTCGCACCCAACGAACGTCCACCAGTCTGCCGAATCATGGACTTCGGCAAATTCAAATACGAGAAGAACAAGAAGTCCGGTCAAAAAACGCATCAGACCAAAACAAAAGAGATCAGGCTTCGACCTAAAACAGGCGAGCATGATGTTGAAACCAAAGTACGACAAGCCATCGGGTTTCTTAAGCATAAAGATAAAGTTCAAGTGACCGTGATGTTCAAGGGCCGTGAGTTGGCTCACGTCGAAGAAGGCCAACGCGTCATGCAACAAATCTTGGCCGATCTGGCTGAGTACTGCAAGCTTGAGTCTCCTCCTTCGCAGCAGGGCAAGAAGATGATCGCCATGCTGGCTCCTAAGTAATCGCAGGCCGCCAGATGATCGTTCGATTCAAGCGGCCTGATGGCTCGATCGCTTGGGGATGGAGATCCCAGCAAGGCATCCAGGATGTCTGCGCTGCGGATGATTCTCTACCGACCTCGACTCGTGAGTTGATCCTCCGTTGGAAGGAACTCCAATCGCGAATCGTTAGCTTGATCAAAAAGCTCGGTCCCTCGGACCAGCCGCTCGAATTGCTCTGCCCATTGGACACCCCTGGAAAGATCCTTTGCATCGGTCTGAACTACCGAGACCATGCCATCGAGACCAACGCCCCGATCCCTGAGGAACCCATCGTTTTCTCGAAAGCTCCATCGAGCCTCATCGGGCCAGAGGATCCAATCGAGATCCCCTCGATTAGCCAACAGGTCGACTACGAGGCCGAGTTGGTCGTCGTCGTCGGAGAGCGTCTGAAAAAGTCCTCCCAAGAGCAGGCTCAGCAAGCGATCTTTGGTTACACCGCTGGCAACGACATCTCCGCTCGCGATTGGCAAAAAGGAAAGCCCGGCAAACAGTGGTTGCTCGGAAAGTCCTTCGATACCTTTGCACCGATCGGTCCTGCGATCGCATTGGCTTCATCAATCTCCAATTCCCAGAACCTCAAAATTCAATCGAGGCTTAACGGTCAGTTAATGCAAGATTCATCGACGCGTGAACTGATCTTTTCACCGGCGATGTTGCTCAGTTACATCTCGCAAGTTCTGACGATCGAACCTGGAGATTTGCTCTTTACCGGAACTCCCGCAGGCGTAGGAGTGGCCCGGGATCCACAAGTTTTCCTAAAGCCAGGGGATCGCATCGAAGTCCAAATCGAGTCGATCGGTACTCTCTCGAACCTGTGCGTCGAAGGTTAACGAGTCAGCGCCGACCCTAGCGATTTTCGGAAAATCCGTTAAGATCGGATCGGGCTTTGAAGGGTCTTGGCCGTTCAAAGTTTGAGTACAGGGAAACCCGATCCGATATCGGTTAGAATCTTTAGATATCAACAACCGGTTCAGATCGTTCCCCCAACACGTCCCCCACACACCCCAGCGATCACACACCAGAGCAAGAGTGGAAAACATACGGACTGAAAGTCTCGGAAAGCGAGAGGCAAGTTCTCCATTTGCCGACTCGATTGCGATCGTCATCCTGCGGATCATTTTCGTGGTCGCTGCGGCAAGTATCGGTGCGTCGCTTGCCAACTCGATGAGCGGCAAAATTGTACAGGGAGAAGATCAAGGCACCGCGATCACCCCTTACCTGGTCTTCTCCGGAGTGCTTCTGATCGCATTTGCGGTGATCGCGCTGGATCTGTTTATCCCCAGAAAGCGGATCGAGGTGATTTCAGCGATCTACTTTGGATTGCTTATCGGAGTGATCTTTACCAACCTACTGATGCTGGCCCTTGGCCCTTTTATCAATAATCCAGGCAGCACGAACCCTTATTCGTCCTACATCTCACTCGGGGTCCTGATCACCTTGTGTTACGCTTGCGTGAGCGTCCTGTTGCAGACCAAAGACGACTTTCGTTTCGTGATACCATACGTCGAGTTCGCACGAGACTTTAAAGGGATCAAACCCCTGGTGCTCGATACGAGCAGCATCATCGATGGTCGGCTTGCCGAACTTTCCGAAACGAATATCTTCGACAACCGATTGGTCATGCCTCGTTTCGTGCTGATGGAACTCCAAGCGATCGCCGATAGCTCGGACAAACTCAAGCGGGTGCGAGGGCGGCGCGGTTTGGATATCCTCAACAGGATCCGAACGTCCAAGCGGGTCGATTTCATGATGTACGACACGGAGCTTCCAGAGTTTGCAGGACAGCCTGTCGACATGAAACTCGTGCTGCTGGCCAAACACCTTGACGGCAAGTTGCTCACCGGAGATTTCAATCTCAACAAAGTAGCCAAGCTTCACAACGTCGAGGTGATCGATTTGAATCAAGTCGCCGCTTCCTTGCGACCCCAGTACCTCCCCGGCGAAGCTTTCCAAATCAGGATCGTCAAGCCAGGGGAGGGCCACGATCAAGGGGTTGGGTATCTCGATGATGGAACCATGGTCGTCATCGAGGGCGGTCGAGACAAGATCAATCAGACCGTACAGGTCGCCGTCACCAGCACGCTACAGACCCAGGGCGGTCGAATGATTTTTGCCAAGGTTGAGCAATCCGGGTGATTACTCGTTTGTAGGTGACTGAGCGATCGCTCGGTCGTAATATTCGCGAGCGGCGTTGTAAGCCGCCTCGGCGGCATCCCGCTCTTCGGGACGAATTTGCGGACGCTTTTTGTTCCAGCACACCTCAACGGCATCGCGACACCACTGAGCACTCTTTTGGTTAGGACATATCGGCTTGTTATCCACATGCACAAATACGGGGTTCGTATGCATCGAGGGAAAGATCCGCACAGCGACCCAACTGGAACGCTCGATATCGATATCCCAACGTAGATCTTGCCAATTGCCATCGGCAGGAATCTCTTGTGTTGCAACCACCTGAGCGTTGACGATCAATTCGACCGGGACATTGCGCGTGGTTCCTATTCGGCTGCGTTCGATATGCCAATAAGGTTTTTCGTCGATCCTACGGGCTTTGATTTGCTTGGCTTGCTCACTCTGCTCGGTCGGCAACCAAGCCGCTACCCTCGTGGTCACTTGCACCTTGCCGGGTTCTTTCAAGTGGAGTTCACTGGCTCGTCGCTGCGAATCGATCTGGCCTAATTGCCGATCGTTGACCGAAAAGTTTCGAATGTGGCTGGCCCCATCGCCGACGTAGCTGCGTCCATCGAGCAAGCCATGCACCCATTGATCGTAATTCACAGGTTGCTTGTTATCGATCTGGACGTAGACTCGACCGAGTCCCACGCGGTCTCCGTAGATGCAAGGAAAATCGGTCTCACCACTGATTCGCGTTTTGAGGCCTGTATTGAGAACGTGGTACCAGATGTTCAGTTCCCAAACCGCTGGCGTATCGACCGTCGAGATAAAATCACAGGCATCGTTCGGGGCTGCAACGATGTACTCGTTGGCTCCAATTCCATCGAAAGGTGGCATCGCATAGTCGGGCAGCTTGTCTGCAGCCCGACCAGCTTGACCACCTTTGATTCCACCCCAGGTGTTGGGTAATGGGCCGCGGGATCCATCGGGCATGTAATCGGGAAGAGCCAGCCCCCAGCCGCTGTGGCTGTAGCCTACGATCCCACCTTGCTGCTGGCCCCATTTGAGAATCGGGATTGTCCAACTGGGCCAATCCTCGATCTTTTTGGTATTCGGGTAATCGTCTTCGACGAGATTGAGCAAACACAAGTGCCCCGCATGCGATGAAGGAAACCCACTGACTTCGACATCGTAGCGCATCAGGTAATCGCTGCGCGAAAGCTTCGAGACCTTGCCATCAAAGAATTGCTTTTGATGGTACCAGCAAGGTCCCCAACTCAGCACGCATCCCACATTGAGGTCTTCGCCCAAGATATGTCGCATCATGTCTTCGGGCGTGACACCTTGGGTGGGATTCTCGTAGTGAGCACATCCGGCAGCATGCACGTGATGATCTCCGGAGTACCATCCCAAAGCGGCCATATGAATCCATCGCTTGAGTTCGATGCGCATCGGCTCGGCGGGATCTTTGTCCGGGACAACAAAATCAAATTGGGTTTCTAGGTATTCCGGGCCTCGCGAGGCTGTGACGGTGTACTTGCCAGCAGGCAAAACGACCGTTTCACCATCAGCTCGATAGATTTGAGGATGGAAGAAAAAGTCAGGGGCCAAGCGACGAGCTGGATTGGGGTAGACGCGGCCTTGTGCGTCGCGAATGAGCAACCCGCAAGTCGTCTTCTTGCCGTCGTGATCTTTGATTTCAAGCCCGACGGCTTGGCTTGGGAGTGCTCGAAACAGGATAGGAATTTCACTGCGAAACCCCAGATCCTGGGTTCCTTGGCCGACGTCGAATGCCAAGGTGGCTTCGAGGGGTCCAGAGTCGCGACTGTAGAGTTGGATGATGCGGTATTCGACTTTCAAGCCAGATAGATTTGCGACCATCGGCTCTTGGATGGGGATAGCGATATCGAGCCAACGTCGAGCCGATTCTGCGGGGGTGATTTTCATGGCAGGATCGGCTGCCGAAGTGCTTTGCCTGACCATGCTTTGCGACTGTGGGCTCGAGCAACGTAGCGGTGCGGTGACTCCAGCCTCATTGACGACTTTGATCAGAAAAGTGCGCCAACCTTTTTCGACCAAGGTTGGGCTCTGGGTTGCGGAGGCTACTTTGACGCGGCTTTCGGGGTTGATGCTCACGACCGCAAGGCAGAGTGGATCGAGAGTCTTTTGGATTTCGGAGACGACGGTAGCATCATCGGACTGATTTTCTAATTGTGCGAATTTTCGCTCAATGGAGTCCTCAAAAGGCTCGCCTAGAAACCGCATAGCTTCTCGCAAGCGTTTGACGGAGGCTTCCAAAGGTTGCCTTGGTACCGAGGTGATCAGGGTGTCTTGAGCTATTGTGGGTTCTAGCAGAATGACTTGGTTGACAAGTCCCAGCAGAAAAAGAATCGCAAGTCTCATGATAAAGCTCAAGCGTTTGGCTATCGGAGGTGTGTTTTGAACCAGTAGCGAATGAATATACCATGAACGACGGGACGCAAAAAAACAACCGCTGAGCTGTTTTACTGATAGCCTAAGGCCTGCTTTCCAACCGCTGATGAACACTCACCAGCGCTCATGAAGAACAGCCAACCGCTGATGAACACTCATGAACGCTGATGCGGCGCGTTGGAAAAAGCTAGGATTTGCTCTTGTTAGCCGACGAGCGCGAGCGTCGGGCATTGTCTCTACGTGGCACAGCGCCCTCGATCCTCTTGATGAGATACGGTCACTTCAATCCCACCTGGCTGCTTTGGCTGCTCACCTGAAGTCTGAAGTCTGAAGTCAGGATCCTATCCCCGCTTGGCCCCCCTTCGCCCCAGGGCTTTGGCTGGGGAGAAAGGGGCGGGGGGGATGAGGGGAAAGACCGCGAGTAAGGCTTTTTGAGTGTTTTAATGACGACTGAGGCCTGAAGCCTGATGTCTGCTTTCCAACCGCTGATGAACACTCACCAGCGCTCATGAAGAACAGCCGACCGCTGATGGACACTGATGAACGCTGATGCGGCGCGTTGGAAAAAGCTAGGATTTGCTCTTGTTAGCCGACGAGCGCCAGCGTCGGGCATTGACTCTACGTGGCACAGCGCCCTCGATCCTCTTGATGAGATACAGGTCACTTCAATCCCGACTGGCTGCTTTGGCTGCTCACCTGAAGTCTGAAGTCTGGATCCTATCCCCGCTTGGCCCCCTTTCGCCCCCGGGCTTTGGCTGGGGAGAAAGGGGCGGGGGGGATGAGGGGGCCGACACGCGCGATAGGCTGTTCGGCTGCTCTGCCTCCGGCCTATAGCCTACCGCCTCCGGCCTAAATCCCAAACAAAAAACGCACCCTCGATCAGAGAGTGCGTTTTAATGTTTTTTGACCAATACAACTTAACGCTTACTTACGACGGAAGCGTCGAGCAGCAAGTCCCAATGCGCCAAGACCAAAGATCGCCATCGAAGCAGGCTCTGGAACAGTAGAAGGAGGAGCGTTGAAGGATGTCATAGCAACCGTGATCGAAAAGAACGTCGTTTCACCTGGCAGGCCGAAGTTGGTGGTAGACTGATTGAGCGTGACGGTGATGTCTGCGCTTGTCGGATCAAAATTACCAGCGGCGAACAAAGTCCCAGGAGTAAAACCGCCAGCGAAAACCAAGGTGCGGTTACCGCTACCATTGACAATCCCGCTGGACCCACTGTCGGATGTCAGCGAAGTTGATGTAAACGTACCAAAGGTAGCCGAAGAAATGCTTAAGGCAGTCATCGGGTTGGTCAACGTGAATGTGCCCCAAGGAGTACCTGAGGCAACATAGCCACCGTTAGAACTCGAAGCGTATGGTCCGCTTCCGCTAGTTTTTGACAAGTCAAAAACATTACGAGTGTCGAGAACGGTACCTGTGGCGTTGTTCTGCACGTCTCCACCGAATGACACACCTCCAACGATGAAACCTGCTTGCGCAGTCGTGCTGCCAAGCATCATTGCAGCAATAGCTGCCAAAGCCAAAAACATTGATCTCATGCCATTTTCTCCCTGCCCATTACGGGCTTTTCCCCGAAGTCGTTAAACTTTCAGCAATCCGTTCCGGGGGCATCGGATCCTGAAAACGCGTTCTAGCTAAACAAGTCAAACCAGTAGAGCGTCTCAGACGCTAGTCTCATTCGACCAGTTTCAAGCGGACAGTTTATCACATTTGCGTTACCAGAAATAGTTCTCTCGCGATTTACAGAAAATTTTACCTAGATTATTTTGACGTTCGCGTTTTTAGGAGGCAACTTCAAGGCTAAACCCCTCCTTGGTATAAGCAAAATAGATTGTGCGTAGGCAGAAACCCTTTGGTTTTCGCATGAATCTCTACGCGATGCAGGCAATAGCGAGGGTTGGATTGCCACCACCGCAGAGCTAAAAGCGACGCGAATACCGAATCCTGAGAAGCCAAAGTCCTTTGAAATAGCTTTCTCAGGGATTCGAGCGAACTATTTGGGATCGAAGCGGATCGAGTCGATGTTCATCAAACCACCACGGTTGGTCGGATTGAGGGTCTCGAAGTACAAATCCGCTCGATCAACGGTCGGCTCGAGCTTCATGCTACGCTCGTACCACCCATCCCAGTCGCCATTGACGTCGACTTGTATCTTGCCAATGACCGGCCCATCAATGGCTCCTTGATGGACAACGATCTGGCCACCGGCTCCCGCCGAACAGACCCTAAAGAGTATCGATCCGACTTGATCAAGCCGCACATTCTTGATCACGAAATACGATCCATGGTCGATTGCGCCTAAAAACTTGCCTTGGCTGGCTTTTCCGCCCCCAAGCTCGCTCATGCGGACGACTTGGTCAGCCCGCTCGGCCTCTCGCAATCGGGGCATAAGCTCGATCGTTTTATAGCCCGTCAGGGAGGGTAGCGACGCCCCCCCTAGGTCTTGATATCGAGCCGTTAGTCGTATCGCGGCACCGGCGTTTTCGGGCTTAGCGGCCAACTCGATCGTCCCACTCATTCCCTTTACCGTTTGGCTTGTTGGGTCAGGTTTGGCTTCATAGACCCAAGTGACCATCTGCGTAACTTGCTCGCGTGTGTGCTGGCCGTGAGGCAACATAGCCACCTTGCCCCAGACACCGGTAGAACCTTTAAGCACCCGGTCGATCGATGCTTCCATCGCCCCGGCTTGCCCTCGATACTTGTTGGCAATATCCAAAAACGAGGGGCCGACGATGGCTCGGTCCAATGCGTGGCAATTGAAACAATCGCTCGATCGCATCAGTTTCAATCCCACCGGTAAACTCTCTGGACTTGCGGCGATTGAACCTCCCGCCAAGAGGTTGGCTTGGATGCTCACCCGATCTGGCGCGGCAGCATCGAGATTATCGAGATCGGTGGTGCTGGTAATCTTCTCGTCCGAACTTCCATCCTCCATGTCCGTTACGGTGACTTGATAACTGACCTTTTGGCCTGCGTCAAAAAAGTCTCCATCTTTGGGACTGACAAACTCGATCGTTGGAATGGAATTACCAACGATCACAGGAACGACGGCCGTTGTCGATGCCCCTTGAGGATCCTGAGCCTTGAGCTCGACGTTGTAAACACCCGGCTTTTCAAACGTATGCTCGATTTGCATCCCGGTGCCGATCACGACGCGATCATTCGAGTCGGCTGAATTGACTTTGGTCCAGGTGAAGCTCAGAGGATCCTTGTCCTTGTCGCTCGAAGCCTCGGCCGAGAAAGCGAGTTTCAAAGGCTCTTTCCCTGCAAATTGACCTTCGGCAATCCGAGCCTGAGGGGTTCGGTTGCCAGCTTGATAATCGACCCGTACGAGTTTGGCATCGGGGTTTACCCCCCAGGTTTCGCCGTACTCGATGACATATAGCGATCCATTTTTGTCGAACTGCAAATCGATGGGTCGGATGAATTTTTCGTTGGGCATGAAACGCTCCATCTTGGCGATGTTCGAGTCTTGATCGAGCTTGACCGCAACGATCCAACTTCTAGACCATTCGTAGATGAAAACGGTCTTGTCCATGCCGGATGGAAATTTGGTTTGCGACTTAAGATTCGGATCGTAGTAGTAGGTTGGACCGGCGCATGCGGTTCGACCACCGCTGCCCAAAGCAGGGAACTCTTTGGAGTCTCCGCCGGGGTAGTAGATCCAAGCCGGTTGGGCCGGTGGGAGCTCTTTTGCTCCCGTGTTGAACTTCGAGTAGTTGATGGGCTTGGAAGGATCGAAGGCGTTTCCGATCGCTCCGGAACTAAAATCGACTTGCAAGTAGGGTCGGTTGTTTCCGATAAACAGGGGCCAACCAAAGAATCCCGCTTTGCGAGCTTGATTGAACTCATCGTAGCCGCGAGGGCCTCTGGGCCCATCTCCTCCGGCATCGGGCCCAACATCTCCCCAGTAGAGGAAACCGCTGCGCTGATCGACATTCAGTCGCCAAGGGTTTCGGCATCCCATGACGTAGATCTCTGGATGACCGACCGAACCGTCTTTCGGGAAGAGATTGCCCTCGGGGATACTGTAAGTCCCATCGTCATTGGGACGGATACGCAGGATCTTGCCATTGTAACTCTTGGTATTGGCGCTGGTTCGCAGGGCATTGAAAGCACTTTTCTCCTCGCGCTCGTCGATGGGCGCAAAACCTTGGGAATCCCCAAACGGATTGGTGTTGTCTCCGGTGCCAATGTACAAGCAGCCGTCGGGTCCAAACTCCATCGATCCGGCATGGTGGCAACATTCCTGACGCTGCTCTTGGTACTTCATGAGGATCTTTTCGCTTTCAAGATCCAGAGTGCCGTCTGAAGCGATTGTAAAGCGACTGATGTGTTGACCAGAAAAATCGGGCGGGGAGTATTGCAGGTACATCCAACGGTTTTGAGCAAACTTCGGATCCAGCGCGATACCGATCAAGCCGTTTTCCTGTTCTGTCGTCACCTTGAGCGATCCGACCGTCTTGACGTCACTGGTGTTTGGATCGATGGCTTTGAGCTTCCCAGCCAATTCGATCATATAGATGGTTCCATCGGGAGCGATGGCCATTTCCATCGGTTGCGTCAGGCCACCGACGACGAGGGTCTTCTCAAAACGATTCGGATCGTAGGTGCTATCTTGGGCTTGGGCTACCCATTGGCCACCGGCAAGCACGCTTGCAAAACTAAGGGTACACAAACGAGCAATTCGTTTGCCGGAGGAGCTGAAAGTCCGCTTCATGGTTGGTTGATATAGGCTGGTTAAGGGAGGGAAGGGCAGTGAAGGGAAAATGGGGAAGGGGGTGCGAGGAGTGAATTATACTTGGCGTATGCGGTCGTAGATGCGATTGAGTTCTGAATCTTTGCCCAAGCTTAATTCCGTTCGTTTGCATGCGTGCATGACGGTGGTATGATCGCGTCCAGAGAAATGTTCGCCAATGGCTTCGAACGACTCATCGGTCAGTTGTCGCATCAGGAGCATGGCCAAGCCTCGGGCTCGTACGACTCCTGATTTGCGAGATGGGCCCGTAAGGATATCGAGCGTGATTTGAAATTCCTTGGCGACGACTTTAAGGAGATCCTTGCAAGTGAACTTGCGTCCACTACCAGCGACGATCTTCTCGATGTGCTTGATCGCCGAAGGTTTGTTGGAGGCATTTTTGTGCGAGGCGGACTTTTGGGCGGGGGACTTGAGCATCGTTTCGGCATGGATTTGATGGGCCCAGCGATTCAGGAGTCCTCGAAGTTCCAAGGCGGTGGGGCTCTCCCCGATGCGCACGCAGAACTTGCTGAGTTCCTCGGTAGTTAGCTCTGGAGCGATCTGAGGTGCAATCATTTCAGCAATCGCAAGGCGTGCTTGAGGACCGGGCAACTTCACAGGCACACTCAAACCTGCTGAAAGGAGGCTCTGCAAAGAGGGGTGGTAACCTGTTTGTAGTCGCGGCAATTCCAAGGAAGTGATCACGACCAGTTGCGAAGCTTCGTGGGCTTCTTTCAGAAGAAACACCAGTTCAGACTGGGCAGCGGGTTTGGTGATCAATTCCTGAAGGTTATCGATCAGCAGTCCATCGCATTGACGGTGGATTTGTCGGAAGCGGGCCATGTCATCGGCCTTGATCCCACGCTGGAGGGCTCGACCGAATTCCGTACCGCTGGTGAGAGTCAGCTTGCGGTTGTTTTGATCGCGAGACCATCGCCATAGCAGTTCGTAGGCAAGTGTTGTTTTGCCTGAGCCATTTGGACCAAAAAGAATGATCGGCGATTTTTCGACGAGGTTTTCGATCGACAGACCGCTGAAGAGTTCTTCGACAGCAGCGTTTTCTTCCCCTAGGATAAATTGAGGGATCAGCACAGCAGGCGGTGAAATAATCTGATGCACACCCCGTTTGATGTGGATGCGGCTTAGATCGATCTTGACGAGTTCCTGCGTTCTGGTCATCAGGTCACTATTCGGCGGTATCCAGATAAGGGTCTTGTCCCATGTCCCTTTGGATTTTAGTCCGTTCTTTTTCGTGATAAAGCAGCGCCATGCGATCGCGAAAATGTTTCCGCTCAACCTTGCGCTGGGCTTTGCGGAAAACCGGGGCCATCGCATCGCTGAAACGACCTTGCTGGCCGAGAAGTTTGTATTTTTCTGAGGCTTTCAATCCAAAACCATTTCGGAGGATTTCGTCATCCAAGGCCAAATACTGGCGGTGCGTGCCCGGGTCCCCTTGGCGTCCGCAACGTCCGATCAATTGCCGGTCGATCCGCGCAGCATCATGAAGTTCGGTGCAGATGACCATCATTCCTCCCAAGGCCCGGACGTTGTCTTGGAGTTTGACGTCCGTACCGCGACCGGCCATGTTCGTTGCGACCGTGATCTGACCTAGCTGACCGGCATCGGCGACGATCTCCGCTTCGCGCTCGATCTCGTTGGCATTGAGGATTTGAACCTTCATGCCTTGCTGTCTGAGCATACTCGCCAGGATATTCGATTTGTCGATCGATCGCGTGCCGATCAAGACCGGTCGGCCTTGAGCGTGGACTTCGCGGACCTCGTGGACAATTCGCTCGAATTTATCCATCATGTCGGCACAAACAATGTCAGGAAGTTTTTTGCGTTGCGGTGGCCGGTTGGTGGGTACCTGAAGCACTGGCGTTTTGTAGATTTTGCGGAGTTCTCCGGCGCTCGTTGCAGCCGTACCGGTCATACCTGCCAAGTACTTGTATCGCAGAAAAAGATCCTGCACGGTAATGCGAGCGGCCTGACCAGTGGGTATCGAGATTTCCACTCCCGCGTTGGCCTCGACGGCTTGGTGAATCCCATCACGCCACTTACGACCTTCAGCAAGTCGTCCAGTGAACTCATCGACGATGACAATCTCTCCATCACGGACCACGTATTGGCGATCGAGATGATAGTCTCGAAGAACACGGATAGCCCGTTCGATGTATTCGTAGAGATCCACCAAAGCCACGGTGCGAATTTCATCTGGTCTAGGAATTGAACGCACCTTTTGCCGACCCTTGGAGGTCAACTCGACTTTGCGACTATCTTCTTCGAGCGTGTAGTCCTCTTTGTACTCAAAGCTACCTGCGTACTCGGAGGCCCAGCGGAACGTAGCGATCACCGCTTCGCGAGCCTCGTCCCCCAGCGAGCCAATGATCAATGGCGTTCGAGCTTCGTCGATCAAGATCGAGTCGGCTTCGTCGACGAGGGCAAAGTGCATCCCTCTTTGAACCGGTTGTTCCCCTGTCGAGCTCCAACGTTCGTCAGAACCCGCGCCGAGAAAGTCGTTCACATTACGGCCTTGGGCTCGCATCAAGAGCCGATCTCGAAGAAAGTCGAAACCGAACTCTTTAGCCGTGCCATAAGTGACATCGGCACCGTAAGCCTTACGGCGCTGATCTTGATTGTGGTCAGTCAGGACGATTCCGACTTTTAACCCCAAAGCTTCGAATAGGGGTTTCATCCAGTCGGCATCCCGGTGGGCGAGATAGTCGTTGACGGTAGCAAGGTGGGCACCTTTGCCTAACATCGAATGGAGTACCAAGGGCAAGGTGGCGGTGAGTGTTTTTCCCTCACCGGTCTGCATCTCGGAAATACAACCGTGGAACAGGCATACACCGCCGAAGATTTGGACATCGTAATGCCGCATGTTCATTTTGCGACGACCAGCTTCGCGAACCAGCGAGTAGCATTCTGGAAGCAGCGTTTCGAGGGGCTCGCCACTTTTTGCGCGATAGATCAGCGAGAGGAACTCTTTGCGAAGCTGCGGATCGCTCAAGGATTTGCGGTTCTCTTCCCAAGCGTTGACGGATCGAGCTTGTTCGAGCCATTGGTTGATTTTATAGGTTCCCACGCCGGGGATTTTCCAACCTGCAGCCACATGCGGGCGATAGGGTAGCTGCAGCTCGACGCCTTTGGTGGATTTGGCTATTGGCGATTCGTTCGTGGCAGGTTTCTCGTTCATGGTTGTCCAATTTTAGCCATCAAAAGGTTTGAATTTAGGCCTTGCTCGGGAGTTTGCCCAGTTTTCCCAAAACTCCTATGCCGGCGATCGGTCGGAATTTGGATACCGAATCGATTTGACAGCATTCTGTACGGCTTGGGTATTTTGTGAAAATTGTTCCTTATGTCCCTTTTTTTTCTTAGCTACGGCCTCTGACGGCCGATCCAAAGATGCGAAAGGTGCGCTTGGTAACGCGTAGCGAGAATAAAACATGAAAATCAATCGAACCACCCTCAGTTTGATC
>JAJTFC010000093.1 GCA_021298315.1 Planctomycetaceae bacterium
ATCTGTCCAACTCGTCGTCGCAAGGCGAGGGGGGTGTCCCGAGCCGGACTGGAAGGAACTCGATGGCTTGGCTTCTGAGGAAACTTTGCGAGCTATCCAGCAAATCCGATTGGATATCCCTGTCATGGAGATCTCATCGACAGTCGTGCGGCAGCGCATCGAAACGAAACGAAGCATTCGCTATTTGGTTCCCGCCCCGGTCGAAGTCTACATTCAAGAGCATCAGCTCTATTTGCCCCCTGAAACATCACCGAGCGAAACGTCAGCGGGCCGACCCACATAGCTCAGCACATTACTGGCTGCCAACGACCCGCTTCGCAGCGCACCTTCCATCGTCGCGGGCCAACCGGTTTGGGTCCAATCGCCTGCCAAAAAAAGGCCTTGATCGCCAAACGCATCGGTTCGAAGTCGTGCTCGGTTGTGCTGAGCGTTGACGGAAAAGACCGACTGAGGATCGGTGATGACTTTGCCACGTGTCATGACAGCTCCAGAGTTTCGAAGTTCTTCAAAGACTTCTTTTAGATCTTCTTGGACCATCCTGAGAATGGTCTCTGAATCCCCTTTGGGCAAATCCCTAGATCCACTGATGACGACTTGGTAGTAGTGTTCGATTGCTTGGCCGCTTGGATCGTCGCTCGTCTCCTTGGGGCCAGGAAAAATCCATTGGCTGAGTCGATTGATGAGGATTGCATGTGGATCCTTAAACCACGGTTTGGACCACCAGGTGTGGACGCCTGTAATGGGTGCAGACTCCAGCGTTTGGACTCCTTGGATAAGCCGCTGTGCGTCTGGTTGTAGCCAGGGGGATGTTGTCGGATCGAGGATCGCTCCAAGGCGATGCCAGGGAACTGCCACGACCACCGCATGAAACTCATCCAGTGGGGCTTGGATATCCCCGGTGGTTCTGGTCTGAATACTCCATCGGCCTTGTGAATCAGGAGCAAGTCCAGTGACTGTTCTGCCTTCGACCAGATGCACACCGAGTCGCTCTAAGCATTCTTTCGTAGTTTGATCAACAAGATGCGAGAGGCTTTTTTGGGGGACGAGCAGATGGTAGGCATCTTTACTCTCGGCAAAACCATCGATGATTACTTTGTGCACCGCACCCATGGTAATTCTTGGCAGTTGCTCACCTAGGGCACTTACGAGAATCGTACTCCAGAAGTTCTCGATGGCCTTGCTTGTTTGATGGTTCTGTTTTAGCCAGTCGATGGCGAGCGTTTCGTTGAAAGGATTATCGGGCAAAGTTCGAATAAGTTTCGCAAGACCCATTGCGATCGATGTGCGATCGAGGATGCCTAAGTCCGGCCACTTGAACAATAGGCCCGAGAGGTGCAAGGGTGCAGGCAGAGGCCAGGCCGTCGCGCGAAAGGCTTTCCCGGTGCGAGAACGAAACCAAAGAGTTGCTTGCTGCTCCCAGAGATCCTCTTGGCCGAAATCCTTAATCCATCGCACCAGTTCGCTACAGCAACGCATGCCAACGTGTTGGCAATAATCGACCGCGTGCTCGCTTTTGGCATCGGTGAATGATCCGACGCGACCACCCAAGCGGTTGCGAGACTCGATCAGCCATGTTTCACAACCGTGTTTTGCAAGATGCATGGCCGTTTGGATACCTGCAAGCCCACCTCCGATGACGGCAATTTTTGGGGGGCCAACAGGAGGGGCGTTCGCGTAGGACCGAGTGCTGCTCGATGGATGCTTGATCGATCGGAACCAGGGAGTAAATGCATGCGAAGCGTAGAGTTTGAGTTTCTCGCCCGAGCCGAGCGACGGCCGCTCGTGGAGTGGATTCCAAGGCGATTGTTGGATCTTTCGGAAGATCGAGTAGTAAGTATTCCAAATCATCGAGAACATGCGTCGCGAATCTGGATGGATCATCTGGCTAACGCACCAGCCACTGCGATAGCATGCTCTGGCTCGTTGCGTATAGATTTCGATAAGCCCACACCAATCGCCTTGTTTAGCGACGCTTTGGTGTCGGAGCAGAGGATCGGTAAGTTTCAAAGATTCAAGCAGAGAGGCTTTGGTAAAACCCATCCGCAGCAAGTCTTCTTCGGCCAGATACATTCGATCCCGTTGGGCGTCTTCGACCAGATCTCGCAAGATGTTCGTCAGTTGGAAAGCATGACCACAGTCCACGCCCATGCGGTAGGTAGGGCTTGCGACTTGAGGCAGACCTTTATCCGACCAGATTGCGATGCACGTAAGGCCCACTGCTGAGGCCACTCGAAACATGTAAGCTTGCAACTGATCGTAGCGTTCGATATGCAACGATCGAGTGTCCTGATCGACTCCTCGGAGGATTTCCTCAAGGGGTTCCTTAGGGATTCGAAATCTCTTCATCGAGTCGGCAAGTGCGGGGCCGATGCGATGGAGTTTCTCAAACGCGATGTTGGTTTGCTTGATGCCATGGTTTCCATCTGAATCCAGGTCATCGAGCCATTGCATCCAATCGTCGAGATTCCAATCGGCAGTGGTCGTTGATTTCGGGGATGTCTGCGCTTCGTCGGTTGCATCGTCGGCCAGTCTTGAGAAGGCATACAAGGCCGTCATTGCACGTCGACGATCGAGCCGGAGGAAATCAAAAGCGCGGTAAAAGTTCGAGCCGCTCGATTGGGCTATTTCTTGACAAGCTTGGTAAGACTCTTCGAGATGGCTCATAGACTTTTGCGTCGAACCCCACTACCCATGAGTGCATTTAGAACCAGTTGTGCCTTCTGCATTTTGGTGACCTCAGGCGACTTGTTCCAGACATCGTAGTCGATACGCTGGATGTTCTTTAGGATTTGTTTGCCGCCGCCGAGGAACAACTCGACGCTGCGTCTGAGCCAGCGCGGTCCGTGATTGGTCAAGGGTTGTCCTGCATTCAAATGCTCGCGTGCATACGAAACCCAATCCGCAAGAACTTCTCGTGCCTTGCCCGATCCGTCCTTCCAGTTCTCTTTGTTTATACCCGCTTGATGCATTCGAGATTCAGGAAGATAGTTCCTGCCCCGAAGCGCATCGAGGCGAACGTCTTGGCAAAAGTTAGCGATCTGGAGTCCGGTGCAGATCGAGTCCGACCAACTCAAGGATGGGGGGACGCAAGTGCGAGCAAGTCCCAGGATCAGTCTTCCGACAGGATTTGCGGAGCGACGGCAGTAATCGAGCACTTGAGCATCGTCTTGGTAGGAGTCTACCGATTGATCTTGGACGAATGCCGAGAGGAGATCCTCGAAGGGTTCGATGCTCAGGTCGAACGAATCGATCGTGTGGTGCAAAGCGATAAAGACCGGGTGCATCGACTTGCCTTCGACCCCTTGACGCAACTGTTGTTTCCACCAACCTAAAAGTTCGCTAGATAGGTGCCGATCGGCGGTTTCGTCTGCTAGATCATCAGACCATCGGCAATAGGCATAGATCGAGGCAAAGTGGGGGCGAATATGCGGGGGTAGCCAGAGGTTGGTTACGGAGAAGTTTTCGTAGTGGGATTTCGCTAGTTTTTCGCAGTACTCGAACGCTTGGTCGAGCCCCATTCGAGGGATGTTCACGCCGGGCCCGCACCACTTTAGATCCGAGAGAACCTGTTTGGATCCTGCCCGAGAGGGTAGCTCAGAATGCTGAAGTTTTTGGGGCGAATCGGTCGAGTCAAGGGTAGTCAAGGATCAAAAAACCGACGAAACCAGAGGTGTTAGTTGTATTGGATTTGGGCCGCAGGAGCCTTCGCGATCGCTTGCCCGGTCGCTATGATTTTAGCAGTTCGAAGCCTTTTATAAAACCTTAGAGCCATCCGATGAAAATTTTACTTGCGGCCCCCAGAGGATTTTGTGCTGGGGTCAATATGGCCGTCCAGAGCCTGGATCTAGCACTCAAGCATTTCGGTGCTCCGGTCTATGTTTATCATGAAATTGTCCATAACCAATATGTGGTCAAGTCGTTCCAGTCCAAAGGGGCTGTTTTTGTAGACTCCCTTGAAGAGATCCCTCCTCATTCGACGGTGTTGTTTTCGGCCCACGGTGTGGCACCCACGGTTCGTAAGTTTGCTCAAGAACGCCAGCTTCATGCGATCGATGCGACTTGTCCATTGGTTACCAAAGTTCACTTGGAAGCGATCAAATTTGCCAAAGACAACTACACGATTGTCTTGATCGGTCACCAAGGGCACGATGAAGTCATCGGTACGATGGGGGAAGCACCCGAGGCGATCGTGTTGGTCGAGTCGACCGAGGAGGTCGACCGACTCGAATACAACCCGAACACCAAGCTCGCCTATCTGACCCAAACGACATTGAGTGTCGATGATGCGAATCGGATCATCGAGCGGCTCAAGACTCGGTTTCCTTGGATCGTAGGTCCTCCCAAAGAAGACATCTGCTATGCGACTCAAAACCGTCAAGAGGCCGTCAAGCTCATCGCAAGCGACGCGACCAAGGTGATCGTGCTCGGCTCGCAAAACAGCAGCAACTCTCAGCGGCTCAGGGAGCTTGCCCAAGAGCAAGGCAGGCAAGCCTACTTAGTGGATGGTCCCGAGGACTTGTCGGTTGACTGGTTTGCTCAAGACGACGTGGTGCTCGTTACGGCTGGAGCAAGTGCTCCTGAAGAGGTCGTGGCAAAGACGTTGAGTTGGCTCGAAAGTCATTTCGATGCCCAAGTCGAGCTCAGAGAGGTGCGCAAGGAGGAGGTACACTTCCCGCTGCCGCGTGCACTGCGGGTGCTGAGCTAGTCGATTGGACTAGAACCGATGCCCTGCCTTAGGCCCATTTGCACAAGTCGTTAGAATCTCGGGGCCTTTTTCCGTCATAAGGATCGTGTGTTCGAATTGGGCCGATAAGCTTCCGTCACGCGTGCGGACCGTCCAGTTGTCGGTGGTGTCGGGTTTGGTGAATCGAGATCCTGCATTGATCATCGGTTCGACGGTAAAGCACATACCGGGCAGAAGATAATCCTGACGACTCTTGCGATCTGGGAAGTGAGGCACATTTGGATATTGATGGAAGCGTCGCCCAAGGCCGTGGCCGACGTACTCTCGCACGACCGTGAATCCATACTTATCGGATTCGGCAACCACGTTTTCTCCGATGATGCTTACCGGACAGCCTGGGGTAAGTGCCCCGATCGCTCGATGCATGGAGTCAAATGCGCACTGCGTGACGGCTCGGGCTTTTTCGGAAACATTGCCGATGAGAAAAGTCTCGGATTGATCTCCATGCCATCCCTCGACGATCGACGTGATGTCGACGTTGATGATGTCTCCATCTTTGAGAACATAATCCCCGGGGATCCCATGGCAAATCACATCGTTGACGCTCGTGCAACAGCTTTTGGTATAACCCAGATATCCAAGAGTCGCAGGAGTATGCTTGTGCGCAAGGGTGTACTCATGGACGAGCCGATCGATTTCACCGGTGCTTATGCCGGCTTGGATGTAGCCACGGATGTGATCCATGAGTTGGGAGTTGAAGCGACCTGCTGCCCGCATTCCTTGGCGTTGGGTCTCTGAGAGTTGCAGTTTTCGTAGATTCTGAAGCATGCTCTTTAACAGAACCCCGTTGCCTGGCGCGGTGTTCCCAAATCGGTTTGATGAATCGGTTTCATGGCCCTAATTAGCTTGGACAAACCAAGCGAATACTGCGGAAAGTTTAGCATCCAGGCCGTGAAAAAAAAAGTTCTTCGGTTATTTTTGTCCTCAGACCTTTTCGCTCAGCGCCATCTCAGTGGTGTGCCGGTGGGTTAGGTCCGGTTAGGGAACAAGGACCAGCAGGCATGCAAGACTCCGCAGACTTTGTCGCCGAAAATTTACAGCAACCGATCCAAGTGGTTTACGAGGACGAGGATTTTGTGGCCGTTTTCAAGCCTGCTGGGGTGATCGTCCATCGCGGTCCGAGTACGCTCGAGGGCGAACCGGTCTTGTTGCAAATTCTTCGGGATCAGTTGCAGGAGTTTCTTTACCCGGTCCATCGCTTGGATCGCCCGACGGCCGGACTGGTTCTGATGGCCAAATCCTCCGAGATTGCTTCGAAACTCGGTCAAATGTTCATGGCTCAAAGCGTGCAAAAGCACTACCAAGCATTGGTCCGAGGCTTCATGCCCGAGGAATGCAAAGTGGATCGTCCGCTCCTACACCCCAAGTATTTTGAAGAACGGTTCAAGGGTGATCATCCACTCCAACCGGCCACAACCTATTTTCGGAATTTGCGCCGTTTTGAGGTGCCTTGGCCTGCTTCCGGCTTTGAAACGTCGCGATTCTCGTTGCTGGAGATCAGGCCTGAGTCAGGGCGTTGGCATCAAATCCGCCGGCACCTAAACCAACTTGGCCATCCGGTCATCGGTGATCATCGCCACGGAGATCATCGATGGAATCAAATGTTCTATCAAAGGACCGGTGTCTATCGCATGCTACTGACAGCCATGCGACTGGATTTTCGCCATCCGACGAGCCAAGAACCCATGACGCTTTGGGTCCGACGAGGCGAATCTTTCGATCAAGCGATCCAGGCTTTGGAAACCCCGCTAGAGGCTCGATCCGCCGATTTTTAACCCCAAGGGAGTCACGATACGTCCACGTTGGGTTCGAATGATCATCTCGGATCGCAGCAAGAATGGTTCGACTTCGTCCTCGAGTGTATCGGAAGATACTCCCATCGTATGCGCGATAGCTTCTAGTCCCGCCGGGCCACCTTGGAATACTCGGCTGATTGTTTCAAGGTATTTGCGGTCTTGACGGTCTAACCCCCGATCGTCGATCCCGAGCATTTCAAGAGCGCTTTGGGTTAGCTTATGATTGACTCGCCCGTCGGCTTTGCTCATCGCATAGTCTCGCACCCACAGGAGTCTACCGTTGGCCACCCGAGGAGTACCGCGCGAGCGCCTTGCGATCTCCTTGGTCGCGTCTCTAGAAATCTCGACCCTGAGTTTCTCGGCATTGCGTTCCAATATTTTGACAAGGTCGTCTTCGTTGTAGTAGCTCAGGTGCTGACGGATGTGGAAGCGATCTCGCAATGGGCCGCTGAGCATCCCTGCGCGCGTCGTGGCACCGATCAATGTGAAAGGTTGCAGTTTCAGATTCAGCGTTCGCGCGTTGACTCCTTCTCCAAGAACAATGTCGACGCGGAAATCCTCCATGGCCGTATAGAGGAACTCTTCGACGGGCTTAGGTAGCCGATGGATTTCATCGATAAATAGCACCGAGCGTCGCTGAAGATTCGTCAGGTAGGGAAGAATCTCCTTAGGGGCTTTGAGACTCGGTCCACTGGCCATCTCGACGTGCACGCCGAGTTCCTGGGGAATGCAAACGGCAAAGGTGGTTTTACCGAGCCCTGGTGGCCCATCGAGCAGAATGTGGCCCAAGGGATCCTCGCGTTTATTGGCCGCGTCGATGGCGATTTTAAGAACCTCCATGACCTCGCGCTGGCCGATCATTTCGTCGATCCGTTTAGGCCTAAGGACCGCGTCGTTCTCGGAGCGCGTGGAACCTATTCCGAGCGTTTTATCGGTGGTGGCGTTTTGCTGAGGATCTCTTTGGTTTTTTAAGGGTGAACCCGTATCGGGATCGGAGTCCTGAGATCTAGGCAGCTCTTCTGCGTCATCCTCTTGGTCTCCGGGTCCTATTTTTCGCTCGCGTACCATTGGCTAATCCTTGGCCTAGCTAATCCTTAAGCCTGCAATTCCCTGGCTTCCGGATGGCTATCGATCGGGAGCTGGTATCTGAGTTATGGAGTCAAGCTAGTTCCAAGTCAAGGCGCATTGAAGCTCTGAGGCAAAGCCCCCAAACACTTGGCAAGGATGTCGCTTGTCGTTGCGATTCCGAGTGCTCAATCTGGTGAAAAATCGTTTTTTCAACTTAGTAGAAGACTCAATCTCAAAAAAACCTCGGATTCTCGGAACTAATACTGCTCTGGATTCTCTTTTTTCTAATGCTTTTTGCTACAATTTTCCGTAATGCCTTCTAGGACTGAGCGAGCACCGGTCAGAACCAGAAACATAGCCTCAACATCCATAGAGCCACAAGAATCATGAAAAGTCGATCCGTAAAACTTGGTCTTGAATCTTTAGAGTCGCGTAAACTCTGCGCTGCGGATTTGTCGGCCGTTTTTCAAGCAGAGCCTGTGGCGATGAGCTATTTGGCATCGAATGTTTCGTACTACAACGCCAGCAAGCCGGCCGACGTCGATCGCGACGGATCGGTAAGCCCGATCGATGCTTTGAGGCTCATCGATGCACTCAATCGAGTCGGATCGATCGACATCAAAACTTTGAATGCACAAAGGTCGGCCTCCGGAGCCGAGGGCGAAGGGGATGCCATTGGCAGTGTCGATACCAACAACGATGGTTCCTTCAATCCAATCGATGTTTTGGTGGTTATCGATGAACTTAATGGTCAGTCGGGCTTGGATGACTCGGTGATGCCTACGGCGTTTCTCGCGTTCGATCCTGCTGATGTCCCCGTCGATCTTCCCATCGATGATATGCTGACGCTTTTTGCATTCAACGACGAGTTTGGTACCGAAATCAAGGAGGTCACCGTCGATGATGTGGAACAACTGTTTGAAGGTAATCCCGACATCGAGTGGGTAAAACGAACCAACTTCAGCGAAGAAATGCCCTTGATGTTCCTCGATGATTCGATCATCGACTCGCCGAATTGGTCCTCTGAGGATTCTGAGTTCTTGCCGGTTTATGCGACGATGAATCCAGAGGAACTTTCGCTTCCTGCCGTCGCGGTCTTTTCGCAAAACGGACTTTTTGCCCAAGTCGTGCGTAAGAACATGGCCGAGAACACCTCGGTCAATCCAGCCCCAGTGACCTACTTCTCAAGCAATTTCCTCAAGGGACTCAGGTAGTCCTCTCTGCGGGGAATTTTCCACGATCGATTGGATCAGCCCCGCCGATTTGGAAACTTTGGGACTATGCATTAAGATAACCCGCTGAGCGATCCGGCTCGGCGGGTTTTTTGGTAACTTTTTTATGGGACAGACTTCCTATGCGTAGATCTATTGGCAACAACACTTATTGGCTCGCAAGCTTAGCGCTGGTAACTCCTGGTTTCCTCTTTGGTCAGGAAGTCAAAGAGACGTTCATTCCGTCGGGGGTAACCCAGCGAATGGGAGGTTATCGTCCACTGCGAGCCATGATGAGCGACGAAGCCAAGGGTATTGAAAAGCGTCCCGAGGGGCTCGAAGCTGCCCACTACGGTCGGATCGAGATCGAAGGGCAATCCTGGGCTTTTATCCTCAATGAACCTGAGGATGGTAATGCCAGCTTGTACATCGATACCAACAACGACGGTGATCTGACAAACGACCCGGAAGTCAAGTGGACTTCTCGCGCTCAAGGTGACTACAAGACTTACAACGGAAGCGGTGAGGTCGAATTGAGCAAAGGGAAAAACGGTTCGATTGGACTCTATCGATTCGATCCGAAGGATCCCCAAAGGGCTCAACTCAAGGATGCACTGATGTACTTCATCGACTTTGGTACCGAGTACCAAATGGAGATCGATGGTAAAGAGTTCAAGACGTTCTCAGCAGGTCCGTTGGCTCCAAACGGTGCGCTTCCCATGGATCGCAATGGTGACGGTCGAACAAGCCGCAATTACGAGATGGTGAGACTTGGCGTCCCTTTCAACTTCACCGGTAAGACGTACGTGTTGGAACTCGCAGATGGCAAACTTTCGCTGAGTAAATCCGACAAGGAGATCCCCGAGATGCCCTTGCCTCCAGATTTAAGGATTGGCAAAAAGGCCCTGGAATTCTCCGCCACGACAATGGATGGCAAGGAAGTCAACTTTCCTAAGGATTACAAAGGCAAGCTTGTGATGCTCGACTTCTGGGCCACTTGGTGCGGACCATGCATCGGTGAGATTCCTAACATGAAGAAAGCCTACGAGGAACATCACGAAAATGGCTTTGAAATCCTAGGGATCAGCTTCGACCAACCCAACATGGAGGAAAAGGTCAAGGACTTCTTAGAGAATCGCGAGATGCCTTGGGCTCAGATCTACGAGGGTAAGTTCTGGGATACAACCCTTGGTAAGATGCACGACGTGAGCGGTATTCCCTTCGTGCTGCTTGTCGACGGAGACTCCGGAGAAATCCTCGGGACAGCCCAAGAATTAAGAGGCGAAAAGCTCAGCGACTTTATCGCCGAGCAACTTGGAAAGAAGAAGTCAGGTCAGTAGAGTTTTTGACCGTTCCGTCGCGCTCGATCGATTAATCGCGCTCGATGGATTAATCGTGCTCGACGAGTTAGTCGTGCTCGACATGGGTGTGTAGGGCTTGGCGGGGGCTGATGAGGTTCCAGGCCAAGCCCATTTTTGCCATGAGGTTGATCGCCCACCAGGATGGGTCGAGTTCGAACCATCGGTGTCCATGCTGGGCACTTCGTTGGTCAGCGTGATGGTTGTTGTGCCATCCTTCGCCAAAAGTGAACAAGGCGACCCACCACGAGTTGGTGCTTTCATCGCGAGTCTCATAGTTGCGATATCCCCACGTGTGGCAGACCGAATTGACAGCCCAAGTCACATGGAGGGTAAAGATCGTTCGTGCGATGACGGCCCATGTGAACCAGGAAGCCGCAAGCCAAAGGGCTTGAGTGTGGTTGGCCATGGTCGCTAAGCCATAGAAGTATCCGATGCTCACGATGATGGCCGCATGGATGACATAGACCCAAAACCACATAAGCTTGCGCTCCAACCGGAAGTAAAAAGGATCTCTGAGCAAGTCCCGAGCGTAGCGTTCAAAGTGCACCACCCCGTCGTGCCGTCGATCGATGAAAAGCAACCATCCTACGTGTCCCCAGAGAAAGTTGACCCATGGGGAATGCGGGTCGGGCTGGTGGTCGCTGTGCTGATGATGCATGCGATGGATGGCGACCCATCGCGCAGGGGAATCTTGCAGTGTGCAGATACCGCAAATCGCAATGCAGTGTTCAAGCCATTTTGGGCATTCGAACCCCCGGTGAGTCAAAAGCCGATGGTACCCGATCGATACACCTAGGCCATCAAAGAGGATGTGGGCGGCAATCCCAACGCAAAGTCCGCTCCATGAAAAGAGGCTTGGGAAAAACGCCAGGACACCGAGGATATGAACCGCCAGCAACGATAGTGCATAGGGCCAATAGACTGTGAGCGGCTGAGTTTCAACTGGGTGCTCGAGCTGTTTTAATTTCTGCAACATTCTTGTACTTCCTTGTACTTGAGTGTATTGAATTGGCGTTATTTGCCTTCGGATTGACCGGTATCCAAGACGGCCATGAAGGCTTTTTGCGGGATGTCGACCGAACCGATCGACTTCATCCGCTTCTTACCCTCTTTCTGCTTGGCCCAGAGTTTGCGTTTCCGAGTGATGTCCCCACCGTAGCATTTTGCCGTCACGTTTTTGCGGAGAGCAGGTACGGTTTCTCGGGCGATGACCCTCGATCCGATGGCGGCTTGCACGGCCACCTCGAACATGTGTCGATCGATCTCTTCCTTGAGTTTTTTGACAACGGCTCTACCGCGTCGGTCGGAGTCGCGTCGGTCGCAAATGATGCTCAGGGCATCGACCCGTTTGCCGTTAACGAGGATGTCCATACGGACCAAATCGGCTTCTTCATAGCCGATGATTTCGTAGTCCATCGTGCCATAGCCGCGCGTGGCACTTTTGAGTTTGTCGTGCAGATCATAGATGACTTCTGCAAGAGGCAGATCGTAGCTGACCATGGCGCGCGTGCCCGAGAGGTATTCGTTGCCTCTGAGGATACCGCGTCGGTCTTGGCAGAGTTTCATCACCACGCCGATGTATTCGGTCGGTAGCACAAAGTTCACGCGGACAATCGGTTGTCGAAACTCTTCGATTTCGCCCGAATCAGGAACTTCTTGGGGGCGGTGGATTTCAAGTTTTTCGCCACCTCGTTTGATGATCTCGTAGGTGACGTTTGGAGCGGTTTGAACCAAGTCGATATTGCATTCATTTTCGAGCCGTTGCTGGATGATCTCCATATGCAAGAGGCCCAGGAACCCGCAGCGGAATCCGAATCCGAGGGCTTCGCTGGTCTCAGGGGCAAACTCGAACGAAGGATCATTGATCGAGAGTTTTTCGAGAGCTTCGCGAAGCTCGGAGAACTCTTGACCATCGCTGGGGTACAAGCCGCAATAAACCATTCGTTTTGGAGGTTGATATCCTTCTAGAGGCTGCACCTTGTCGTCGTTGGAATGAACGACTGTATCTCCGATACGCACATCCTTGAGCGATTTGATGTTGCAAATCAGATAACCGACTTCGCCGGCCTTGAGTTTGTCGACCGCTTTGCGTTCGGGAACAAACTGCCCGAGTTCGAGGACTTCGTAGTTCACGCCAGCCCTAAAAAAGCGGACTTTGTCTCCTCGTTTGACTTCGCCGGACATCAGTCGCACATAGGTAATCGCCCCGCGATAGTCATCGTAGTGGGAGTCGAAGACCATCGCCTGAAGGTGGCCTGTCGATTCGCCCGATGGAGGAGGGACTCGGTCGATGATGGCAGAGAGTAGTTCATCGATTCCGATTCCTGCCTTGCCCGAACATCGGACGATTTCATCCGGGTCGATGCCGAGGACTTGATTCATTTCCTGAGTGACTTCGTCTACCCGGGCGTGATTCAGGTCGATCTTGTTGATCACGGGAATGATTTTTAGATCGTGGTCCATGGCCGAATAGGCGTTGGCGACCGTTTGAGCTTCGACACCTTGGAATGCATCGACCAGGAGCAAGGCTCCTTCGCAACAGGTCAAGGATCGAGAGACTTCGTATTGGAAATCGACGTGGCCCGGGGTGTCGATGAGATTCAGTTCGTAAACTTGACCTTTGTACAGATGCCTAAGCGAGACGGCTTTGGCTTTGATGGTGATGCCCCGTTCGCGTTCGAGCTCCATCGCATCGAGGAGTTGTTCCTTCATTTTCCTGGTTTCGACCGTCCCGGTGCGTTCCAGAAGGCGATCGGCCAGGGTGCTTTTTCCGTGATCGATGTGCGCGATGATGCAGAAGTTTCGTATTCGCTCGTTGGGGATATCCCCAGACGTTTTTAGTTCTTTTCCGTTCATAGAGCTTTATGGTAGTCGGAACGGGCGATTCCCGCAGCGCCAATGTAGCCAGCATCGGCCCCAAGGCTAGCAAATTCTATGGTTGTTCCGGCTTTAACATTCTGAAAGGTGCGTTCACGGAAGCCGTTTCGAACAGACTCGAGGAATCTCTGGCCGGTTTTCGAGTTCGGTCCGCCGAAATTCATGGCTCCGCCCAGGACGACCAAACCTGGGTCGACCATGTGAACCATGCTGGTGATTCCGATAGCAAGGTATTCTCCTGTTTGTTCGATAAAACTCAAACTCCAAGCGTCTCCTTGCTCGGCCGCTTCGTAAATCTTTTTGGCGGTGATTTTTTCGATGTCTGACGCGAGGATACTCTGAGCACCGGCTCGGAGTTCATCGCGGGCCCGTGCCGTAACCCCCGAGGCGCTTGCATAGGCTTCTAAGTGTCCGCGTCCTCCACCCCATGCGCACAGGCGAGCGTTGGGACTCGGGTCGATGATCATGTGACCACATTCTCCGCCGAAACTGTTTTGTCCGACGATCAATTCGTTGTCGATGATGACCCCTCCGCCGACTCCGGTACCAAGGGTCAAAAGCACCATGCTGTCGTGGACCTTTCCGGTTCCGACCCAGAATTCACCAAAGGCTGCCGCGTTGGCGTCGTTGGCGTAGGAGACAGGCATTCCCAAGGCGTCTTCCAAGCACTTGACGATTGGGAAGTGATGCCAATGCGGGTGATTGGGTGGCTGGAGCAAAAGTCCCTTGCGGATGTCTTGGCTGCCGGGGGTTCCAAGCCCTGCTCGAAGAACTTGTTTTTTGCTCAATCCGCAACGGTTAAGGATTTCTTCACAAGCGATGTTTACACGTCGCATGGCATCTTCGGGTCCTTGTGGCTCGAGTGTCTCGATAGCGATGAAGTCCAGCGTGGCTCCTTGGTCATCGGTCAACCCGATTTTGATTCCCGTGCCTCCAACGTCGATTCCCAAGAACAAGGGCATTTTGGCATGCGAAACAGGCGTGATCTTTTGGTCGGTCATGAGGATAGAGCCCTTGGATTTCGTTAGCTAGGAGCAACGGAGAGTCGCATCTTGCGAGTTGCCCTATTGTAAAGCGCACGGGGAACCGATGCGTTAGGATCTTGAATGTCCAGTGAAATTTTTTCTATGGTCGGGATTGCCGTGGATGCTTGCTCTTGCTCGTACTCAGCTTTGCGGTACTCGTACTCGTACTCGTACTCGAAACGCTTGAATCGATTCAAGGCGATCACCTTTTCAAGGAAGCTGAAACCCCAGAATTTGGGCTGTATGTCTACAACATCCCAATACATCCCTTCGAGTACGAGTACCGTTTCACTGAGTACGAGTACGAATAGAACCCGTGGTATCAATTCTCAACCACAATAATTCCCCAAGACCCCAAATCTCAAGAATTCAACGGTGAATATGGGTTGAAAATACGGCGGGTTTTTTTGCAGATGCCTTGGGTTGTGACCAGAGGTGTCACACTCAGATTCCAAAATGCTCCCAATCGAACTAGCGGATTTTGGCCAAGGGACAAAGGAGTCAGCGATGAGTCAAGGGGAGCATATTCAAGTCGTTTTGGATCGAATGGACATCGATCCGGCAGCCGATTCAGAGTTTCTCGACATGCACGAGACTTTGGCCAAGGTGGCACGGGAGGATCAGGACGCCTTTTTGCGATTGGCACTGGTCGATGGGGTAGGATGCCGGACGATGCGACGATTGCTCGATCGTTTCGGATCAGCCACCGGGGTGCTCAAGGCATCCTTGCGAGATATCGGTCAAATTGAACGTGTTGGCCCCAAGACGGCCACGGCCATTCGAGAAGCCTCCAAAGACCCCTACTGTGAGGAGGTTTTAAAGATATGCAAAGAGCAAAACATCGAGTTGCTTTTTCCAGGAGACTCACGGATCCCACCTCTGTTGACCGAGATCAGCGATCCACCGCTGGTGCTCTACCTCCAAGGTGAGTTTCAGCCCCAAGACGCGCTGTCGGTCGGCATGGTCGGAACACGCCATGCAACAGCTTACGGACGCTACATGGCCGAACGATTGACCAAAGGATTGTGCGGTTACGGTTGCACGATTGTCAGTGGATTGGCACGAGGGATCGATGGGGTCTGCCATCGTAAGGCTCTCGAATACGGCGGCAGAACCATCGCTGTGCTCGGAAGCAGTCTGACCGAGGTCTACCCGCCTGAACACGGAGACCTTGCCAGGAGTATTCGAGACAAAGGGGCATTGCTTAGCGAAACGCCTCCTTTGGCGAAACCCAAAGCGGGCGTATTTCCTCAACGCAATCGGATCATCAGCGGCTTGAGCCTCGGCGTAGTCGTCGTCGAAGCAGCAGAGCGATCAGGATCCTTGATCACCGCCAGGCACGCAGGAGAGCAAGGACGAGATGTGTTTGCCGTGCCGGGCCAAGCTAGCGCTCCGACATCCCGAGGTAGCAATCGCTTGATTCGCGATGGAGCGGTTTTAGTCCAGGATGCCGAAGATATCCTCGAACACCTGAGTCCACTGGCTCGAAGCGCTAAGCTCAGTGGTGGTCAAGTTGTTCAACAACCCAGCGAGCTAGTGCTCAACGAGATCGAACGCTCGGTCTTGCACGCAATCGATGTTTTACCAACAGACATCGATCAGATTGTCCACCGAAGCGCACTGGCGGTTTCTCAAGTCCTAAGCACCTTGAGCGTCTTGGAACTCAAAGGTGCTATCAAGCGAACCGGCGGACGAAGTTACGGTCGTAAATTCCAGCTCTGAGCACCGAACTAGGACAGTGGTGACGAAGAGGCCAGGAACAATCGTTTGCTGAAGGCTCGGTTAAAGCCGATGTTGTTGGCAGACGAATTGGTGTTGAGGTTGATGTTCGAGATCTGACGGAATCCCGGGGTGCCTTGCGTTGTTCCTGGATTCGAGGCTCGGAAGGTAAAGTCCGCAGGCTGAGACACCTCGACCGAGTAAGATCCTTGCAACAAGTTGTTAAACGCGTAGTCCCCGTTTTGCCCGCTAAAGGTCGACAGAGAAACCGGTGTCAAACCGCTAAAAGGTGTACCGGTGAGAATGACGCTGGCACCTGGAATACCCAGATCACCCGCATCGGAGATCCCGTTGTTGTTGCGATCCTCGTAGACTCGGCCCGTGAGGTTGACTCTCGGAGCCTCCAGGGCTGTGGAGACTTGTGCGGTGTTGTTATTCAAGTTCGATTCAGCGACGCTTGTGTCGCTCGTGCCAATGACCGCCGTATTGATGATGCTCGGACCAACGGTTCCTGGCAAAATTGCAGCAACAATTTGAATGTTGCTCTGGCTGCTTAACGCTGCCAAGTTCCCGACATTGAAAATAATGTTGTCGGGATTCGAGGGGTTGTTATCGACAGCCGAAGCCGGGACGCTGACAAAGGCATTGTTGAGCGATGCGCTGATGACTTTAAGCCCATCAGGTATGTTGTCGCTGACGATGACTTCTTTGGCATCGATCGGACTGTTGTTAATCGCCTTGAGCGTGTAGGTGATGGTGCTACCTTCGGCGGTTGTCGTGGGGCCAAACTTTTCGATGGCTAGGTCAAAGTTTGGATTCAAGCCGATGTCGATCGAATTGTCGGTGTTCAGATCGTTATCTCCGTCATTGACCGGTGCGCTGCCAGGGCTAAGCACTACACGCTTGGTCACAAGCCCACCACCAGTAAATTGAACTGCCGTGTTAGCATTATTGGTCAAACCCGAGGGAACCGTCGAGCTTACGACATATCCAGCCGCAGGAGCTCCGGTGGCAAACTGCGATGAGGGCATCACAACAAAATAGCTTCCGGGTGGAACTGGGGCAAAACCGTAGATGCCCGCTGCATTGGTCGTTGCAGTTCGCAGTGTACCGAGCGAAGTGATCGCTTGCTGGTCGATGCCTGGACTGTAGATGCCGTCGTTGTTGGTGTCTTCGAAGAGCTGGAGTAGAACGTTTGGTACTCCGACTTCAGGCTGAGCTCCGGTGTTATCGAAGATCCCGTTGTTATTCTTGTCGGCGAAAACTTGATTGCCGATCCCCATCGCCGTCAGGTTAGCAATGTTGAGATCTCTTGATGTCGGTCCGATGGTGCTAAAGGCATTGACGATCGCATCGGCTGCTTCGGGACCAGTGACTTCTAGTTCGATTGCTCCGACGGCAGCAAAGTTCGCACCCGTACCAGCCGAAGTTGTAAAGTCGCTAAATGGAACGATCTTGGCTCCCGCTCCAACGTCGAAAACCAACTCACCCGGCTTGGGTGTCCCGTTGGCGGCGATACTCACGGTGCCTGCTGTTGCATCGACGAAGATATCGCGTTCACCACCAACGGCCTCGGGAGCGGCTAGAGCCGACGAATTTGGGGTGGCTCCAGGGAAACTTGCATTAACCACTTGCTGGGTGGTGTTGAAGGTATCGAGAACGAGCTTGTCAGAGATCGCGATGTCCGCTGCTGCGAGCGTTATCTTTTGGATCCGCTGGTTTTGACGCTGCACATAACCGGCTGGCTCGGAGTTTTGGACAACGAAGTAAGTTCCAGCGGATTCTGCCGACAAGGAGTAGGCACCATTGGCTCCGGATGTGGTCGAAGCCTTGAGCGTATCAGTGTTTCCAAAAAATCCATCGCCGTTGTCGAGGAACAACTGGATAGGAATTCCGCTAAGCCGCAATTCAGCCGGGCCGACGATGCTGTCGTTGTTCGCATCGTGATAAACGATTCCCTGGATGTCGGCGGCCATAAGTTGGCGGCCTTCGAGAATCTCCATCCGGATCCTGCGACGGGCTTGCCTGCGGTGCGAGGTGTTTCGCGACTTGTCAGCAAACGTCCGTAAAAGTCCTTTTTTGAGCCGATCCCACATGCCAGACATCTTTGAAATCCCAACCTAGATGAAAAAACCAAGTCTTTTAACACCGCAGGCTTGCATCGACGAACCGCGACGCAAGCCTTCGAGTTTTCCTGGACTTTGAGTATTAATCCGAGTTTGCCGATCCTGGCGACTTTTCGTTCTAGAGGAACCGGATTTTTCTACCAGCGGTATTCAATACCGGCGGTGAAACCATGGATCCAGTAATCGACCTCTTTGACCGCAAAAGGTTGGCCCATATAGGCGTTTCCGGGAATGGCAGGCGGAAGCAAGTTGGTATTGACCGTGTTGTCGATTTGATCACCGGGTCGCAGAACATTGCTCCAGTAGATCGAGGTGTAACCAAAGTTGAGTTTCAGCCGCTCGGTCAATTGATAGCCCAGTGTCGCTCCGAATTCAGGCACCACACCGAGTTCGTTGCGATCGATTGTTCCCATGTTGCGACCTGGCTGGGCCAGCAATCCTCCGGCTTGGGCTGCACCATCGCGAGGACTGCGAGTGGTTCCTTCGATTTGCAACCATTGACGAGAGACACCGACGCTCGTTCGCATCAAAGCGTCCAGCGACCAGAACCCGCGACGATGCAACCATTGGAATCCAAACTCGACACCATTGAACTGGTTGAACGTTTGGAAATCATCGCGAATGAGGAAGCTTCCTGGATTGTTTGGACTCAGCGACGTGAGGTCTTCGGTAACCGTCAGACCTTCGACAAGCTGCATGTATCGCCAACCGAGCGTTGCATCGATACGAGACTGTGCTACCACAGGTCCGCAATCCCAAGCCGAACAGCTACCCTTCTCTCCACAGCACAGGATGTGTCGGAAACGAACCGCAGCCGCATCGAGTCTTGAAGTCGCTTCGACTTGCACCTTTCCACTTAAGAGATTAGGAAACGCTACCAATTCAGCATCTTGTAGGCCTGTGATGTTGTTGTAGAAGGGTCGTGCCAGGATCGGCGATCCGCTCGAGCTGGCAGTGAAGCTCTCATCGAGCTGGTTGAATCCGAAATATTCACCTTCTACACCAAAGTTCGGGCGAACTGCAGACCAGATTCCAACGCGAACGCGAATTCCATTGATCTGATCAGTGAATGCATTGTCGTTTCCTCCGTAGAGAATGCTCGCTCCTGGCAAGACACCAGCGATCGATTGCGAACTACCTGCTGGTGAGGAAGTCACCAAGGCTGGCATGTTCATTCCCGAGGCAAAGAGCCCCAGATAGTCAACACTGACCCAACCGTGCGAAGGCAAGCAGATACACAGTTGACGACCTGGAAGATCGCCTGCAGGGTTGCAAAGATCGATACCAAAGGGATTGCCAGCACCGCAACTTCCACAGCCATGTCCATCGCAGCTACCGCAGCTATTGTAAACACCATAGGATTCTTCGAACCCATCGGCATCGTACATCATCGGTTCGTCTTCGTAATAGACCTGACCATCATCATGGTATTGCTCGCCATCGACAATCACGCCCTCGTGCATGGCTGACGACCCATCGACAATCACTTCGGAATCGTCGATGGCCGAACCACCATAAGAAGAATCGTCATAGATTGGATCTTGGACTGAGCGGCTCGATGCAGGCCGAGCTCGAACTTTCGCAGGACGAGGGGTTCCAGCCAAACGTGCTGGTACCGTCGAGCTTGCAGCAGGTCTTGCACGCTGGGTTGAGTTGTAAGCGGAGCTCTGCACCCGGTACTTCCGAAGATCTTGGGCTTGAGCAGTGCCGGCCAAGGCTGTAATCAAAAGGCAGCAAAGGGTTGCGAATCGGTTCACGAGAGTTACTTCCGTGCGAAAGGCATACGGGGGGGAATCCGCGTTGGGGCATCCAGGGGGATGGAAAAACCGCCACGCATTGGGTTCTATCGGACAGCAGCTCGTTAAAATTGATTCAATCCGCAAATTTCTCTTAATCGGAAAAGTCTTCCAAGATTGCCCAATCCTTTCATCTGTTCCATGCGTGCACATGGCTCTCCTGGGGTACGGTTGTAACGCCCATCGAAAACAAAAGGCTTACCCCAAACTGCCAATCCCCCCAAGATTGCCAAGTCGATTTCCGATCTTCATTAGCTAGCGTCAAGAACGAGCCTCACGGATGACGGCACGCTTGACTCGCCATGAAGAAGGAACTTCCAGATGCTCGCTCATTCAAAGTCGGCCGTGTTATCCAAGGGCCGAATCTTAACCGCCTGCTTGGCATCCCCCTTGCTTTGCCTGCATTCTGGCCAAGCATTCGGGCAAACGGAGCTGACGATTCAGGCCCCTTCGAATTACGTCTCCGGCGAAGGTCTCTCACCGAGCTACTTTTTGCCCCCTTCGACTGTGCCGCTGGTTCAGCCTCCTGTCGAGAGTCTACCGACGGCTCCATCCAATCCTCTGATCGGTAGTGGCCTGCAGCCGAATGCCCTGCAGCCTATCGTCCCGCAGCCGATACCCTCACAGCCGATACTGACCGAGACGGTCACTCAAGCTCCCATACCAACGACTATTCCGGTTCCGTTTCCAGCATCGGAAACGATAAGTCCACCGCCAAGTCCTTCGACGGGCCAATCGGTCGACTTGGATCTGCGTTCGCCCAGCATGCAACCCGGAATGCAAGTTGCCTCGGGGGGGTACACCCAAGCGGCATCGAGGCCGCTGGGTTCTCCGTCTCCATGGTTCTTCGGAGCGAGCGGCTTGATCATGAACCTCAAGGATCAAGAGGATCGGGTCTTCTCCAGCAGTGCCCTAGATCCTTCGACTCGATTGCTCGGATCGAGCGATGTGCGTATGGGCTCCACTGGCGGATATGAACTTGGAGTTGGAAGATACTTTGGATGCGGGAAGTATGCCTTGAGCGCCAGTTATTGGGGGCTCTCGCCGGCGGAATCGGTTGCCACAGCATCGAGTGCAAACTCTGGACTGCTTGCGACCAACATTCCCTTCAATGTTCCTTCGAATGTTGTTCCAGGGGTGAGCGAAGGTTTATTTGTTGGCGGATCATCACTGAATGATTTGTTCAATGGTGCGAGCGAGCATCGATTGCAGCGCCAAAGCGAGTTCAACAACGTCGAGCTCAATCTGACCTGGTTCGCTCTAGGAGGTGCCGCACGGCAACCCTTGGCTCCAAACTGCAACGACGGCCAATGCTGGAGCTTATCGAACCATCCAACGACCAGCAATGCACCTTGGTTCCATACACCGAGTCGGTTGCGAATGAGTCTTTTCTCGGGGGTGCGATGGTTTCAATTCCAAGACCAACTGCGTTACTCGGCTTTGGATGCCTATTATAAAAACGATGTGCGCAACGACCTTTGGGGGATCCAATCCGGAGCGACGACGCATGTTCTGTTAACCCCTCGCTGGTCGTTTTGGAACAATCTCAGCGCTGGTCTGTACAACAATCGCAGTCAGCTTGAAACTGCTGCGGGCAATGGCACAACGTTGGCAACGATTGTCTCTAGTGGTTCGGCAAATGGCGGGCAGTACAACTACGACGCATCGGGCAATGGAACTTCGTTTCTAGGAGAGACCACGAGCGGACTTGCTTGGCATTTCGCACGTGGCTGGACGGCGAACCTTGGGTACCGTGTTTTGGGTGCATCGGGAATCGCGTCTGCCCAAAGTCAGATTCCGTCAGACTTCCGTTCCCCATCTCAAGCCTCGATGATCCGAGCCAACGACTTTCTGATTCTGCATGGTGTCACGCTCGGGGCAAGTTATAACTTTTAAGGTTGTTCTTGCTTGTACTTTTTTTGACAGCATGACGCTCACTCGAGTGCTTCCTCGTTTACACTTCGGGTTACTGACGGCACGGACTGCCGCCGCAAGGCGGCTCGGGTGTGGTTCTTGATTCGATTCGGGCCGTGCTCTGGCGCCAAGCGATGATTTCGGAGAAATCATCGACACTGTTCGTACTCGAAAACGCTTGAATCGATTCAAGGCGACTACCGTTTCACTGAGTACCAATAGGAGTCCTCTTGGTCGTCGTTCTGTGTTTGCGTTGGGCCGGAATTGGCCTTAAACTACCGGTCTTGCGAAATTCGCGCCCAGAGCTCTCAGGCCAAGAACCTGGACGAGCTGCCTCAGTGAGCCGCCGTTGGAGTAAAAGCCCAAAAGGTAGCAGCAAACCGAACTCAGAAATTCTATGGCCAAAAAAGCAAAGTCCACCAACACGAAAGACTCCTCGGCCAACCTTGGCTTCATCGACCGCGTGCATCGGGAGCTTACCGACACAGACCTTCAAAAAATCGTCTCCACGTACCATGCTTGGCGGGGCGATCCCGGGGCGGTTAAATACCAGGACATCGCGGGCTTTTGCAAGTCGGCCACCACAGCCGAGATCGCAGCGCATGGCCATGTCTTGACTCCGGGTCGTTATGTAGGAGCCGAGGAAGTCGAAGACGACGGCGAGCCGTTCGAGGAAAAAATGCCGCGTTTGGTCGCGGAGTTGCAAGCCCAGTTCGTCGAGTCGGCAAGCTTGGAAAAGCTCATCAAGAAAAACCTCAAGGGGCTAGGTTATGGGGAATAGCTTGGCACATAACGTCTACGAAACGGTGGACCAAGTTTTGGATTGGATCGTAAGACTTAACCGGAATCGTTCGATTTCGTCACTTGAAGACGTAGAAACTGGCAAAAAAGGAGGAGATCAGACAGGTATTCCCGTTCCCATGCTCAAGCGGAGACGATATTATTCCCACAGCAAACCCGGCGGGCCTCTGTCGCAAGACACGCACACTTCGTCGGGTCTTTCTTTTTATGGACTTGGAGTTGGTACATGAAGTACACCAAGCCAGCGCTGAGCCTTGTAGATCAAGCCGACTTGCTGATCTCCCGAGGGATGCTACCGACTCCAGCAATTGCCCGTCGCTTCGACGATCTTACAGGGCCTCTTATGGCAAAAATCAAAAGCAACTCCAAGGAATCAAAATCCCTTGCAACCTTGCGAGACACGCTGTTGCCGAAGTTGCTTAGTGGAGAATTGAGCAAGACTAAAACCTATGTCGAAAAGGAGAACCGACTATGAGCCAACAGCCCAGCAAGTTCGAACTTCCAAAGACTATCGATCGGCTCCTTGCCACACTATCAAAACTATATGCCCAGGAGGGGAATCGGCAGCTTCAGGAGATCATTGTAAACGCGCAGCCGCGTATTCACGAAGAGTGGAGCATAGACAACTGGAATGGGGGTACATACGGTCACGCGCTTTACCTCGTTCTTCCCGAGGCGTTATTTCTTAGCTCTGTAAGCCTAAAAGACGATCTCCAAAATCGAATCAAAGAGAACATTAATAAGATTCACAACGTTCAGAACGAGTTCATTGCGGAAGTTTTCATCGAAATGGAGATTGGAGAAAATAATGAATGGCGAAAAGACTCCGGCCTCTTGCTTTCGGGGCAGCGGACGATCCTACCGGATGCAATGAAGCGCATCTGGGGTACCACTGGTTTCCGCGTTTTCCTCAGTCACAAGTCCGAGGTCAAGAAGGAGACTGCTGCGTTGAAAGAATGCCTCAGTCTGTTTGGCATTTCTTGTTTCGTTGCCCACGAAGATATCCACCCGACAAAGCCATGGCAGGATGAAATAGAAAATGCACTAGCCAGTATGGACGGGTTCGTTGCACTCTTGACATCCAACTTTCATGAAAGTGATTGGACCGACCAAGAAGTTGGCTTTGCGTTTGCACGTGGTGTACCGATAATCGCGGCTAGGCTCGGCAAAGACCCTTATGGCTTTATAGGAAGATTCCAAGGCCTTTCGTGCACATGGGCGACAGTCGCAGAGGACGTTGTAAAGTTGCTCATTAAAAACGACAGGATGTTCAGCAATTATGTCGCTGCACTTCGCAAATGCTTGACCTATGACATCGGGAACACACTCGGCAAAGTGCTGCCCGGAATCGAACTATTAACACCGCCGCAGGTGGACGAACTGGTCGCTGCTTACAATGAGACAAGTCAACTACGCGGCGCGTTCGCCTTTAATGGATGCCGCCAAAGATTGTATGGGCCGGGCCTCGTGTCCCACCTAAACCGTCTTGGGACACGTAAATTTAGATATTCATCTCAAGGTCTAATTGAGACGATTCCGGGATTCGAAACCCTGGAAATCTAGGAGCAACGCTTAATCGTATTAACAAATCCTACGCCCTCGACACCCTTCGTGATAGGCTGCTGCCAAAGTTGCTGAGCAAGGAGTTGACGGTTGAGTCCTGAAAAATTGAGGCGTCCTAGGCGCGGTCTTTCCCCTCATCCCCCCCGCCCCTTCTCCCCAGCCAAAGCCCTGGGGCGAAGGGGGGCCAAGCGGGGGGGCAGGCTCGAGGCTTCAGACTTTTGGCTTTAAGCGAACAGCCAAACAGCCCTACGCGCACGATGGTACGTTCCGCGGTTGGTGGATGATCCTGTTGCGAGCCCAGTCCAGCGACTGTTTCTGTGATCAACAAAGATACCCATCGCGCACAACCGCTTCACGTACCCTACGCCCTGCATTAGCGTTCATGAGTGTCCATCAGCGGTCGGCTTTCTGCATTAGCGTTCATGAGTGTCCATCAGCGGTTGGGTTTTCTGCATTAGCGAAAATTCGTGTCCATCAGCGGTTGGAAAAACAGCCTAACGCGCGGTCTTTCCCCTCATCCCCCCCGCCCCTTCTCCCCAGCCAAAGCCCTGGGGCGAAGGGGGGCCAAGCGGGGAGAGGCGTTAGGCGTTAGGCGGACAGCCAAAGAGCCTTACTCGCTTGAAGGTACGTTCCGCGGTTGGTGGATGATCCTGTTGCGATAGATACAGCGCGATTGTTTCTGGAATCCATGGCGATACCCATCGCGCATAACCGCTTCACGTACCCTACGTGCTGCATCAGCGTTTATTAGTGTTTATCAGCGGTCCAAAAAAAGGCGCTGACTGCCGAGCACGGCCGCGACACTCACGGCTGTCTCGACCCTCAGGATCCGCTCCCCTAAATCCAGCAACCGCAGTCCCACCTCTAGCGAATGCTGAACCTCGGCTCTTGTAAAACCACCCTCCGGACCTATAGCAAATACAATCCGTTGCGATTGAATTTCGCTAGCTCCGGATGTTCTCTCGGAAATAAATTTCGCCGGATCGTTAAAAGGCAATGATTCTTTTAAACCTTCTTGGACCATCCCCTCGGAGGACCGTACTGGATGAAGAATCCAGCCTTCGCATTGCGAGTTGGTTTGCACACCGTGCAACCAATCTTGCCAATCGCAACACGGATCGATCTGCATGAGCCGATTTCGCTGCGACTGCTTGCAGGCCTCGATCCCGTAACGCTTCAGGCGTTCGATGGCGCTCGAGTCGAACTTCGAGACGCTCCTTTCTGTATCGATCGGAGTCAATCGATCGACACCCAACTCGATCAGTTTCTCGATGACATTCCGCTGGCGGTCTCCTTTGGGCATCGCAATCGCAAACTCGAGTCTTCCGTCATGATCCCTGGGGGCAAAGATGCGCGATTGGTAACTCACATGCAGCGATTTTTTGTCCACCGACTCAATTTGCCCGCGAGCTTCATATCCACATCCATCGAAGACGATGCACGGATCGCCGATTCCCAGCCGCAAGACTCTGGCCCCATGGTGCGATTCGGACTCCCCGAGTTGCAACGAACCTTGCGGATCGAGTCGATCAACCAAAAACCTTGGCAATCCCATGTTTAAACCGCCCCTGAATCTGTGTCAGGCTTAATCCTAAAGAGCAACACATAGATCGCAGGCAGATTGATCAAAGTCAGAAAAGTCGCAATCGATAATCCGCCCATGATGGCCATCGCCATGGGCCCCCAAAACACGCTACCTGTCAGTGGGATCATCGCCAAGATGGCCGTTGCGGCCGTCAGGATCACTGGCCTCGCACGGCGCACCGAAGACTCGATGACCGCTTGCCAAGGGCTCAAACCCTGACGGATGTCTTGCTCGATCTGGTCGACCAAGATCACCGAGTTTCGCATATCCATACCAGCCAAAGCGATGACTCCTAGCAAGGCGACAAAACCAAACGGGGCATGGAACGCATGCAACGAAGCTACCGCTCCGATGATCCCAAGGGGTGCGATTCCGAAGATCAAAAACATCTTACGGAAATTCTGAACCTGAGCCATCAGGAGCGTGAGCATGACCATGATCATGATTGGAAACATGCCAAAAAGGGCCCCATTGGCTTTGTTGCTCTCTTCGATACTCCCCCCTAAGTCGATGCGATAACCGGGAGGTAATTGCGCACGTAACTCGGCCAACTCCCGGTCGATCTGCTTGCTCACGTCCGGAGCTTGCACGCCATCGACGATATCGCACCGCACCGATAGGATCTGCTCTTGATTCCGCTGCCAAACAATGGGGTCTTCTTGCGAATATTCCAGTTTACCGATCTGTTGCAACGGGACGCTTTTACCTCCAAGTGTAAAGAGTGTCATGTCTTGGAACTGATCCAGATTCAACCGTTCCTCATCGATCGCTCGCGCGACGACCGGTAGTGTTTCGGTTCCCTCGCGGTAAAAAGAAATGGTTGTTCCGCTGAGCAAGGTTTGCAATCCAAGTTCTATTTCCTGGGGAGACAAGCCCAAGAGCCTAGCTCGATCTTGATCGATCTTGACCTGGATGATCTTGGCGGGCTCTTCCCATTCGAGGTTCACATCGACGGCGGAGGGATTCTTGCGCATCACCTCTCGGACTTGGTTGGCGAGATTCCTGACGACCTGTTTTTCCGGACCGACGATTCTAAACTGCACGGGAAAGCCAACCGGTGGACCAAAATCCAATCGGAGAACCCGAATCGAAGCGGTCGAAAATTCAGGATCGTTTGCGAACGTCTCCTTGAGTTCCCGGCGCAGCCTCTCGCGGGCTTCGACGCTTGTGGTCTGAATCACGATCTTTCCGAAACTAGGATTGGGTAGATCGGGATTCAACGCCAAAAAAAACCTTGCCGATCCGGCCCCAACGTAAGTGGTAAAATAGAGGATTTCGCCATGATGGTTGCCCGAGCTGGGATCGGTATGCATCCGAGGAGCCAGCAGCTTCGACTCGATCCTCTGGAGCATCTCCGACGTTGCACCGATCGAGGAGCCTTCGTTCATCCTCACATCGACCAGCAGTTCAGGCCTCGATGATTGCGGAAAGAACTGTTGTTGCAATCGTGACATGCCAAAGAGCGATAGGAGAAACAGCCCGAAGGTGATCGAAACAACCAGCCAGGGCCTTGTTACCGCAGCCCGAATCAATCGTCTTAGCAGGTTATGAAAAGGTGTATCAAACGCATGATCATGCGTTGAGTGCGAAATTCCTTGGCTTGGATTCGGGAGCAATCGCATGCCTAAAAGGGGAGTGAACAAGACCGCTACAAGCCAAGAGGTCACCAATGTTATTCCAACGACCCAAAAGATCCCGCCTGCATACTCCCCGGATGTTGACCTGGCAAATCCCACAGGGAGGAAACCTGCGACCGTGATCAAGGTACCTGAGAACATTGGGAAGGCGGTGCTCGTCCAGGCAAAGGTGGCTGCATCGAGCCGACTCCAACCTTGCTCCATTTTTACAGCCATCATCTCGACGGCGATGATCGCATCATCGACCAGCAATCCCAAGGACAGGATCAACGCACCGAGGGTGATACGATCGAGGTTCATGCCCATGCTGTGCATGATGACCAGCGAAATCGCCAGAACCAGCGGGACGCTCAGTGCCACCACGATTCCCGTACGAATTCCCAAACTAAGGAATGAGACGATCAGCACAATCACCAATGCCTCAAAGAAAGACTTTAAGAACTCGCCAACCGAACCTTCGACGACCTTCGGTTGGAAGGCCACCGTGTTGATATCCACGCCCGCTGGAATCTCGGCTTGGATCTCTTGCCATTTCTTCTTTAGCGAATCGCCTAACTCAAGGACGTTGCCCCCTTTTTGCATGACCACTCCAAGACCGACGGCTGGTTTGCCGTTGTAGCGAACCAGAAAACTCGGAGGGGTCTCATAACCACGAGTAACGTTGGCGACATCCCCCAATCGAAACACCCTACCGGCGGCCTCTACCGGTACGGCTTCGATCTGCTGGGTTCCGCTGAAGTTGCGGTCGACTCGTACATGGATTCGGTCTTCATAGGTATCAACGCTTCCGGAGCGAAGCATCACGCTCTGCCTTGCGACACTGTCGAAGATCTGTTGAGGTGTGACGCCCAAGGTGGCGAGTTTGCGATGCGAGAATTCCAGAACGATTTGCTCTTGCTGGTTTCCGATGATGTCCACTTTTTCGACATCTTTGACCTTAAGGAGTTTCTTGCGAGCTTGCTCGCACATCCTTTTGAGTTCGGCTAGCGAATAATGGTCTCCAGTGAACATATAGATCCCGCTGTAGACATCACCGTATTCATCATCGACGGTCGGGCCGATGAGACTCGATGGCAATTCACCCCGTATGTCGTCGAGCTTCTTGCGTACTTGATACCAAGTGTCGGCGACATCTTTACCTCGCACGGAATCTTGGATTTGCACAAGTGCCATCATCCGATCCGAGATGCAGTAGGTCAGCAGAAAGTCCAGTTTAGGAGTCTCGCGGAGTTTGTCCTCGATTTTGCGAGCGACATACCGTTGCATTTCATCGGCTGTGGCTCCTGGCCATACGGCTCCGACGACGGCCGTCTTGATCGAAAACGAGGGGTCTTCGGCTCGGCCCATGCGCCAGTAGGCGACCAGTCCTGCAACGCTGCAGGCGATCATCAGAAAGCCGACGAAGGCTTGATGGGTCACTGCCCATCGGGAGAGATTCCAGTTCAAATTGCTTTCGAGCAGTTGGGCGCGATCCGAATCTCGCGGCTCGTTGCGATGAGCTTGGTTGGGTTGGTCGTCTGTTGGCATCATGAACCTTAAAGCCTATAGGTTGTCCTGCCAAACGCGAACCTTGCATTGTGGATCGATCCGCTGAACCCCGGCACTGACGATTTGATCGCCTGGTCCTAGAGTTCCGCGAACGGTGGCATACTGACTCCCGTACTTGACGATCTGGACAGTGACGGACTCCACACGGCCTTGATCGAGGATCCGCCAAACGATCGGTTCCCCTTGGGATTGGGCGATTGCACCCATGGGTATGGAGAATCCATCATCTTCGTTTCGATAGATCACAACGTTTGCAGTCATGCCGATGGACAACTCACCCGGGGGATCGATCAGCGTAAACCGAGCGTCATAGGTTCGGGATGCTGGGTCGGCCACCGGAGAGATTTCCCGCAGTTTGCATGGAATTCGGAGTCCAGGTTTCGACCAAAATTCCACACTGGCTTGGCTGTCTTTTAGGGATTGTTGCATCGACTCTGGGATACTGACGACCGCTTCGAGTTCTGTGCCGTGAACCCATTGGGCTACAGGTTGTCCAGCCGAGGTGACTTGGCCAATTTCGGCCATCAATCGAGTCACCAGTCCGTCTTGATCGGCGACTAGATCGGCGTATTCGCGTTGATTTCGAGCGAGCATCTCACGATTGATCGCAGCTTGGAGCCGCGATCTGGCCGTATCGCGAGCCGCCACGGCTAGGTCATGGTCCGATTGGCTGGCCGATCGTGTTTTACGAAGATCCGACAATCGGCGTTCTTCGGCTTCGATCTGGACCAATTGGGATTTGGCCGCCTCCAAATCGGCTTGTGCGACCTGGAGTTGCAGATCGTAATCGGTTGGATCGAGTTTAAAGAGAACCTGTCCTTTTTTGACTCGATCACCGACCTCGACGAGCCGCTGGACGATTTTCCCTGCGACACGAAATCCGAGTAAGCTTTGGTAGCGGGCTTGAAGGGTACCGGAAAAGGAGCGTTGTCCCGTCCCAGATGTATTTGGGTCGGGGATCTTATAAGCACGAACCAGGAGCTCGGTTCCATTCAGAGGTGCTGGAGAGCTTGTCGAAAGAGAGTTCGATGGTTCTGAGCTCTTTTCTGAAAAGAGCATCATCCAAGCAAGCAGGGCCAGCATCAAAGCGGCCGCGATCCAACGGAGCATACGGCTTTCTAAAAACGAGGCACTCGTCGTGCGAAACTTCGCAGATTCCGTCGCTCGATGGATGTAGGCTTGCTCGTCACTTGTGGAGGTTTCGATCAAGGCATGGGGTTCCTGGGTCAAGGGAACGATTGGGCTCATCGATGTTCTCGCTGGATTTGTTCGAAGCGGGGAAAGTACTCGGCTGCGATATTCTCGACGAGTTTCAAGTATTGATGCTCATCAAGGATCGGCTGCCAACCAAAGCCGTTTAGGAGTCGGCAGCAATGAATTCGAATCGCTCGGATGGGATCGAAAACACCCAAGGCCTCTAGGGAAGGACTCGAGGCCGTGAGAATCTGAGATCCAAAGGTGATCGCCCATAGACCAAAAACCATTTCCTCTGGGGAAAGGTGATCCAAGGCTGGCAAGTCTCCTTGTTCGAGACTCTCTCTTACCAATCGAGCGACCACCTGCATGCAACCGGCTTCGCATTGGCGGATGATCACCTGCCGCTCAGAGGAGGACTTGTCCCAAATATTCGCGTTCCGCATCCACTGCTCGACCTGGAATTCCTCGGAGCACCGCTGGGTGTAGAACTCGCAAGCCACGCCGATGGTCATCAGTCGCATGCGGGCCGGGCGATCCCCACTGGCTCCTGCGTCGAAGAGCTTGTGCCTGAGTTTCATCGCTTCGATGGCAAGCTCCAGGACGATTTCTTCTTTGTTGGGAAAGTGGTTGTAGATCGTCCCTTTGGCGTACTGCATGTGGGAGGCGACCCGATCCATCGTCAAGGCTTGGAGGCCCTCGGCGATCAAAATGGGCTTGGCCACCCTAAGGATTTCTTGGGTGCGCTGCTGAATTTCCCGTTGTTTTCTTGTGATTTCGACCATGCCGTCAATTATTGACGGAGCGTCAAAAATTTCAAGTTTCCGATTGGATAAGTTTCAGGAAAAAAGGGTCCATCGGGCATTATCGTAGCTGGCGATTCTTACCGCTGGTTCTTTTCGTACTCGTACTCGAAGAGAATTATTGGGGTTTCGTTGACAAACGGGCCAAATATTGGGGGTACCGCTTCCCTGAAAAGGTGATCGACTTGAATCGATTCAGGCGTTTTCGAGTACGAGGACGAGTACGAGCACGAGCAGGAGTACGAGCAGGAGCACGAGTACGAAGAAGACGCGTTAGCTCATAAAATTTCTAAATACCCATAGAATCAGAGGGTAACATTTAGGGCCCTTGCGGTATAAAAATAGAGCGATGGAATGGCCGATTTGTTGTCGGCTTGGCTGCTTTGAACTGGATAGATCCCTGAGGTTCGTGCTTAATCTTCAAAGGTCTTTTCGATGAATCGTCCGATATTCGCGTCCGTTTTCTCCCTTGCGATCCTAATGGCTTGCGGGGCTGATGTTTCGATTGGCCAGGAAGCTAAACCTCAAGAGGTTGCTCAAGGATCGAGTGCAGAGGAGAAATCGACCAAAGAAAAATCTCCTTTGTTTGTGAGGGTCAAGGAGTCGGATGCTGGGTCACCCGAGGCCCTCGAGTGCGCGGTCGTCAGCTACAAGATTGCTTCTGGGCCTTATGCCGGTGCAGTGATCGATTTGATTGGTGCGGTGCATATTGGCGAGCAATCTTATTACCAGCGACTCAATAGCATGTTCAAGTCTTACGAAGTGATTCTCTATGAGTTGGTTGCCGAATCGACGGATCGGCCTAAGAAGAATGAGAAGCGTCGTCGAGCGAGTGCCAATCCAGTCAGCTCGCTTCAAACGGGGATGAAGGATGCACTGAAGCTCTCGTTCCAGCTTGAGGAGATCGACTACCGAGCCAAGAACTTTGTCCATGCCGACATGAATCCCAGCGAATTCAGCGAAGATATGGCCAAACGCAACGATGGGGTTATCAGCATGATGGCCAGGCTTATGGGAGCCGGTTTTGCACTTCAGGGTTCGAAGAAAGCCAACGATAACCAAGCGGAAATGACCGCAGCGATGCTCAGCCGCGATCCTCTGCGGATGAGGCGAGCGATGGCCAAGCAGTTCGAATCGCTGGACAATCAGATGGTTGGGATTGCGGATAAAGATGGAAAGAGTACCCTTCTGACCGAGCGGAATGCCAAAGCGTTCTCGGTGCTTGAGGAACAGCTCAAGTCTGGCAAGCGGAAGCTCGGTGTTTTTTACGGAGCTGGCCACTTTCCCGACATGCACCAGCGCTTGCTCAAAGACTTCGGAGCGGTGCTGGTCGAAACCGATTGGGTCGAGGCTTGGAACCTCCGGTCTGACGCGATCAAGTAGTTGCGAGCCGTCGGGGCCTCCGCTGATCCCTTTTAACGATCCATGGTCTTTCGATGGCTATTCCACGCGTTGCAATTGTTGGCCGACCGAATGTCGGCAAGAGTTCTATTTTCAATTGGCTAGCTGGTCGCCGTTTGGCGATCGTAGAGGATTTTGCTGGCGTTACCCGAGATCGCCTTACAACCCTCATAGAGCATCAAGGGCGACACTTTGAGATGGTCGATACCGGAGGGATTGGGATCGAGGATGTCGATAATCTGACCGAGCAAGTCGAGGGGCAGATCTTAGCGGCAATCGAGGACAAACCGGTGCTGTTGATTGCCAACAAGACCGACAGCCAATCGCAAGACTCCAATGCTGACGAATTTCATCGCTTGGGCTATGGAGATCTCTTGCGGGTGAGCGTTCTGCAGAACAGAAACAAGGGGGATCTGCTCTCTTGGATTACCGAGCGACTCCCGGACTTTGACGCAACCGCCGAGGAGATCGAGCCTCCGACGATGAAGGTTGCGATCGTCGGCCGACGCAACGTTGGCAAAAGCACCTTTGTCAATTCGCTTGCTAAAGAGGAACGCTGCATCGTTAGCGAGATTCCTGGAACTACCCGAGACAGTGTCGATGTCATGTTCGAACTCGACGGCCACAAGTTCATGGCGATCGACACCCCGGGCTTGCGTCGAAACAAGAGCATCAAGACCGACATCGATTGGTACGGAACTCACCGAGCCCAGCGCAGCATTCGACGCGCCGATGTTGTGCTTCTGTTCTTCGATTGCATCGAGACGATGAGCAAGGTCGATAAGCAACTTGCGCACTACATCCATGACGAGTTCAAACCCTGCATCTTCGTGGTCAACAAATGGGACAAGCTCGCCGGTCAGATCCCAACCGAAAGGTGGGTCGAGTATCTCCGAGAACACTTCCCGACCATGGCCTATTGCCCTATCGCCTTCGTTACTGGGCAAACGGGCAAGAATGTAAAGACGCTCCTGAACCACGCCCAAATGCTTTTCAAGCAGGCCAAGGAGCGTATCTCGACAAGCATGCTCAATAAGCTCGTCAAAGCGGCGCTTGAGAGGCATGAGCCTCCGTTGTACCAGCTCAAACGACCAAAGATCTACTATGCCACCCAGGTTGCATCCGAGCCACCGACGATCGTTCTGGTCTGCAATCAACCTCAAGGCTTCTCGAACCAATACCGACGCTATTTGCTGAATTTTCTAAGAGATCACCTCCCCTTCGGTGAGATCCCGATCAAGCTCTACTTGCAACCGCGCAAGCGCGATGACCAGCGAGATGAAATCCAAACCGATCTGCCGGGAGCTAACGCCAAGCCAGGTGAGCAATGGGAGGGAGCCTTCGATAAGGATCTTGGCTCTGATGCTTATGGCCAAACCGGTTTCGAGGATGTTGGACTCGATGATCAAGCGATCGAAATCTACGATGAAGAGGATGACGAACAAGAGGAAGAAAACCAAGGGTAATTTCCATGCCAAGCCTTGAAGGTCTTATGATCGGTTACGTGGGGCTTGGAAACATGGGGTTGCCCGGGGCCAGTCATCTCCAAAAAGCAGCAGCGAACCTCAAGGTATGGAACCGATCCCCCGGTCCAGCAGTGCAAGCAGCATCGATGGGATTGCTTGTCGCTAAGTCGCCAGAGGAACTAGCCGAGCACGCTTCGGGTGGAATCATCTGCTTGAATCTCTCGAATACCGAAGCCGTCGAGCAAGTGGTCTTTGGTTCGCAGGGGCTAGCTTCGCGTGTCTCCAGCGAGACCCTTTTTATCGATTTCGGAACATCGAGCGTCGTTCAGACAAAAGAATTCGCCAAAAAAGTACGTTGGCTCGATGCTCCTGTAAGCGGTGGGCAAGTCGGTGCGCAAGCCGCGAGCCTTTCGATCATGGCAGGGGGCCAAGTCGAGGACTTCGAACGAGCCTTGCCGGTATTGCAGACCGTGGGCAAACGTGTCACACACCTTGGACCATCGGGAGCCGGGCAGGTCGCCAAGCTTGCCAATCAATTGATCGTTGCACAGACGATCGATGCTGTAGCCCAAGCGATACGACTGGCAGAGCTCTCTGGGGTCGATGCAGGCTTGATGCGTGAGGCGCTTTTGGGGGGGTTCGCCGAGAGTCGTATATTGCAGCTTCATGGTGATCGCATGATCCGCAGAGACTTTGAACCAGGTGGACGCAGCGAGTTGCAGCTCAAGGATGTTCGATTGATTTGCGAGTTGGCCCAATCTGTCGGATTGCAATCGGAAACCCTCGATCATTGCCGAAATCAATGGGAACGGCTCGTCCACCAACTCGGTCTGGGCAACCTAGACCACTCCGGTTTGTTTAAACTATACGAATGATCGTTTTCGAGCATTTCGTAGGAATCAGGCCATGAAGAAGAACGCGATTCGCCTCTTAGCGATACTGTTTTGCGTTTTTGTTGCGATCGATGTTATTCCCGAGTCTTACTCCTTTGCATCGCGGCCTAAGGCATGGGTTCATTCGGTTTTGGTTCCGTTGGGACTCTCCCAAGGGGATTGGCCACTGTTTGCACCCAATCCAGTTCTCAACAATGGAGTGCTTGTCGCGGAATTGACCGATCGCAGCGGCAACCCCGCTACTTGGACCTCCATCGATTGGCAGGAAGCTTCGGTGTGGACCAAGTTTTATCGGTTTCGGCATATGAACTATCAGCAGCGTTTGCCAAACACCTACACAGCGGCAAGCGATTTTGCGGACTATTTGCTCCGAGCGATTCCTGTCGAAGAATCGGCTGTTGGGAGCATACGTTGGAGCTCAGACAACCAGATGCTTGAGCCCGCTGCGATCGAGCCTCCCATGCGAGAGATCAAGCTCTACAAGTACCGCAATACGATGGTGCTCGAAGAAGGCCAACCGTTGCCGAAAATCGATCAAACCCAGTGGAGCACGCAAATCAGCTTCTTGGTGCGACGTGAGTCTCAGCCATGATGGTATGTTTTCAAAGGATCCTACAAGCTTGGGATCGGTTTCTCTTTGAGTCCTGCGATCCACGCGTGGCTCCAGTTTTGAGAATCGGCTTTGCGATCCTGATCCTGATCCAAACGATCGTCGTATGGCCTGATGCCGCTTACTGGTATACCGATGCAGGGGTCATGCGAGCCGAGACAGCCCAAGGGATCCTCGATCCAGGAGCTTGGTCGCTTTTGAATCTTTTGCCTTCGACGCCTTGGGCTGCACGCTTTGGACTCCTGTGTTTGTTCATCCACGGTTTGCTGATGCTCGTAGGTTGCTATTCGCGATTCCAAGTGGCTGCGATTTTCGTTTGGCTGATCTCGTTTCAAAATCGCAATCCGTTGATCACCGATGGGGAAGACACGGTGCTGCGAATTTTCGCATTCCTGATGATCTGGCTTCCCTTGGATGCTTATTGGGCTGTCTGTGCACCGAAAACAAAAACGGGAGCGTCGACACTGGGTTCGTCGCAAGGGTGGGCTTTGCGCCTGATCCAAGTTCAAATGACTGCTATCTATGCTTCGACAGCCTTGTCGAAGATCGAGGGATCGACATGGCAAGATGGTACGGCACTATGGTATGTGTCTCGCATGACGGATAACTTCGGACGTTTGATTCCTGCGTCCTGTTTCGATTGGCCCGGCCTAAGCGCTTGTGCAACCTACGGCACCTTGGTCATCGAATCGCTATTACCCATAGGTTTGTGGATCCCCAGGTTTCGATGGATTGCAATCGGGCTTGGAGTCCTCTTGCATCTTGGAATCGAAAGCTCGATGAACCTGTTTTTGTTCCAGTGGTTAATGCTTCTGGGGTTAATCGCATTTGTGCGACCACCTAAATTCAAGGCTACTGGGGTATTGTAGTGGCTCGTGCGATTTTGAGGTAAGCTTCCCGGCGGTAGAGAAATGTCGGCAGGGCGAAGCAAATCCCGACCAAAAAAATCGCTGCGAAATGCCATGCGAATCCTTTGATCTTCAGCCGTTTGGATTCATTGGCCATCCAGATCGTGCAAGCCGTTGCCGTGAGCATCAGATCCCAAGAGAAGCCTGAGATGACCCAGGTCGCAAAGGGTGCGGCCCAAAATTCTGGCCAGCCTCTCTCCCCGGCTCTTGTGAAATGAATTCCAAAACAAACCATCGGGAGGATCAATCCCGCGATGGAAAGCACTCCATAAACGTAACGCATGTTCGATGATTCCTATCGCAAGTAATGGATTTATCGTTTTCCCTTCAAGCGATCATCGATGCGACGAGTGATCGATTCGATGAGCACCTCCAAACATCCTGGAGCCGTCGCCGCGATGACTTCCTGATAAATGTCGTAGCCATAACTGCTGGCCTCAGGAATGTAACCCGGTTGCCAATCGTTCGTCAGAGTCGTCACAAAAATCAGCTTGGGCGCAAACCGCTCTCGAAGCGTTGTTTGAAAGATCTGGTAGATCTCTCCTGGCAAGAAGATCCAGATGGCATCGCCTACGAATCCAATGTGGATTTCCAGCGGATAGCAACGGCCTGGGATTAAGTGACCAAGGCGTGTGAGTTGCCGAGTGCACTGTTCGACTTGAGCTCGCGAGTCTCTGATTTTTTCTAAATCATTGGCCGCTTGAGCTTGCTCCAGAAGTTTCTGCCAATGCTCTTGCTCTTGCAGAGTTTCTTCAACGGTGGGGAGATCATGGCGATAAGGTAGGTCGACGGTAAGCGATTCCCAGTGCCAAGTGCGGATCGTGTTCAAGGAGTCTGAATCAAGCGGTTGGTGTTGCCAAGTTCCGATGCGGGTTCCCGAGACCACCGATCCGGTGTAGCAATACTGAGTCATCGGTTTAGGAAGTGTGGCAAGTGTCGAAAGCGATGCGAACCCAACTTGCCTGCCGTTGCGTTCGGCAACCTCGGTGTCTCCGACGAATCCTTCCCGAGGCCCCAAATCCCCCGATGCACCTTGCAAAAAAAGGCATAAGCCGCCTTCTTCTTTCTCGATGACTTCACGCATCGCACCTATCCAGTCAGGGCTAATGAGTGTGTTTTCCCAAGCCAAAGTGGTTGGATGGCAAGCATAGTTAACGACCGTTGCAAGAGTATTGCCTTCGATGCTCGTGATCCGTGAGAGCATGAGTGTGTCGTCGGCAAATCCCGTCGGATTCAATCCGCAGACAAATCGCTTTTGCTGCTCGTCAAGGTAATTTCGATGAGCAGCAAGGTTGCATCGTCCCTTGGCATAGATCATCGTACATGGACTTAGTTGAGCTTGGACTTGCTCGGCCAATGCCCCGATTTGGTCGGCTAACTGATCGAGATACGGTGCAAGCAATTCGCCCCCTGGCAAGTCGCTTCGTGATCGCGACATCCAACCTGCACCATGGGTGTGGGTGAGCGTCACTAAAATATTATCGGAGCCTGCGTCTGTCGATCTTGCGATGGATTGTTTGATGCTTTGGATCTCTTGGCGATCGAGGATGCAGTGATCCAAGCTAACGAGAATGACAGGTTTTGAAGCCGGATCGGAATCGGATTGCAAGCACAGCAACGTCGCGAAAAGGGGGCGATGCACACCGGTGGCTCGATCATGCAAGGCGGCACCCCACATGCGATGGTAGATGCCAACCGGTGGGGTAATGTCGCATCGGCCAACTGCCGCTTTGCAACTAGCCTGAGGCGTTTGTATCACTTTCATTTTGATCTCCAAAGAGAGTTCCTTGTGGATTCAGCAGCGCCCAGCAGACTGCGTCGATGGCCATCACGCCAGCAAAGAGAAACAATATCAAATTCCAGTTTCCTGTTTTGGCCACCAACCAACCTGCGGTGAGTGGAAAAAGAGCGGCCCCGATGTTTCCAAACATATTCATGGTGCTAAAAACCGTCGCGACATTTTTCCCTCCAAATCCGATCGCCACGGTGTAGCCACTGACCCCCCCAAAGGTGGCACAGAATGCTCCGAGCGTGATAAGAGCGATGCTTTGATGGGTGTCTTGGGCGTAATACGAGAGCACGATCAAGATCGCACAGGCGCTCATGCCAGCGATAGCGATCCCCTGGCGACTGAGCCTTTGGCTACCGGTTTTCTTGAGTATCCAGTCTGAGCAGAAGCCACCGGTGAGGCTGCCGACAACTCCACCTATCCCGGCAACGGTCGTAAGGATCCCGGAATCAAGTTGCGAGACACCCCGGGTCTTTTGCAAAAACGTAGGAAACCAAGTTGTGAAAAAGACCATGCCTGCAGCCCGAAAAAACTGCTGGGCGCAAAGCAGACCCAATGGAAGGCTGCTAAGCATTCGCATCCAGTCGACGGCAGGTGGGCGAGTTTGAACGCCATGGCAAGCAGGTAATTTGCGTTCGGAGATCCAATACCAAAACAGCGCAGACCACAGCAGTCCTGGGATAGCGTAAATGGCTAATAACAGTCGCCAACGTTCTATGCCGATGGCTCTTGCCGATGGGATCAAGGCTTCGAGAAAAAATGCTGCTAGAATCGGAGCGATCGCTCCTCCGATGGTCATTCCAGCGGCTAGCATTCCCGTTGCCCGGGCACGCTGGGAATCCGGGAAGATACTTCCCAAGGCTTTTGCTGCGCAAGGGAACGCGCCAGCTTGAGCAGCACCCATCAACCCCCACGTCAAGACCAACGTCCAGTAGCCGTTGGCAAAGGCGGCCAGCAAAGTCGCCAAGGACCAGACGATACAAAAGATGGTCAAGGCTTTGCGTGCCCCTAAACGATCGGCGAGCCAGCCTGCTGGAATCTGCATCAGAGCGTACGCAAAGTACCAAACCGATTGGATCGATCCCATGTCGCGAGCAAGGTCACTGAATTGGAGATCCTTTGCGACCTCTTCGGCCGGTACGCTCAATGCTGCCCGTTGGATATAAGCGATTGCCGCCGAGGCACACAGCAGCGTTAGCACTTGGTAACGTCCGGATCGGATCTCAGCCTCTTCTTGCAATTCGCTGGACATCAAATCCTACTATCGACTAGTGTCTAAAGTTCGCTGCAGTAGATCAAACAGACGGTCGACTTCTGCTTGGGTTTCAGGATCGAGTTGCCAACCCGATGGCTGCACACGTCGCGTGCTTGGGAAAATCCCTCGCTTGTGCATCAAGTATTTTTCAATCGCTAAAAAACCATCGAGTCCAGCTTGCAATTGCATCGCCGTAAGAGCGCAAATCGGTAGTGATAGCTGATAGATCCGAGACTCGTCACCCGATTGCAATGCCTGCCATAGAGCTACGATCCCGTCGAGCAGATCTGTACCTGGCATGGTGCCGACGATACCGCGTCGATAGCAGTCGACCAAATTGATCCCCCCTGATCCTTCGAAGATCTTGGCTTTGCCGCCACTTGCATCCCGGAGTTTCGAAAGGTTGGGACCAAGCGGGCTTGCCTCCGGCTTGAAATAAATTCGCTCGGGCCCAAACTCATCGAGGAGGTTGAGGTAGACCCCCAGGTCGATCGCAGCTCCCACATAGCTCGACGCATCTTGCACGACCAAAGGGATCGAAATCGATCTGGCGATCGCTCCAAAATATTCAGCCGTCCTCTCTCCGCTCGGGGAGGTTGCTAGCGGAGGAATCGCCATGACACCACTAGCTCCTAGACCTTGTGCATGCTCTGCAAACTCGACGGCTTCGCGTATGCTCTCGGCTCCGACACTGACGATCACGTAACCCTGATTGCATGCAGCCTCGCACACGTGCTGTGCGAGTTGCTTGCGGCGTTGGTAACCCAATCGCAAGACCTCGCTTACCATTGCGACTACCACCCCGTGAGCACCGGTTTGAAATGCCCACTGGATTTCTTTTTGAAGCGTCGGAACATCGATTCCTTCGCTCTCGGTAAGGGGTGTATGCAGAACCGGCAGGACACCTTCCATCGAGCTTGCCATGTTACCAATCTCCTACACTGCCGTCGGTGTAAAAAACCCGTTGCAGTTGTTCTTGTTCAAACGGATGCTTTTTGACTTGCTGTTCATCGATGGAAATCCCAAGCCCTGGCGATTCGTTGGGCGTCACTGTGCGAGTGGTTTTATCGAGTCGATATCCTTCCTGCACGATATCGGCTCTCCAAGGTACATCGTTGTGAACCGATTCGCAAATAATGTAGCTCGGCTGAGAGAATCCAAATTCGATCGATGCGGCCGTGCTGACTGGCCCTTGGGGATTGTGCGGTGCGAGTGCGATTCGGTAAGCATCGGCAAGTGCAGCGATGCGGCGAGCTTCGGTGAACCCACCGCAGTGGGTGATGTCCATCTGACAAATCTCGCATCCCTTCGCGGAGAACAAATCGCGAAATGCGGCCAGATGCGTCAACCTTTCGCCCGTAGCGATAGGGGTGCTGACGGCTGCATTGATCGCCGAGAGTCCTTCGATGCTCTCGGGCCAACAAGGTTCTTCGAGGAAGTACAAGCCATAGGGTTCTAAGGCTTTGGCAAATTGCATTCCCATCGCGGGGGATGGGCGGGCATGGCAATCGACCATGATGTCGATTTTGTCTCCGACGGCTTGACGCATTGCACCGACACAGGCTTCGGCAGACTTGATCGGTCGAAGCCCTTCGATGGGCATCGTCGGTGGAACTGCCATCGACTTGAAAGCGCTGAATCCTTCGGCGACGGCTTGTTGAGCGAGTTCTGCAAAGCGTTTGGCGTTGTCGACGGGAGTCTCGTAGAAGGCTTCCATATCGCCACCTCCTAGATGGCAATAGAGCCGGATTGAATCGCGAACTGGGCCTCCCCAGAGCTTGTGGCAAGGAACCCCATGTTTCTTACCGAGGATGTCCCACAGAGCGATATCGATTCCAGCGATCGCTGTCGAGCGAACGATTCCGTTTCCATGCCAAAAATGTTGTCGCCACATTATTTGCCATAGGTGTTCGATGCGAGTCGGATCCTGGCCAATGAGCAGTTGCGAAAGATCCTCGATGGCTCCGACAACGCTACGAGTGTGCCATTCCAAAGTGGCCTCGCCCCATCCGATGAGTCCCGGCTCGTCGGTAATCACCTTCACAAAGATCCAGTTTCGCATCCGAGCGTGGCAGACCAAAGATTCAATGCGAGTGATTTTCATAGAATATCCAGTTGGCAAGATCGGATGGATAGAAAGTTCTGCAGGATAGAACCAGACA
>JAJTFC010000007.1 GCA_021298315.1 Planctomycetaceae bacterium
TGTGCCGTGTACGGTCACTGCCCGACGCTGGCGCTCGTCGGCTAACGGCAAAGCTTATCGCATTTTCTTGGGTCATCCATCAGCGTTCATGAGTGTCCATCAGCGGTCGGGTTTCTGCATTAGCGAATATTAGCGTGCATCAGCGGTCAAACAGCAACCAGAATCTCGCATAGAACCCATGTCTTTAAGTGGTTCGGGCACGTCGAAGAGAATCGGAAGTGGTGAAAAAGGGAAGTATGGCCAGTCCCACGAGACTCATCAGAAGCACTGATCCGTTGATCCCAAGTTCGTTTTGGAGCAGGCCAAGCGCCCCTAGGACAAGTGCCAATCCTGCCAGCCAAATACAGATTGCATCGCGATTAGATACATCCTTGTCGATGACGCTTTGGATCGTCGCGTAGACCAAGGCCACAAGGATCAGGACTCCAAGAGCTGCGGCTAAGCAGGTTGCTATTGGAGTTCCAAAAGCGACTAAGATCGTCATGATCACTATCGGATAAAGCCACAGTTCGACACGAAACATAAGCGTCGTGATTGAGGAGGGCAAATTGGACAGAGCAAAGGACATGAGGAAAACGCTACCGCACAAAAACGTGATGTATTTCCAAAAGTTGATTTTGAGTTCGAGCACGTTTTTCAGATCGAGCTTGAACAAGACCGCCACGGCGGCCACCAACAGGAACGAAACCAATAAGGCCAACGAGGGAATGGCGCAAGCGACGCTGGATGATCTCAATTTTCCGGTCGCTTTATCCAGAGCCGAAACCGGAAGCGTATCGATGAATTGAGCGGATTCGAACAAGAGGGTCTTGAGCGTTATTTGTCCGGAACCTGTCAACGCGACTGAATTCAAAATAAGCCCAAATGCGAATAGGAACTGGCTCATGGCAAATAGATTTGTACCGCCAAGAGCGATTGCGACCAGCAAGTTGGCGTTGCTTGTGATGACGCCAGCCAGGATTGCAATGATCCAGACAAGTGTTAGGCCAACGAGGATAGCCGTCGGAAGGCTGAACATGCGAGTGCGATAATCGAACCAACCGATGGCTTGTTTGGGGGAATAAAACTCCCTGGATCCAACGTTCCAACGGGACTGAAGATGCTCACAGGCTTGTTCGACTCTCTCGAGGAATGATGTCTGTCGCTGCCCGCTGCGATCGCAAGCCACCCGCCAAATCGTCAGTGGAAAGCTGATACCCACGACCGCAGTCACGAAGAGAATATCAAAAGTAGAGATCTTGGACCAAAGATGAATTCCTGTCGACATCATCCCCCCTGATCCTAGGGGAATTCCGTGCGCATAGAGCAGCCAGTTCGTTAGGGCAACTAAGATAAAGAAGGCCGCTACGATCCACCAGAGCGAATGCATCCCCCCTCTAAAGACGGGATGGAAGGCGCACCAGCAAACGACAGCAAAAAGAACCGGGCCGGTCATAGGCCAGTCGATTGCAAAGAGGTTTCTCCAAGCCCAAAGCAACAAGCCGACTTGAAGGCCAACAAGCAGTGCCCCGCTCCAATAGTAGAAACTTGCAAGCCTCATTGTCGAGATGGGCATCAAATACAGTCGCTTCAAATCCCTGCCTTGTGTTGCGAGCACCCCGAAACCGACGATCAATACGACGCTTAGCAATAAAACGACGTGGATCGCAATGAGTTCGCGCGAGGGGTTCACAGAGCCGATCCCTCGAAGGGGTAAGAGAACCATGCAGGCCGGTATGTTTGCCAGTATCGGAAAGAGCAGAAACCATCGATTGCGCGCGACGTATTCCCAAGTAAGGGCACGGGTGATTGATTGCATGAGAGGACCTCTCTAGGAACCATGGATGTTGCTGACGAAAATATCGTCTAGGCTCAGTGGACTTTCGCCGACGATTTGAGCATGGAGGCTTTGGGCGGTTTGCTCGAGCCGGGTCTTGTCACCGCGAACGACATACGTCCACTCGTAGCCTTGCCCTCGACTATCGATCGCCCCATCAAAAAGAGGTGCCACCGAATACGACCGATCAAATCGAAGTGTGATTCGGTGGAACGACTCCAGGACCGATTCGAGAGAATCCTCCAAAATCACACGTCCTTGATGAAGCAAGGCGATGCGATCGGCAAGCCGCTCGACTTCATCGAGCAAGTGAGAAGAGAACAGAACAGTGCGCCCATCCTCAGCGGTCGTCCGTACGATCGCCGCTAGGATGTCTCGACGGATCACCGGATCCAAGCCCGAGGATGGTTCATCCAAGACGAGCAACTCCGGACGGTGGGCCAGGGCTAGGAGTAAGCAGACTCGCGCGGTTTGGCCGCGCGACAGATTGCGGATCCTCTGCTTGGAATCGAGCTCAAAAAGTTCGAGTAGCTCCTTGACATAGCCGGGGTCCCAGGAAGGATAAAAAGTGCTCGTAAAATCGATCAACTCTTGTATCCGCATCCATCCTGGCACGTCCCGATTTTCGGACATGTATCCGATTCTTCCGAGCACTTTTACTGGCTCTTTCACGGGATCTAGCCCAAAGACACGGACCGATCCTCTTTGAGCATAATGAGAGCCGAGAATGTGTTTGATGAGTGTCGTTTTTCCAGCCCCGTTGCTACCGATGAGCCCAAAGACTCCGCCACGAGGCACCCGTAGCGTCACGTCTTGAAGCGCCTGAGTGTTCCCAAACGTGCGGCTCAGGTTTTCAATATCGACGATGTAATCACCCATAATAAGGCTATCCCTTCTTCGACGTTTCAGAAAGTATTTCGCTCTGCTGCACGAGCTTGAGCACCTCATCGAGCTCAAACCCCATTTGGAAGGCTTCGACCAGCAATCCATCGATCTGTTGCTTGAGCAATTTCAGCCGCTCTTTTCGAGCCAGAGGCGAACCGGTATCAGCGATGTAGGTTCCTGCGGTGCGGCGTTTTTCAACGACTCCAGCGGACTCAAGTTCGCGGTAGGCACGTGCGATCGTGTTTGGGTTGACCAACAACTGCTCGGCCAAAACACGAATCGAAGGAAGTTCTTCCCCAGGCTTGAGTCGACCCGAGGCGACTAGGTACTTGATCTGCTGCATGACCTGCAGGTAGATCGGCACTCCACCTTGGGCTTGTATGTGAATCTGCATCGGCGAACCCCTTTGTCTCACTGTGTTAATTGATTAATACAACACAGTGGCAGCAAAGTCAAGTGGGAAAAAGGCTTTAGGCGTTAGGCGTTAGGGGAACAGCCAAGAAGTCATAGCTAGGCGGTTTGAAAAGAATTATTACCCCATCAAGATGATCGATTGCGCTGTGCCGTGTACGGTCACTGCCCGACGCTGGCGCTCGTCGGCTAACGGCAAAGCTTATCGCATTTTCTTGGGTCATCCATCAGCGTTCATGAGTGTCCATCAGCGGTCGGGTTTGGCGAAAGGGAGCCAAGCGGCGTTAGGCGTTAGGCGTTAGGCGTTAGGGAAACAGCCAAAAAGCCAAAGCGCCAGGCGGCTAAAAAAGAACTATTACCCCGTCACGATCATCGATTGCGCTGTGCCGTGTACGGTCACTGCCCGACGCTGGCGCTCGTCGGCTAACGGCAAAGCTTATCGCATTTGCTTGGGCCATCCATCAGCGTTCATGAGTGTTCATCAGCGGTCGGTTTTCTGGATGCCCACCAACCGCGAAAACCGCTAGAATTCCTCTATTGAAGTGGCCGAGCCACTGGATTGCTTATCGATTAAGGTGGGTGCAACTGGACATGGCGAGAAAGAAAAAAGACAAATTCAAAAAGAGTTGGAAGCGACGATCCAAGCCGGGGGATGCCCCGGGCCAGATCTTAGTCGATCCAGCGGCTGTGCCGACGGTCGTTCGAGTCATTGCCCTGGGGAACGAATACCTTGAAAAAGAAATCGCTGATGTGCTCGAACTCGATTCGATCACCGCAACCTATCAGCGGGTTTGGGTCGATGTGGTTGGGCTCGGCAGCGAGTCGACGCTTCGAACGATCGCCAACATGTTCCATCTTCATCCACTGGTGATCGAAGATGTCGTGAATGTTCACCAGCGTGCCAAAGTCGAAGAGTTTGACGACGGTCTATTCGTTGTCGCTAGGATGGTCGACGGCGAAGATCCGACGGTGACCGAACAGCTCTCGATGTATTTGAAAGGGAACGTGCTGATCTCGTTCCAGGAACGCCCGGGTGATTGCTGGGAACCTTTGCGTCAACGCTTACGCCAGCGTCGCGGTAAAGTCGCGATCAATGACCTAGACTATCTGCTGTACAGTCTGCTCGATGCGGTTGTCGATAGCTATTTTCCCGTGCTCGAACAACTGGTCGAACAAGTCGACACGCTCGAGCAAGACATTACCGATCAAATCAGCACAGAGCAGATGTCTCGCATTCACGAATTGCGAGGCCGTTTGCTTGCCCTCCGGAGATCGATCCGACCGCATCGAGAGATGATCAACGAATTGGTGAGAGATTCAATCCCGCAGATTCATCCCGAAACACGAGTCCATTTGCGGGATTGCTACGACCATGTCATCCAAGTTGTCGATGCAGTCGATACGTATCGCGAAGTCACTTCAGACTTACGGGATTTTTACTTATCGAGTGTGAGCAACAGCATGAACGAGGTGATGAAGCTTCTGACGATCATCTCGACAATCTTCATTCCGCTTTCGTTCGTCGCGGGTGTCTATGGAATGAACTTCGATCCGGAGGTTTCACCATGGAACATGCCAGAACTTAAATGGCGCTATGGATATCTACTGTCACTAGCGATCATGGCCACGATGGCCGGAGGACTACTGGTCTACTTCCGGCGCCGCCGATGGATTTGAGAGAGACTCAAGCCTGCGGATGCGTATCCGATTGCCGGCTGCTTGGGCAGACGCATCGAATTTGTATTGCTCGATTGCTTCTGCAAGATTCCCGAGAGATTCAAGATTTCTGCCGAGCAAATAATGAGCATGGGCGTGCCATCGTTCGGTCCCACGCACAGGCAGGAGTCTTTTGGCAAGCCAATCGCTGGCTGTTTCCGGTTTGCCCAGATCCATGTTGGCCATCGCCAGGAATGCGACGATATCGAATTTAGACTGCCGCAAGTAATTGCCCATGATGTTCAGTCGGAATTGGTAGTTGTCCATACTCTCATTGGGACGCTTGACCACACCAAAGGACTTTTGCAGTTCGCCGTCGTACTGGAGCTCACGAAGAGTTTCCTCATCGATGCGGCAATCCATGTACATCCGCAGAGCACCAGGGGCATCGATGGTTGTTTCGAGTTGTCCTTTAAAGTGCAAAACGCGAGCACGGCTCATGGGGGTATCGGTTACATAGCTACCGAAACGCTCTAAATAAGCCATCGCAAACGGGGACATATCATCCAGACGAGTTCGGATCGAAAGGTTGTACACGTGGGAGAGCCACGGCACATTCCAGAGCCTGACCGAGACCTTCGGGTCGATCGCCTGAAGTCTGGCTTCGAAACGATCGGCATCGAAGCTCAGTCGTTGTCTGTTTTCACCCGTTAAAGAACGCTCCAGGACATGCATCGAGCGCCCTACGGCAAATGGTTCGACGTCCACCAAGGCGATTACGTCTGTTAAATCCTTCGACTCGATAGGATACTCGAATCGCCCAGGGAGCTTGGCTCGACGCAGAACAGTCGGGTCGCTCTTGGCCTCCGAGAGCGTTGCGATACCATCACCATTGGCTGCCGGTATAGGTAGCCCCCAATTGGGTTCGAACAAATAGATTTCGTTGCCGATAGGAATCCCGACGCACCACAACCGCAGGGCGGCGTTTTCGGTGGCACCGGTGATGCTCGGCAGGGCCAAAACGACCGCATCGATTCCTTGGACGAAACACATTTGGGTAAAGACCCGAGCGCGTTGCCAAGCCTCCCCTCGAGCGAACATCAGGGTTTGCCAAGGCAACTGACGGTAGATGGGAGCTTGGTCGCTCGGCGGCATATCGGGATTGACCACGAGGCTCTCGGCGATCTTAGGATCACCTTCGGTGGCTATGTTGCAAACAGTCCAGTCGAAGAGCTTGAGGGTGGATTCAAGTTTCGACCATTCGTCGGCTGGCAAATTGCTCTTGCTCGCTTCAAGCCACTTGACGAAGAGTTTGTCTCGATAGGGTTTGTCGATAACCCATTGGGAAACCTGCTTGAGCATCTGGCATTGCATCATGTACTCGCATTCGGGCTCAGCGAATTCGAGCTTGGTCATTCTTTGGGCAAAATCGATCGTTCGGAGACTTGCTGGAATCGACTCCAGAAGCGACGATGGTTTCCAATCTGGTGGAGCCGTTACGCTCGATGACCAAGAGTTCAATTGGTAGTTGATTTCCTGTACCGCCACAGTTCGATCCATCCGGATCAATTGGGGCAAGTACTGGAAGGCGTCTTTGAGCGAATCTCGTTTCTCTTTCTTTTCGACCGATTCACTTTGGATGCCTTCGACGAGCCTCTGGGCTGGATCGACGCAACCGACAGTTCCCAAGCTAGCGGTTATTGCGATCCAAACGAGGACCCAAACGCAGTGGCGCTGTGCTTGGACGCCGTGGCGCTGGGCTAGTAGGAACAGACTCGTAGTGTCGCGGGATATTTTCGGCATTAGAAGAAAGAGCATCGCAGGATCAAACAGGGTTAAATGCTCTACGCATGCCAAGGGCGCGTGGTTCGCCAGAGGGTGTGAACTCGGCTCAAAACCCCAGGAAAATCCTCAAGCGGAACCATATTTGGCCCATCACTGGGGCTGCGATCTGGATCTGGATGGGTCTCGAAGAAGAAACCGTCAACCCCGACTCCAGCAGCAGCCCTTGCCAGCGGTTCTACCATCGCTCGATTCCCGCCGGTTGCCCCACCTAACCCTCCAGGTTGCTGAACCGAATGGGTCGCATCAAAGATGACCGGTACGCCAAGGCCTCTCATCACGGGCAGACCGCTCATGTCGCTCACGAGCCGACCGTAGCCGAAGAATGTACCTCGTTCGCACAGAAGCACTCCCCCGTTGCCCGCACTGCGAGTCTTATCGACGACATACTTCATGTCACCTGGTGCCATGAACTGACCTTTTTTGACATTCAATGGCTTTTTGGTCGCAGCGCAAGCGACCAAAAGATCGGTTTGTCTTGCTAGGAACGCAGGGATCTGGAGCAAGTCGCAAACCTCGGCCACTGCCGATGCTTGCTCAGGTAAATGCACATCGGTCGTTACAGGGATCCCAAGTCTCTGGCGAACTTTGGATAAAACCTCGAGCCCCTGGTCGATTCCCGGTCCGCGAAAACTCGCTCCGCTGGTTCGATTGGCTTTATCAAACGATGCCTTGAAGACATAGCCGATATTGAGTTCTTGGCAAGTTTTCAACACATGCTCGGCGATTTGCAGGCATGATTCCAGCGATTCGATCACGCACGGGCCAGCGATGAGGGTCATCGAATCGGGAGTGCCGCATTGGATGTTCCCAATAGGAACTGGTGTGATCTTCATTACACAAACCAACCGGCGAGTTCCGAGGCTCGTTTGACGCGTTGGATCGCAAGCATGAATGCGGCTGTCCTGAGCGAAACTTTTTTGCTGACGGACTCTTGCCAAACGCTTTCGAAGGCTTCCGACAGTGTGCGATCGAGTTCTTGGCGAACTCGGTCGAGCGTCCATTTGTAGTGCTGTCGATTCTGGGCCCATTCGAAATAGCTGACCGTCACACCACCGGCATTGGCCAAGATATCCGGCAGCACCAACACCTTGCGCTCATTGAGCTTGGCATCGGCCTGGGGGTCAATCGGCCCGTTGGCACCTTCGATGATCAAGCTGGCTTTGATCTGATCGACGTTCTTAGCAGTGATGACATCTCCCAGGGCAGCCGGGATCAGCAAATCGGCATCCAAGCCTAGCAGTTCGTCGGGTTCGATTCGCTCGGCCCCTTTGTAACCTGTGAGCATGCCTTGGTTTTTGATCGTATAGGTGAGCATCTCTGGGATGTTGAGACCTTTGGGGTTTACATAAGCACCCGTCACATCGCTCACTGCGATGATTGGAAAAGCCGACTCGAAGAGATATTTCGCCGCATGCGAACCTACGTTGCCAAAGCCTTGGATGGCCGTTCGGGTATTCTCAGGCTTACGATTCAATCGCTTGAGCATTTTCACAGCCAGGGTGCCCACACCTCGGCCCGTGGCTTCTTCGCGACCACGCGATCCGTATTCCTCGACGGGTTTGCCGGTGATGACTGCCGGATTGAAACCGTGATACTTTTCCCATTGATTTCGGAACCAAGCCATGACTTCGTGGTTGGTTCCCATATCGGGGGCGGGGATGTCCGAATCGGGGCCGACGATTTCGTGGATCTGATCGACAAAGGCTCGCGTGATGCGCTCGAGTTCGCGTTTCGAAAGGGTACGTGGATCGATCCCGATTCCACCTTTGGCACCCCCATAAGGCAGATCGACAACGGCTGTCTTCCAGGTCATCAAGGAAGCAAGTGCGCGAACCTCATCGAGATCTACGGCGGGGTGGTAACGAATCCCACCTTTCATCGGTCCGCGCGCATTGTCGTGTTGGACTCGATATCCCAGCACCGTTTCGATCATTCCGTTATCGCGTTCGAAAGCGACCTGAACCGTCACTTCCCGTTTGGGGGTGACCAAGAGTTTTCGCATCCAATCCGGGAGTTCTAAATGATCGGCTGCTTGGTTGAAATACAGGTTGGTCGACTCGCTAGGACGCATCGCCGTGGGCCTTTTTTGAGAGAATTAAAGTATTCAAGTTATTTCTTCACAGAGCTTGCCGCCTGCACGATTCCTAGGAAAGAATCCTGTTTGAGCGAAGCTCCACCGACCAAGGCACCGTCGATGTTGGGTTCCGAAAGGAGTTCCAACGCATTGTCTGCCTTGACACTTCCGCCGTAGAGAATGATTACTTTCTGGGAAGTCTCACTTGAAAATAGACTACCGAGGAGCTCTCGGATGTCCTTGTGAACCTCTTCGGCTTGAGCCGGCGTGGCCGTTTTACCAGTTCCGATAGCCCAAACCGGTTCGTAGGCAACTACGGTCTTGAGCATCTGCTCATGACTCAGGCCCGCAAGTGAGCCTTTGCACTGCGACTCGACGACCTGCTGAGTCTTTCCGGCTTCGCGCTCTTGGAGTGTTTCCCCGACGCATACGATCGGCGTAAGACCTGCGGCTAAAACCGCATGGAGTTTCTCGTTGACCATTAGGTCTGTCTCGCCGAAGATCGCTCGGCGCTCGCTGTGTCCGAGGATCACATATTGGCAGCCGACATCTTTGAGCATTCCGCAACTGACTTCACCGGTGTAAGCACCTTCGGGTTGGTTGTAGGCATTCTGAGCTCCAAGGCCGATGTTGCTCCCATGGAGCGCCTTGCCCAATTCCCCCAGATACACAGACGGTGGGCACACAGCCACATCGACATTGGACGTATTTCGCAGGGATTCAACCAATCCTTGAACTAAAGATAGCGAACGTCCACGATCGAGATTCATTTTCCAATTACCAGCAATAAGTAGCCTTCTCACTCCCAAGGATCCTTTGCAAAAGCGGATGAAGTTTGCGATTCGAGAAAGCAAGATTATCGAGATTGATCTGGAATTCACCAGGGGAGACTTGCTAGTGTTGCGATGCAATAAGTCCGTCGGCAGGGGAGTTTTCAGGGTAAATCCACTGGAAAAAATCGGCGTTTTACGGTTTTTCAGTCGCTGGTTTGAAGCATCGGTTTTGTATGAGAAAAATTGCCGTCATCAATCAAAAAGGTGGGGTTGGTAAAACGACTACTGCAGTGAACCTTGCCGCAGGCATCGCCTCGTGCGGTCATCGAGTATGCGTCTTGGACTTGGATCCCCAAGCCCATGCGACCTTGCATTTAGGTGTAACGCTCAAGCACGGCGAGCCGAGTGTCTACGATGTGCTTTGCAACGACATGGGGCTTGGGCAAGTCCGCCGCAAGGTTCATGAGAATCTTCATGTGATCCCCTCGCACTTGGACTTGGCCGCAGCCGAGATGGAATTAGCTTCGGAGGTCGGGCGCGAGGTAATTCTCCGCGATCGACTTGAAATCGAGACCGAGCCCTTTGAATTTTTGATCTTGGATTGTCCACCATCGCTCGGGGTTCTTACGCTCAATGCGCTCACGGCCGTCGACGAAGTCATCCTGCCGATGCAACCGCACTTCTTGGCTCTCCATGGTCTCAGCAAGCTGCTTCGCACTATCGAGATTGTTTCCAAGAGGCTCAATCCCGCTTTGCGGCTCGAAGGAATTGTGCTTTGCATGTACGAATCAGGCACACGGCTAGCTGTCGAAGTCAGCAACGACATCGAAGAGTTCCTCAAAGCTAGTGCGACACAAAGTCCCGTATGGGCATCGGCGAAATTCTTTCAGACCAAGATTCGAAGAAACATCCGTTTGGCGGAAGCACCAAGTTTTGGACAATCGATTTTCGATTATGCCCCCACGAGCAACGGTGCCGAAGACTACCTAGCACTTGCTGGCGAAGTCCTAAATCCTTCGCTCTCAGGAGTCTGTTCGGATCTGCCTAGTATGCCTCTTACCCAATCAGCACCTATCGCAATGTCTGCTCCATGAGGTTCATGATGAGTATGTCGATGATCAATCGCAAGCCTTTGAAAGTCGTTGCAATCCTTTTTGCGTTGCTCTGCATGAGTATCGCTGGTTGCCAGAACTGGTGGAGTCGTCCGAATTCCCAATCGCTCTTGGGGTTTGCAAACGAAGGTCGCTCTCGGGAAGACGACTGGGAACACCCCAGCAATCCGACCGATCGAGACACCAAAATTGCACCCGCATACCAATCTCCATCGATCAATTCTCGCAGCAGTGCCAAACCGGAAAAGCCCTCGCGCGTGACTCTTCCACGCGACCGGCAAAAGGATTCGTTGGCAAAAACTCCCAGCCCCGATTTAGCGACTCTTCCTACAGCGAGAACAGCACCAGGAAGCTTGGCTGCTACCTCAACAACCTTGCCAACGGTCGTGGCGAATGCTCCTGCAAACGATCCGACCCCTCCAATGCCCCCTGAGGACAAGTCCTCGAACGTCGTCCAAGCATCTGCGAGTGAAACCCCAGCCCCTAAACCCGATGGGATTAGGGACTCTGGGCAGACCGATGTCGACATCGAAGGAGCATTGTCCGCACTTCCGTCGGAGTACCAGTCGACTTTGCGCAAGAGAATCACTGGCGAGACGAACACCGAATCGGACAACAAAGCGATTGAGATTGATCCAAAAGATCCGACTCGATGGACACACGAATTGAATCAATCGGTCGTCGCCTTGGAGAAACTGCTCGAAGCCTCCACGGACATGGAGCCAGCCCTGCGAATGCATCATGAGATGACACTCCGAGTTTTGTACTTGGCTCAGCGTAATTTAGAAGCGGCCAAACGTCCGATTCCTGGAGCCAGCGACAAGGAACAAGAGTACCTGGAGCATCAACTGAGCGCTTTGTACCTAGCAACCAGTCCGGATCCGAATCCCAGTCGGCCAAGGCATTGGGCTCAAGTTGCTTCCGAGCAAAAACTCGCCGATCGCCACCTCGGGGCTTTGAGCAACCTGCAGCTCAGTCCCCCTGTCTTCTGCACTCAAGTCGATGGTTATGGCCAAGCCCGCAAGTTCGACAAAGACTGCTTTACGGCCGATCAGCAAGTCCTGCTCTACTGCGAGCTCGATAACGTCACGAGTCAGAAGGTTCGAGAAGGATTTGAAACCAAAGTTCGAGGTACCTACGAGATTCGCGATGCCCAGGGCAAGCGTCTGGTTGAACAATCGCTGCCGATGGAACCCGACATATCGAGTAGCCAACGCCGAGACTTTTTCTTGGTTTACATGATCTATATGCCCGCAAGCATCGCGCCTGGGAAATACGAATTGATCCTCACGATGGAGGATCTATGCGGCAATAAATTCGGAAGTTCAAAAACCGAATTTGAGATCAAAAAATAGCGACTTTCGACGGGGCAACCACTATACTTAGCTCTTAGTCCCCTCAAGTAGTGGGGCAATCGCTTCGTTGTCTTTGGATCTAAGGAGCCTGTGCGATGGCTTCGTCACTCTCTATGCGATCGTTTACCGCGAGTTTCGCAGCAACTTGGTTGCTGCTAGCTGTCTTTGTATCGGGTTTTGGATCAGGCCCTATGCAAAGTATCGCAAGGGCTTGTCCACAAGATGCGGACAAAGAACCTGCGGACAAGCTGGATAAAGCGGTTCGCAAGATCCACGACGACTTCAAGGAGTATCTGGAGCAAAAGAAAAGGCTCGTCGAGTCCTACGAGGCATTGCAAGCTTCGATCAAACAATCCGAGGCAGATTGGAGTCGGATTCAAAACGAAGGAGTCATCAAGCAGTTCTCTGCGATCCAGTCGGCCATGAACTCGATGCAACTTTCTAACACGATCGGAAGCATCGGATCGGCACCTGGAGGGAATAACAACCCAAACGATTTTGCGATGCGTCAGCAACTCCAGCAACAACTTGCGGTCAATCGGATGATGGAGAACATGAATGCCTTTATGCGCAGCCAAGAGTTGCAGCAACTCGGGGTCGAAGCCCAACGGACGATCCGAGCACGATTCGAAACGATTCAAAAAGTCATGAAGGTTGAGGAGGACTATCGCCAATGGCAAGCCGGCGGCAATCGCTTCTTCGAAAAGTATTGGAAATTCACCGACCCGCAGAAAGAGTTTTCGACCCAGGAGTATCAAGTCGCATTGGCTGCGCTTCAAGATCGCGACAAGGACAATCTTCCGGCGCAGCTTGCCGAAGCACTGTTGCTGACCAATAAAGGGGATTACTCGCAGGCCAGTATGGACAAGGATCGGGATTCAAAGCTTTCTATGCAAAACTCGATCAAAATCGATCGTACCAATCCTTACTGCCGCTGGCTTCGCGCCAGACTGGCTTGCAAGCAGGATCAGATCAGCATCGCTGAGACCGAATGGAAGGCCTTGACGACCGTCCCAGCCATGCAGCTTGATGCCAAGCGGGCTTTGGCACTACTCTATGCGCAGAGAGTTTCAAAGACTCCTAGCAATGCCGGTCGAGCCGTGACACTCGCAAGCGAAGCTCACGAGAAGCAATCCCCTCCAACTTGGTACTCCCATTACGTCCTGGCCGTGAGTTTAAACACAGCCAAGAAAAAGGACGAAGCGATCAAGCACATCGAGTCGGCTAAGGAGCTTGCTAGCCAAGAGCAGCAGGAAAAGTGCGATAAGCTCAAAGAGGCCATCGAACAAGACCAGCCTTTTGAGATCAAACTCTGATCTCCCGAGCCTAGCTCAATCGTCAAGGCAATAGAAATCCAAAGCTGACCATAAACCGGTTGGCGTCAGAATCATCACCGCTGAAGTTGGCTCGCGAGCCCCAAAGGTACTCTGCACCTGCAAAGCCGTAGGGGTTGGGTTGCCAAATCAGGTTCACCGCGAAGTATTGCAAACGGTGGACACTATCGAGCGATTGTCCAGGTAGATTTGATACGGTTCCTTCGCTTACGGTCAAGTTCGTCGACCACTTGTCGTTCCATTGGTGAGTCAGTCCCGAGTACCAAGCGAGTGAGTCAAGAGCCCTGCCCTCGTTGGTGCTGACCAACGCATAGTCTGGCAAATCGCGATAGCTGCCTATCCCTTGCCCCCATAACACGCCACCATAAGTCCGACAGCGTTTGGCGATGTCGTAGAAGAAGGTTCCGTTGAGTCCTCCGCCTGGGCCGGTTCGTACCGGTTGACCAGTGGGTTCATAAGCCAACTGACGGCCCAAAGCGGCCAATTGAATTTGCCCTCGCTCGCCGGTGTAGCGTATTCGAGTCACCAAGTCTGGTAACGGGTTGCGAGCCGTGCCCAAGTCGTTTTGAACGAGAAACTCATCGGGCTGGACGTTTGGATTCTCGACAGACGTTGACCAAGACCAACGATCGTCATACCACTTGCGAGTGTACCTGAGTTGAGCTTGTCTGCGTCCAATGCTAGCCACATCCCCGACGTTATCGAGCGTATTGGGAAGTGCTGCGCGGTGGGTGAAGGTTGTCCAGGTTTGTCCGACAATCCATCGATTGTACTCCCCGTAAGCGTGCCTTAAGCGAAACGTGTTGCCTTGGCCATAAAAGTCTCCTTCGACCATGAATCGCAGTGGTGTTCCCGCTTCAGTGACCCAGCGAGCATCCATATTCAGACGCGTTTGACGAGCATGAAAGCGAGTGTTTGTGCGTTCCAGAGCATTGACCGGTATGGTCGCAGGATCGAAAAAATCGGTCGAGTCGATCGGGTCGAAATCATGGATCAAGTCGGCCTTGACATAGCCACCGAATTTCACTGCCCATCGGTCTTTGGTAACGAGCAATCCATTGCGATAACTTTTGGGGAACTCGTTAAAGTTCAGTCCCATGCTCAGCGCATCGGTTTCAGAGAATGCGCCACCGACAAAAGACCCTGGAGCATCGATCGCCCTCATGTCTGCCAAACCAGACATGCTCGACATATCGGAGTAGCCGTAACTCGATAAACCGCTCGGAAATGTTTCCTGCGGAATAGCGACTTGTTCGACCGGTTCTGCGTCCAAGGGGTTTTGCGATGAACTATCGGTTGATAAAACCAATAGCATCATCCAGCAACCCAAGGCAACTCGAAGATCAAACACTCTCTTGAAACTCCGCTGACAAGGACGCCAAGATGTACGCAAACCGATTCAGCCGAGCGTTTAGAAGTTGTAATTGGCTCGCAGTCCGACCAAAAGTGCCGTATCCAACTTCTCTCGCGAGGGAGCCAAGACTTGAATGTCTGGGGTGATCGTTAAACGCTTGGCAGTGGTTATGTTGTAGAACATCTCGACGCCTTGTCCGTCGGCAAATCCCCCAAAAATCGTATTGATAAATGGAGCGATGTCATTGCTGGTAGCGGCATAGTAATAACCGACGCCAAAAGAATCCCTCTGGCGTGTTTGCAAGGGGCTCGAACCACCGATACCACCGCTGAGGAAATACCCCAGTGGGTTGGTTCCTTGGTCGGCAATACCGGCCCGACCAAAGTAGCCCCAACCCCGCTTGGGATTCGATGAGTCGGTGACCAAGTACTGGTCGCAGTTCCAAAACAAGGACCATGAGCCAGACTGCTTAGCGATCGGGACGTTTGGAAACAAAATCCGTGGGTCTTGATCCAACGCAGTATACTCGCGACTGTTCCATGTCCCGGCGATAAGTTGGTGACCAGGTTTGCCGAAAAAGTTCGTCGGCACACGCATCTCACTCGATAGAACCACACCATCATTGAAGAGTTGGTCAAACCCTGCAGTGCGATCGGGTTTACGACAAAGGCCCCGTTGGAGAACTGACGAATCCCGCGACCATGCGCAAATGCATTCATGTCGCCATCGAGAGTATCGAGCTTGCCCGCATACAACACAAAGCTTTCCGATAGAGCTTGGGTGAACAAGCAATTCGTCAAGTAAACGTTGGTGCTATCGAGCACCGGCAGATCTCCAGCGATCGTCGGTGGCAAAACCACTCCCGCCGCGTCGTTGATCGTTTCTCCGAAACGATGCTCGGCTCGAAGTTTCAGAAACGCTCCCTGCTTCCCGATGAGCTTACCGAAGTCGAAATTCGCTACGTAATCGCCATGGCCGGCGTATCTGAAATCCCGCTCCGCACCTCCAGCGGTATTCCCAAAGTAGAATTGCGTGAGATTGTTTTGGAAGGCAAGTCCGTTTTGTTCCCAATCTTTTCGCATGGCCCCGAGGCCTGGAAACAAAAGGCACCCAGTGTCGGATGCTCCACCGAGTGAGTCGCAACCTCCCCCTGCCGTATCGCATGAGGGCTTACCAAGTCCGCTTGTGTCGCAGGCCTCGTTGGTGGCAGTGCCACTTTGTGCCACATCGCATTGGGGTGTATCGCACGTTGGTAAGCCGGCAGCATGGCTGGCGGGCGATACCCTCATGGGCTCTTGTGCATTTGCAGAAACGCTAGCAAATGATGCGCAAACGCTCACGCCAAGGGCGCTTGCAAGACGAAGAGAATGTTGTAATTCGATGAGAAAACGCTGCCTGTTATGCATCTTCATAAGATCTACCCGCCCCTTTGAACCGATCGCAATCCTTTACTTTGGCGGTGGACAAGCCACCTGCTAGGGTTGACTATCGGCGTTGGGAAGTTCCGCGCGTGAGGTTTATGACTCCAAAAAACCCATCGAATCGAATATTTCAAAAAAGAAACGTAGATTTACTCAAGGTTGATTCGATCGGAAGTGAACTCCACGAGGGTGCCGCTGAGTGGATGCACAAAGGCAAGTTTCCACGCGTGCAAAAGCATCGGGGCTGAATGGTTATCCCGTGTTTCGCAATACGCTAATGTTTCGTTTTCTAGAACTGCATGCGGTGGGTTCGATGTCGTCTGTTGGCTAACTCCTCCAGGCAAATAAAGAGGATCGCCGATGACAGGATGGCCAAGGGCCGCTAGGTGCAAGCGGATTTGATGGGTTCTGCCCGTCAGGGGCCGAGCCTCAATCAAACTCCGATCATCCTGAGTTCCAATCCGCTTAAACTCCGTTACTGCCGATTGTCCTGCCGGATCCAAGGCGCGTCCACCATTAGGAAGCGTTGCAGGTGCGATTGCCAAATCGCATTGGATGTTGTGCCAATCGGGGATCCCTTGTACCCAAGCCAAGTAGGTTTTTTGGACACTGCCGTCGGCAAACTGTGACTGCACCTTGGACGCGAAAGCATACTTGCGAGTAAATACAACCAAGCCCGTAGTCATCGCATCGATGCGGTGGGCTGGACGGAGTTTTTCTGGGAAGTAGGCTTGGTGCAAGATCCACTGGAGCGAATGTTTTTGGTATCTGCCCGAGGGGTGCAAAGGCAAAGGTGCGCTTTTATCGATCACGACAATCGCCTCATCCTCATGCACCAGCAGGATATCTGGGTTGATCGGAGGTTCGGTGTAGTTAGGAATTGCGTGCAAGAATCGTTGTCCTTCGTTGACCACAAAATCCGGTTCGACTTTGAGGGTCTTCCATTGGGACTTGGTCGCCGCCGGAGCGGTGATCTCGCCGGATCGGATTGCATCGAGCCATTGCTGTTTGCTGTATGGGGGGTAGATCTCTTGAAGGGCATCGATCAAAAGCATCCCTGCGCAGCGACGTGGTACCGAGATCCAGCGGCGGTTCTCGTAGGCATGGCATCCAGGTTGCTCGGCGGCGATCTTACGGATTTGATCTTGTCTAGCAAGTTTAGCGGTTAGGGCCGTTTGCGTCTTGCTTTGATAGCAGTAGGGACAACTGATCCCTTCCTGATACATCGGAGAGTTGCACTCTTGGAGCGACAGCACATGTTTGCAAGCGAAGCACTCGTAGATATCTGTGGGAGCAAGGCTAGGATCCAGCGCCACGCGTTGGTCGAAGACGAAGCAAGTGCCTTGGTAGTGTTCTTGTTGGCACTCTTCGAAGTACTTGAGAATTCCTCCTTCGAGTTGATAGATCTGTTCAAAGCCGAGGCCTTTCATGTACGGTCCGATTTTCTCGCATCGGATCCCACCGGTGCAGAACATCACCACAGGTTGTTTTTTGACTTCGTCGGGCAAAGCGGCGGCGGCGGCGGGAAACTCCCGAAAGTTCTTCAGGTTCAGATCGATCGCACCTTGGAAGGTTCCCAAGGAGACTTCGTAATCATTGCGAGTATCCAAGAGGGCCACAGGACGTTTCTCATCCAACCAGCGCTTTAATTCTTTTGGAGGAAGTTTCGGCGAAGCGTTCGGCTCAGGATCGATATCCGGGCAACCCACCGGGATAATCTCCTGCTTGATCTTCACGAGCATACGGTTGAAGGGTTGGTAGTCGGTGAGGCTCTCTTTGATGGGTAGTTTCTCAAAACCGGGGATGTTTCGAATGGATTCCAAGACCTTATCGACTCCATCGCGAGGGCCGGCGATGAACAAGTTGATCCCTTCGTGGCTAAGAAGGATTGTCCCTTTGAGGTCGCACTGGTCGCACAAGGCGCGAAGGGACTCTCTGCGATGTTGCAATTGATCCAGAGGATGGAATTGATAGGCGGCGATGTTGACGATCGGCATTCGCGGTGGACTTTGGGGCGGTAGGAGGCACTCAAACTCAAAGCCCAATTTTAATCTTGATCGAGCAAATGCGTAGGTCAACGCTCCGTTTCCTGACCGATCCCAAAGTCGCAGGCACATTCCATGTGCCGTCCGCGGGTGGCTCGAAGTCCACCTAATTAAATCGGGTGAACGGCACATGGAATGTGCCTACGCTACTCGTCCGCCTGCGGCGGACGAGTAGCGTCACTGATGAAGTGACGATTGCTCTGGTTCCAAGCAGTGATTTCGGAGAAATCACCGACACTCGTCCGCCTGCGGCGGACGCGATGGATTTGGACGGCTTTGACCTTATTGGCGATCGATGTCGACAATGTTCACAGCGTCCTGGCTGGAACTTGTCAAGAAGTAACCCAGAAGCCCTCCTGCGATGGCGCTGGTGAGATGTCCGTCCCAAGAAACATGCTCACCGACGGTTGGTAAGACGCCCGATAACAGTGTTCCGCCATAGAGAAAGCCGACGACCAAGGCCGCAATGGCTGGCCCAAAGCGGCCTTGGCGAAATCCCGCAGCCATCAGATAAGCGATCAGCCCATAGATCAGACCACTGGCCCCGACATGCACCGCCGGTCTTCCAAAGATCCACAACAACAAACCTCCGAGCAAGACGATCTGCAAGACGATCAGCCATCCATCTTTTTGCGTGGCTAAGAGCAATGCCAGGAGGATCATCAGCGGTAGAAAATTACTCAGTAAGTGGCTCAGGTCGCCATGCAAAAAGGGACTGAAAAGGATCCCCCAAAGCCCCCCCAAATCGCGTGGGGTAATCCCCCATCGATTTAGATCCGCTGGTAAAATCCAGTCGGCGATAAAGACCAGCCAAAGGGCCGCTGCGAAGACTCCGATCCTCGCACCGGAAAGCTTAAGCTTCTCGAAAATCGACTGCTGCATGGTGCAACCTTAAGACCTCAAGAGCCGCAAGGCCTTCGAGTCCTTGTACAGACCGGTTTGTCCTCGAAACAGAATTTCCATTTCCCCTGTGACGCCCCTGCATTCGACATCGGCAGGCTGGCTTGCAAGTTGCTCTGTCGAGATGATGTCCCCGACTTCTAGCTGCCGTAGTTCCGTTCGCTCGATGGCCGATCGTGCAAGGATCGCATGGAGTGTCACGCTCTGATCGCTACCGAATACCAATCGACCAAAATGCTGCTTGATGAAGGACTCAGGGATAAGCCACTGGCCTTGCCAACGGCCTAATTGAAAACAAACCCGTATCGATTCATGCGCCGGGTTCTCATCGTTTAAAAGCAACCGAGCACGGGGTTGCATCGGAGGCGGTTCTATTTGCCAAAGATCCAAGCATGCATAGGCGAGTTCCTCAAGTGCGTAGCTGGCAACCTTCGAGTCGATCGAACTGACGACTCGGCCCACAGATTCTTTGCTCGAAGCTAAAGACGAGTCTGGAGATTCGTTTGCCGAAGCTCCCAAGAGCCGATCGATCCAATGGTAAACACAACTCGACTGAATACTTAAGATCCACGGATCACTCGCATCTGGAATATCGAGCTTGAAATCGAGCATCGAAGCATCACTTGTGGGAACTAGCCCTGAGGCGCTTCGAATCGCATCGATTTGAGCGATATCGATTTGCACGGGTGATCCGAGCAAGTTCGTAAGCCGCTTCGAGGCAACTGTCGCCCAGGCTCGATAGATTCCCTCGATAGGAGGGGCAAGCCTAGAGAACCAACGCTCTAGATTCGTTGAAGACATGGCTACATCCTTGTAAATGGCTTAGCTATCGCGAACGTGACCGTCGCCCGTGACAATGTATTTGTAGGTCGTCAGCTCGGTCAGTCCACAAGGTCCCCGAGCGTGTAGCTTGTCGGTGCTGATTCCGATCTCGGCGCCAAGTCCGAATTGGCCACCATCGTTGAAACGCGTCGAAGCATTGACCATGACCACCGCAGAATCGACGCGGGATGTAAACCGCCTTGCTCTCTGAATGTCGTTGGTCATGATCGCATCAGTATGTTTCGAACCATAGGTATTGATGTGATCAATCGCCTCGTCGACATCGGCCACTACCTTGACGCTCATGATCGGGCCAAGATACTCTTGCCCCCAATCCTCTTGCGTGGCCGCACGAATCCCAGGCAGGATACTCATGGCCGCCTGATCCCCTCGCAACTCGATTCCAAAGGGGGCAAGATCCTTAGCAAGACTCAGGAGAAAGGCGTGTGCGATCGGTGCATCGACCAGCAGCGATTCGGCCGCATTGCAAACACCCATACGCTGAGTCTTGGCGTTGATGACCACTTGCCTGGCTTGTGCCAGGTCCGCTGCGCGGTCGACATACACGTGGCAATTGCCATCGAAGTGCTTGAGCACCGGCATGGTCGCTTCGGCACTCACCCGTCGGACCAAAGACTCGCCCCCTCGAGGGATCACCAGATCGATCTGCTTGGATAATTTCAGCAGTTCGCCGACGGCTTGGCGGTCGGGAGTAGAGACCATTTGCAGAGCATTCTTGGGAATCCCGATCTGCTCGGCCGAAGCCTCAAGGACATCGAAAATCGCCTTTGAGGAATGGTAAGCTTCCTTGCCCCCTCGAAGGATGATTGCGTTGCCGCTCTTGATAGCGATTGCGGCTGCATCGGCCGTGACATTGGGTCTAGACTCGTAGATGAAAAAGATCACGCCGATGGGAACTCGAACCTTTTGGATCTGCAGCCCATTAGGGCGGATCGATCCCCCCAGGCACTCTCCGACGGGATCGGGCAAGGCAGCCACGTCGCGGAGTCCCTGAGCGATCGATGCCAAGCGTTTTGGATCAAGCCGAAGTCGGTCGATCGACGCTTCCGTAAGACTCTCTTCGGATGCCTTGTGCAGATCCTTTGCATTGGCTTGTAGGATCGTTGCCTGCGACTCCTCGATTCGGCGTGCAGAATCGATCAGCCACCGGTTTTTCAGAGCCGAAGACAGCACTTGTAGCTCCAGTGCAGCGGCCTTGGCTCGCGTGGCCAGTTCCAGGCATTGCTGGCTAAGATTCGGATCCATCAGTTGGCTTGAAATCCCGGAGAAATGGAGTGCGGTCGGCAGGAAAAAGTCAATGGAAGTATGGAAAAAGCCCTACTGGGGGTCAATGGGGATTCAAGACCGCAGGGCCCTTTGTTGCCTGGATACAACTTGGGCATGTTGCAAAAAAACAACGGATGTGGAATTTTTCAACCCTGTGAAGTGGTTAGATCGAGGGGAACAAAAAAGGTTTTTTGCGGTTTTCCCAGGGGAAAACCGTTGATTTATGGTCTCTTCGACGCGAACAATGGCTCGATGGCACGCCGGTCGCTCCACTTGGATTCTATCACCGCCAGTTTACCGATTAGGCCCCTGGGTTCGCTCTACGGCCCGATCGTCTTGGCGTCCATCATGATCCACCACAGAGAGCCCGTGCAAGTAGTCCTTCTTATGCCAAAACGAGCCACCCGCCAGCCCCGAAACGATCAACCCCAGGCTTCCGAAGAGTCGTACTTTGAAGAGGATCGCGACTTGATCGATGCGATTCCTGGGGGAATGGAATTCGAGATTGACGAGTCCGAAGGCTTATCGAGCCAAGCGGCACCCAGCGATGAGGATCTCCTTGAGGATGATCTTGAGGATTACTTTGCTGAGGACGAAGGGGTCGTCGATGCGACGGAGGATCCGGTACGGATGTATTTGATGCAGATGGGTGAGATCCCTTTGCTCACACGCCAGCAGGAGGTCACCGCAGCGCGGCACATCGAGCAGACGAGGTTCTTTTATCGCAACTGGATGTTATCGACCGATTTCATGCTCCAGGGAGCGACCAAGTTGCTCGAACAAGTTCGCGATGGTCGCCTTAGGCTCGACCGGACGATCGAGGTGAGTGTCACGAACGCTTCGGAAAAGATCGCGATCATGCGTAGGATTGGTCCGAACATCAAAACGCTTCGGCATCTTCTGCAACGCAATTACAGCGACTTTCACACCGCCATCAGTCGAAGAATTTCTATGACGGAGCGACGAGCAGCCTGGAAGCGGCTCGTGGTGCGCCGCAACAAAGCGGTGCGGCTGATCGAAGAGATGAATCTTCGAACCAATCGGCTCGAGCCGATGTTCCAAAAACTCAGAACCATCGAACACCAGATGCAGACGCTCAAGTCCCGATTGGCACAAGCCAAGCGAACGGGGTTTGTCGAAGGCACGACGGTCGAGCAGATGCTAAGAGAGCTCCGTTATCTGATGCGGATTACTTATGAAACACCCGCTACTTTGCAGCGTAGAGTCCAGCGAGTGAGCAACTATCGATGCGATTACGATGCGGCCAAGAGGGATCTTTCAGCGGGCAACTTGCGACTGGTTGTATCGATCGCCAAAAAGTATCGCAACCGTGGCTTGAGCTTCTTGGATTTGATCCAAGAAGGGAATACCGGTTTGATGCGAGCCGTCGATAAATTTGAGTATGCCCGTGGTTTTAAATTTTCTACCTATGCCACTTGGTGGATCCGGCAAGCCATCACGCGTGCGATCGCCGATCAGAGCCGAACCATCCGCGTGCCTATCCATATGATCGATACGATGAGCAAAGTTCGTCAGATCACTCGCGAGTTGTACCAGGAACTCGGTCGAGCACCGTCGGTTGAAGAGACCGCCAAGAAAGCTGGAATGAGCATGGAAGACGCGCAGGTCGTGATCAAGATGGCTCGTCAGCCTCTGTCGCTCGATCAACCCGTTGGAGATCAAGACGACAGTTTCTTTGGAGAGTTTGTCGAAGACTATCGGGACAACGATCCACTCTACGAAACGAATCAAACGACGCTCAAGCAGCAGATCCAAGATGCCATGCAGACGCTCAACTATCGAGAGAGAGAAATTCTCAAGCTTCGGTACGGTCTAGCCGACGGGTATGCTTACACACTCGAGGAGGTCGGCAAGATCTTTCAGGTCACTCGCGAAAGAGTCCGTCAAATCGAAAGCAAAGCCGTCAAGAAGCTCCAGCATCCGCATCGAAGCAAATCTCTCGTGAGTTTCCTCGATGGAGCCGAGCTTCCTGAAGTCTTCGACCCGTTGCTCGGGGACAACTAAGACTATTGACTGCTGGTGAAGGGTTGAGTCCAAGCTTGCTGCTTTTGCTCATCCCAAACCGGATCTTGCGGTGCGATACTTGAAGTGATCACCGCTCGAACGATCGTTTCACCCTCTTTGAGAGTGTAAGAACTGCTGAGATCTTGGGTTGCCAGTGCCACCCGAGCGATGGCTTCGGGTTGGGCATCCAGAGTGGTAACGAGGTACTCGGTCCAATAGCTGACCCCTTCTTGAGGATCGATTTGGACCGAGAGCGATTTGGTCGTTGGATCCCAATGCACATCCTTGAGGCTCGTGCCACTTGAAGCGTAGAAGTCGCCGGCTTTCATGGCCCGAATCAGATGTTCGGGAGTAAGGAATTTGGATCGAACCATCACCCAGCCACGTCCTGGCCGGCTTCCTTCTTTGCCAAAGTATTCGTGGCTATCGTCGGTTCCCACACCGTAGAGAACCGAGCCACCGAGTTTGTTGACACGAAGATGGTTAGCAAGATCCCAAATTCTCTCAACGCCGGGGTTCTTTGCGTTACCTAGGTGGTTGACTCCGGGGTGTCCATTGTAGACTTCGAAAAATCGCTCCGACATCACCGCGGCCAGATCCTCGAAGGTGATCCCATATTTGAAATTCGGATGGTTCAGGTGAGGTAGTATTTCGCGACCTTTCGCTTTTTCAACCTCCAGCACCGCCCGGAGGTTGTTCTCCATGGCTTCGCGAACCGTTTTACCGCCCAGGGGTTTGATCACCTCGTCTAAATTGGTTGCATTCATATGGACCGGGTGGCCTTCGGCACTATCGGTGATCTCTTCGGCTGGGATCAAGATGAACTGTCCGCTGCGTTCGAGCAGATAACGGTACTCATCGAGGGGTTTGAGTCGGACTTGGTATTTGTCCGAGCCGGGTTGGCCTCGGGTTTCAACCCAAGCTTTACCAAATCGCTGGAGGTACCGCTCCATGCCTTGCCCGTGGCTACGCTTTTGAACGCTTTCGATATCCATCCATTTGGCACCTTGCTGCAAGACGTTGTGGTCGGAGATGGCCAAAAAGTGGTAGCCATTTTGTCGGTACCAATCGGAAATGACTTCGGGAAAATCATTTCCATCGCTCCAGAGCGAGTGGGTATGGAGATTTCCTTTCCACCATCGGGGTTGGGGATCGGGATCTATCTCCTGTGCTTGCGGGGCAAATCCGTGGACCAACCCAACTGGCAGGCCAAGAAAAGCCAATGCGATCAAGGTAGGGGCGAGAAAAGTTAGCAGTCGTCTGACTTGGATTTCTTGCATAGCGTTGCGACTCTTTGAGGCAAGGGAGGGGAAAGACCGAGATTTTCTGGTCCTTAAGGTATTTTCGTGGGTAGATGCTCGACTTTCTCGTACTCAGCCTCGCGGTACTCGTACTCGTACTCGTACTCGTACTTGAAAACGCCTGAATCGATTCAAGTCGATCACCCTTTCAGGGAAGCTGGAACCCCGGTATTTGGCCCGTTTGTCAACGAAATCCCAACACCTCCCTTCGAGTACGAGTACCGTTTCACTGAGTACGAGTACGAGTACGAAAAGAACCAGTGGTAGGAATTGCCAGCTACGATCATACCTGATGGACCTATTTTCTCGATTTCATGTTGGCATGCAACATGAGCCTACTGTCGAACTCTATCATACTACGATGTGGATTGGATGAAGACCACCTCGTTGGCCGGTAAGAAAATCGTTGCAGGCCTCTGTTGATCCTGTTGCTCGGAGTCTTTGGGTTCCTATGGGGATTCTTCGAGAGCCAATGAGGGGTATTGCGTTGTTCTGGTGTCCAAACCTTTGTAGAATGGACAGCAGTTTTTCGATCGTTTTTCCATAGCAGACAGTCGCTTGGGTTACCGTCTGCGTCGAACCTTTACAACGGTTGCCCTCGTTTGGCTTTCATCATGCAAATTGCTCGGATTGCTGCACTGACAGCCTTGCTCCTAGTGCTCGGTGGAACTGTTCCGTCGAACGCCCAAGAAGAACCGTCCCAACGGGCCTCGAGCCAGACTCCAACTCAAGAGCAGATCGAGGCTTGGGTCAAGGAGTTGGAGGATGAGCGTTTCGCGGTGCGTGAGGCGGCCGAGAATCAATTGGCTCGAAATCTCACAGTCATCTTGCCAACACTGATCGAAATTGCCAAAGCCGACGGATCTGAATCGCCCTGTGGGTTGCTCCAGTTTTTGGGCTTTGTCGCTCAAGATGCTTGGAGTGATCAAGGCAAATTGGCATACGCATGCTTGGGGCAAATCGCCAAAGAAAGAACGACCCAAAGGGCGATTTTGGCTCAGAAGATCATCCAAAGCATCTCGGTCTCGATGCGGGAGCAAACCCTCGAGCGACTTGAGCGAGTCGGCGTCGTATGCCAAGACCGAGAGCTTTCGGTGCTGACCCAGGTAAGGCAAGTCAAAAATGCACTCGTGATCGACCAGGAGTTCCGAGGCACTCAAGAGGATATCGATCTGTTGCCCTGGCTCTTCGATATCCAGTTCGTGAAACTCGAAGGCCCAGCGATCAGTCCTGAAATACTCCAGGCTGTCGTCAAGCTACCGCAGCTTCGGAGTTTACAAATCGTCGAAACGAAATTGACGAGCAAGGATCTGCGCCCGTTGCTAGCGGCCTCGGACATGGACTTGCTGGAAATCCTTTATTCACCTGTCGATGATCAGTGCATCGAAATACTCCAAGATGTCCCCATCTTTGGAGATTTGCAACTCTTCGGCACCGAACTTAGCGCCAAAGGAGCCACTGAGCTTATCGCACGGATGGAGACAGCCAATGTTTTCGTAGGTCGAGGTGGTTTCCTAGGGGTCACCTGCGACCCAGGATCGTTAGTCATCCAGCAAGCGATCAAGGACGGACCTGCTTTCAAAGCTGGTATCAAGATGAATGACAAGCTTCGGAAGATCAACGGAGTACCGATCTATAACTTTGAAGACCTCCGAAAGCAACTTGCCAAATCCGCTGCCGGTGAATCAGTCGTTGTCGAGTACGATCGACCGGTCTGGTCTTTGCGACCGATCGACCAGGACCCTGAGAATAGAAATCGCAACCCAGTGCGAGGTCTTCGCCAACAGCTCGACGGCTACGAAACCCACACCATCGACATCGTCTTGGAAAAACGACCATCGACCATGGAGCCTTAGTCGGCCTGGAATGCCCAATAGCAAACAAACAAAAAGTCAACAGGCCAAGAAGCCGTCAAGCCTTCTGGACAAGAAGGTTCTGAGTCGAATCGCTGAGCATGCCGTCGGTTGGTTTTCTAAACATAGCCGAGACTTGCCCTGGCGCAAAACCAAAAATGCCTATCGCATTTGGATCAGCGAATGCATGCTGCAGCAGACTCAAGTTGCAACGGTCATCCCGTATTACGAGCGTTTCCTCGAACGCTTCCCCGATGTGTCCACACTGGCCGCAGCCGAGCTCGATGAGGTCTATCAGCTTTGGGCCGGCTTAGGTTACTATCGGCGGGCCAGACAGCTTCATAGTGCTGCGATCCGGGTCGTCGAATCGGGCCAAGAGCCCTTCCCCACCGATCGCGATGCGATTGCAAAATTGCCAGGTATTGGAAGATACACTGCCAACGCGATCGCCTCGTTTGCTTACGATCAACCCTTTGGGATCGTCGAAGCCAACACGCAAAGGCTTTACGCAAGGCTGATGCTCTGTAAAGAACCTCTGAGCCAAACCGCTATGCAGGCCAAGCTATGGGAGTTTGCACAAGCACTCGTGGAGGCATGGCCTGTTTCACCAGGCCAATTGAATCAATCGCTGATGGAAATAGGATCCTTGGTATGCAAACCCAAGGATCCGCAATGCCAAGCCTGTCCACTTCAGAGCCATTGCCAAGCTTACCAAACAGGACAGACCTCAACGATTCCAGCCTCCAAGCCCAAGAAGCTCATCACCGACTTGCGCGAGATCGGTCTACTTGTACGCGACTCGAAAGGACGATGGCTAATGAGGCGCCGAAGTCCAACGGAGCGATGGTCTGGACTGTGGGATTTTCCAAGATACGACTGCACGAGCATCGAAAGTGAATCCCTAGCCATCGAGCATGCGTTGAAGGAGTTTGATCGCATCTATGGCAAGTCGCTCTGGGTTCGAAGCGAATGCTTATCGGTCAAGCACAGTGTGACTCGTTACAGAATCCTGCTGCGATGTTTCGAGGCTAGGCTCGAAGGCGCCAAGACGATCAGCACCAAGGGCAAGTTGGCTCAGCACGAGCAGTTCGATTGGTATAAAGTCGAGGAACTAGAGAGCTTGGCGCTGAGTTCCTCGGCACGCAAGGTAGCCGATTGGTTAACGAAACAAGCCGCAGGCGAAAATTAGGTCCGACCGCTGATGAACACTTATGAACGCTAATAGGCGATGCAGAACAACAGCTTGCGTCTGGCTTCTTGGCTGTTTCCATAAAGCCCAATACCGTCAAATCGACATTTGATCATTTAAGAAGGATTGGATTTGAGTGTATTTCGGCCCATGCCGAAGGGTTTTTGAAAGCGGTATTGGGCGCAAGCCCTCCGGTGAAGCGGCAAGGGTCACCGGACGGCTTGCGCCGTTCCGCTTTGAAAGATGTCTCGTCTCTTAACGATCGCCAAAAAACGAAACAACATTACGGAAATTTTCGGGTATTTTTGGCAACCAAAAGTTTTTTCCGCAGTCTTAATATCTAGAGAGCATGGCATCGCTAGCAAACGCTTCGGTCAATGCGATCGGTTTTGGCACTGGATTTGCTTGCTAATCCAATCGCAGATAAGGCGAAGGTGCCAAATCGGACAGGTACGACGGAGATAACCAAAAGGAGATACCCGCCATGAATCGACTTCCTAGCGAACAAGTCCCGTTTGAGGGTGACGGCCAAGGGTTTGGTCGCTCTGAAAAGGTGCTGCTGACCGGTTCGGTATTGGTATCGAGTCCTTGGGTGCAAGACCCCAACATTGCCAGCGGCGTGTGCCTAATCGTTGAGCACACCGACAAGGGGGCCGTGGGTGTGTTCCTTAACCGCCCAATGGTTATGGACCCCAAGCCTTTATTAAATTTCCTGTTTGAAGGAGAGGTTGTAGCTGCTGCTGGCACAGGGATGTCCCATTTTAACTTCGGCGGACCGAACAATGGTCCGATCCTTGCGATCCACAATGAGTCAGCATTGGCCGAAGGTGGCAATGACCACGGTGTTTATTTATCAGCACAAGTAGAAACACTTAGGCAGTTGGCTCAAAGTTCTCCGGAGCATCTCCGATGGTTCATTGGTCATGCGACTTGGGGTAAATCGCAGCTTGAGCAAGAGATTGTGTCGGAGAATTGGCTTTTGCTCCCTGCTGTACCGCAAATCGTTTTCGAGCAAGAAGAGTCGATGTGGAAACGGGCCCTTGAGTTCTATGGAGATTCGGTGCTCGCAAGCTTCCCGGGTGTTGGAAAAATCCCATCGCAGACGGCTTACAACTAAAGGAAAACCCAGGGCCTGTTTCCCTTTATGGCCAATGGGGATCGTTGCAAAGCCGTAGGGAACTTCTTGCGGGAAAAACGCTCTGGAGGGTTTTTTTGTTCCGTCCGACGGCTTTATTTGGCCGAATAAGATCCTGATAGTGGGATTTTTAGTGCCGAAGGAACTTTACCGGTTTTACCACCTCTAAAGTCCTGAGGCATTGGATTTTGACTCTTGAAGATGCAGGCTGCTCGCAAAACTCCCTTGTCCGGATAGGTGTCGATTGTACGAATCGCGCCGAAAATAGGGATGGTAGCGAATAGTTAGTTGAAATCGGGGGTCGACCCAACTACTTTCAAAGGTCGCGTGGGAGTTGGCTGAACGTTGAGTCAAGCCTCCCTGGAGCACGTCACTTTATTGCACATGGTGGAAGTTTCGATGAGCGCTTCGCAAAATCGCAGAGTTCGGGGACGTCAGGGTTCCAAGTCATCCAAGAAGAGTTTTTTGAGCCGCATGTTGAGGCTCGAGTCGCTAGAGCGCCGCGAATTGATGGCCTCGGACTTCGCTCCATTTCATAACTACTTAGCATCAACCGATGTCGACGGAGACTTTAAGATCTCCCCGCTCGATGCGTTGATGGTGATCAACCAGCTAAACACCTCCGGTTCTGGTTCTCTGTCTGGACGATCGGCACCTCAGTCACGCAGTGGATTGGTCGATGCCGATGCCGACAACAACTTGTCCCCGCTGGACGCTTTGCTAGTGATCAATTCGATCAACCGTGGCGAAGGTGTTGGTGAGCTGGCCGAAATCAAATACGAATTCTTTGCCCTGAACGACGACGGAACGCTGGGGGCCAACCTCGATCCGAACCCCAACGACTTTGTTTACGAAGCCAATGTCAGCACGGGCCAGAAGTTCGTGGTTCGAACATTGATGGCCGACCTTCGTGGAAATCCTTCTGGGGTCTTCAGTGCCTACCACGATTTGAATTTCACCAATCGCGATGGCTCTTCGGCTGAGAAAATGCAGCTTCAGTGGTCTGAGTACAACGCGCTGAAGCTACGTCAAAGCGATCCCAATGGTACCATTGGTGGTAGTTTCAAGCTCGCTTATGGTTCAGAAACCACAGCGACGATTCCGATTGCAACCACGAATCCACGACCTGGAGTAACGGTTCCTAGCAAGTCGCTTACAGCAGCTAACATCAAGTCAGCCTTGGAAGCTCTCCCAGGGATCGGTGTGGGTAATGTAGTCGTCAACGTCAATGAAATCGATCCTGATCCAGGTTTCAACTTCGATATCTACTTCCGCAATGACAAGGCTCGGGTCGACATGCCCAATGCCACGATTGCGGAGAACAATCTGACCGCGACGTTGGGTGTGATCAATCCTACGATCACCTCGCAGGATAGCCCTTCACCAACACAAACGGTTGTGGCCAGGGCAGCGATGAATTACAAGCCGATTGCAACGCAATTCCCATTGTATGTCAACGGACCTAATGGTGTGCTCGACGAGTCGGCTTCGGCAACTGGTAAGCGAACCGTTAAGAACCTCGGCAGTTTCTCCAACTCCAGCGCTCCGATCCCGAGTGCTTCGGCATCGAACTTTTTTGGAATTGTTGATACGGCCTTTAAAGCGGGATCCTCTGGAACGATCGATCTGGCGGCAACGATCTCCCAGTTGCCTCCTCCGGGAAGCGGATCGGGTGAGAACTTGGGGATCGCTCTGTACAACGCCCAAGGCGTTTACTTGACTTCAAGCCAAGTGATCTTGCCAACGGCGGTGATCAACGTCCAAGACCGACTCACTGCGGTCAACGATGTCTTTACGATCAATGAGGATGCACCGGTCAACACTTACAATGTGGTTGCCAATGACGTTGACCGTTTTGGAACCTCGCGTGGGATCATATCGGTCACCCAGCCTGCCGCAGGTGGCACGGTATCTTTCGATGGCACTGGAACGGCTCAATCGATCCGTTTCACTCCTGCAGCGAACTTCAATGGACCTGTCACTTTCACCTACACGATTCGCAACAACCTCAACGACGTTGCGACCGGTACGGTGACGATGAACATCAACGCGGTCAATGATGCTCCCGTGGTGGTCAACACCGCCTTTAGCGTCACGGAGGATCCAGCCTCTCCGCTACTGATCGCACCGACGGATGTTTTTGCACCTGGCCCTGCAAATGAGTCCTCGCAGCTGATCACCCTCTCGATCGTTACACCTCCGCCATCGGGGCAAGGTACCGCGATCATCAATGCATCGGGAATTCTCGAATTCACTCCTGCTGCGAATTTCAACGGCACGGTGACGATGGTCGTACGCGGTATCGACGACGGCTCGCCAGCTCAGTCGACCAACGCGACGTTGACCATCACGGTCACTCCGGTCAACGATTCACCTGTGGTTGTCCAGACAACCTTCAGTGTGCTTGAAGACTCGACGTCCGGCGTTGTGATTCTCCCTTCTCAAATATTCGCACCGGGCCCATCGAACGAGTCGTCTCAAACCGTCACGTTATCGTTGGTAACGACCCCGTTGGCTTCTGAAGGTGTCGCGACGATCCTCCCGAACGGATCATTGAGATTCATCCCAGCAGCGAACTTCTTCGGCCCTGTGAACTTCGTTGTTCGCGGCACCGACAACGGTTCACCAGCCCTTTCAACCGATGCAACTTTGACCATCAATGTCACTCCGGTCAATGACGGTCCGACCGCAGTGGATGACACCGGAAGCATCGATCGATTCGTTGTCCTGGGATTGACCGGTACGCCGACTTCCTTGGACGTCATGCGAAACGACAGCCCAGGACCTAACGAATCGAGCATCGATACGATCAAGATTCGCTCGGTGACATCGACCACTCTGGGGGGAACCGTCTCCCTCAATGCGGATCGTACACGGGTGATTTACACACCACCGGCCGGTGCGGTCAATCAGACCGATTTCTTCAGTTACACGATCGAAGACAGCGCTGGTGTGACCAGCACGGCACGAACCGAAGTCTTCATCATTCCACCGACCTTCCCGTTTGCTGTCGACGACCAGTTCTCGACAAGTGAGAAGGCTGCCGACACAAGCTATACGATCGATGTGCTGGCCAACGACTTCATCAATGATGGCTTCGCGGCCCAGTTGCTCTCGATCGTCGAGCAGCCTCCCGAAGGGTTTGGCACAGCATCCGTCGTAGGCAACAACGTCGTCTACCAAGCTCCGGCGCACGTCAATGGTGGACCGATTCTACTTGTCTACCGAATGACCGATTCGAAGCCCGGTAGCGTACCGGTCAACGCGACAGTGACGATCCAAATCTCGGAAGTCAACGATCCACCCGAACCGTTTGGCAAAAACGTGTCGACCAACGAAGACACGGCTCTGACGGTCAATGGTCAAGCCTTTACTTCGGATATCAGCCGCGGTCCTTTCGAAGACAGTCAAACCCTGACGATCACTGCAGTGCAGTTGCTCACCCCAGGTGCAGGGACAGTATCGTTGGTCAACGGCAACATTCAGTTCACTCCAGCATCCAACTTCAACCGTGTTGCTGAGGTTCTCTATACGGTACGCGACAACGGCACGACCGCTGGCGTTTCGGATCCGAAATCCGCCAGTGCCACCTTGACCATCTCGGTCTCGGCAGTCAACGACGCACCGATCACCGTTGACAAGACCTTGCCTGTCTCGCCAACGATTTACTTCGAAGACACCGTCACGACGATTCCTGTTGCCGACGTGATCGCAGGTGATCGACCTGGCCCAGAGAACGAAACGGCCCAGTCGGTTTCCTTTACGACCATTATCGGAACCCTGACTACAGCCAAGGGCGGCACGATCACCCAAGTTGGTAGCAACTTGATCTACACGCCTCCGAAGTTCTTCAACAGCCTCGTCGATGGCTTGGATTCCTTTGTCTACGGCATCGCAGACAACGGAACTCCATCGCTGAGTGCAAGCGGAACGGTTAGCCTTTATGTAAGCGAAGTCAACAATGCACCAGTTGCTGACGATTTGAGCCGCGAGGTATTCGCCGGGGTCAACACCGTAATCGATTTGTCGGCGGCCCTCGATGCGATGAACAAGGGTGCTCCAAACGAGTCGGGACAGAAACTTACGATCACTGATCTGATTTTCGATCCATTGGATGTACCAGGAACCCTGACACTCAATCCAAACGGCACATCGATCACCTACTTTGCTCCGCTTGGAACCAATGAAACCTTCACGTTCCAGTACCGCATTGTGGACAACGGAACGACCGCAGGTAATCCTGATCCGCTCGCAGATGTAGGCAACTTCACGATCACTGTGCTTCCGTTCCAGCCCAGTTCGATCACTGGTTTGGTGTTTATCGATGACAACTTCAACGGAGTCTACGACAACAACTCTGCAGGTTTGGTGGAACTGCCAGTCGGTGGAGTCGAAGTGACCCTCAGCTACGCTGATCCGTCGAATCCATTGAACACCATCTCGATGACCGAGATGACCGACGCGGATGGATCGTACGACTTCGAACTTCTGCCGCCGGGAACCTACACCGTCAGCTACGTCAATCCAGTGGCGATGATTGAGGATGGTTCTGCAGTGCGTTCGAGGACCTTTACGATCAATCCTCCAGGGGGACAAAACCTAGTTCAGCAATTCGCTGTGCTTGGTATCAACCCATCCTATGGCTCGGCCATCGAGTACTTCGCATCGAGCTTGTACCTCAAGGACTCGACCCTCCGCTCACGCGGTATGTATGCAGTGGTCAACAGCACCAGTGGATACAGCGAGTGGACATCGCGTAAGGATGGCTTCGAAGGGGACCGATTCCACGAAGTGGTTCTCAGTGCTGACGGCAAGAATGCTTACCTGACAGCAGTACGAGGAAACGGCCAAGTCTTCACGGCGACTTTGACCGAGAAGAGGAACTTCATCCGAATCCCAGCGGGCAATGGATTCCAATACGTTCGGATCCTAGCAAGCTCCTCCGATCTAACTTGGAGCCCAGTGGATATCAATAATCCGCAGATCACAGCCCCCGGTTATCTCGATGCGATCGACCAGTACTTCATGCAAGAAGATTGGGATAACTAGTTCCGAATCCAGCGGCCTGAGTGGCTCGTGTGAAAATCAACAAAAAAGGCCTCGCCAAAAAGCGGGGCCTTTTTGCATTGGTGGCAACCGGCCCATTTATAAGCTATGATTAGAAAGTACGCCCCCCTCCCCCCTACCCCCGCTTTTGTCCTTTGAAGTTGCGCGTTTTGTCTTTGTTCGTACTCGTACTCAATGAAATGGTACTCGTACTCGTACTCGATGCCCTCTCTTCGAGCACGAGTACGTTTGGTCTTTTATCTCTAGCACACCTTTGAATTGATTCTATTTGTAAATGAGCACATCCAGTTCAAATGCTTCAACGCATTCAGCGTTTCCTCAACCGAGTTCGACGACGATCTGGTTGATTTTGGTAATGGCATCGATCGGTTTTGCCTTCGACATCTATGAGTTATTGATGTTGCCGTTGATTATCAAACCTGCGATCGCGGCGCTCAGTGCTCCACTTGTCGAGCAGATGGTCAGTGCTGGAACGCCCAGGCCCGAGGCGATGGGGCTTTGGGCTCCTGGCGGTGACAACTATGTAATGTGGGCCCGAACCTTATTTTTTATTCCGGCGCTCATCGGAGGGATCTTTGGACTCCTGGGTGGGTATTTGACCGACCTTTTTGGACGCCGAGCGGTTTTGACGTTTTCGATTTTGCTTTACGCCCTTTCTGCCTTGGCAGCGGGCTTTGCTACGAACCTCTATTGGCTCTTGTTCTTTCGATGCCTGGTGTTCATCGGTGTGTGTGTAGAGTTCGTTGCCGCAGTCGCTTGGCTCGCCGAACTCTTTGATGATCCAAAGAAAAAAGAAAAGGCGCTTGGATACACCCAAGCCTTCTCCTCGATTGGAGGACTACTGGTCGGAGCAGCCGCAGTGCTTGCAACATGGTTGGCTCAAAAGCAAATTCTGCCTGCCATCTACGGGCAACACGAGGCTTGGCGATACACGCTCATTTCCGGTGTCATTCCAGCTCTTCCGCTGATCCTGATTCGTCCGTTTTTGCCCGAGTCACCCAAGTGGCGTGAAAAGAAGCTCTCGGGAGCACTGAAACGTCCGAGCATCGCAGAGTTGTTTTCGCCAGCGCTAGCACGAACGACGATCATTACAACGATTCTCTTTGCAGCCAGCTATGGCATCGCTTTCGGTGCGATTCAGCAGTTGCCTCAGATACTCTCGGGTCATGCCTTGATCGCCAAGGAATCCCAGGCCAAGGGCAAGGAGATGATTGCAGCCGACGAGGCCAAGTCAGGAAAAGAGATTCCAGAGGGACGCAAGAAGGCGATCATCGGTAATTTCCGGGATGAAGAGGTCGCTAAGGTTACGATTTTCCAGGAAGTCGGTGGTCTGATAGGTCGGGTTATCTTCGCGGTCTTAGCGTTGGTCGTTGTAAGTCGCCAAACCCTGCTGAGAACCTTTTTGATACCTGCAGCGATCTTTGTGCCGCTGCTTTTCTACTGGATCAGCACATCTTACAAACAAGAAGATTCGCTGATTTGGATCAAGGCGGGAATCTTTTTAGCAGGCTTGTTCACGGTGGCTCAGTTTAGTTTCTGGGGAAATTACATACCGCGTGTCTTCCCGCTCCACTTGCGTGGAACTGGCGAGAGCTTTGCCGCAAATATTGGCGGCCGGATCTTGGGTACTTTGGCGGCCTTCTTGACTCTGACTTTTTCGCAATCCAAGCCGCCCGATCCAGGCAAGATCGCTTTGGCTGGCGCTGCGGTTGCCGGTGCCTATGCGATCTTGGGTTTGGTGCTCAGTTGGATGCTTCCGGAGCCTAAGGCGGAGCTTGAGAATGAGTGATTTTTCCAAAACTCTCGCCGGCCAATGAATCAGCGGTTATGCCCTCGAACTCCTTTGCCAATCAACTCTTTGCAGCCATCGATCGTTCTCGAACAATCGAGCAATTGCTCCAGGAACCGGTGGCTTGGATGGTTGCCAACGGAGCTTGGTCTACCATCTGGGTGATGAGTCCTTCGAAAGGGGTTTGGAAGAAACTTCTTGCCGTTGGCAAACCGATCACCCATCCGCCCGATCCTGCGAAACTTTCGGATTGCCTCGATAGCCGCAATGCTCAGTTTTCGGATTCATGGACTCTCCATTCGCTACCTGTTGGCATCGATTTGATCTTTTGCTTTGCCAATCCAAAAAGCCTCAGTCCAGATAGCCAAGCAACCAGCTCTGAAGCGAAAGAAGCACTGCGAGAGCAACTTGGGCTTCTAGGCCATTGCGTCGAATTGTGGAATCAGCAACTTAGCAAAACGCGAGACTTAGTAAGATTCAATCAGATCCTGGAAGTAGCGGCCAATTGGCATGCGCATCAAGATTTGGATCGTCTCTTGCAAGACATTGCGCAAGCGGCAACTCGATTGTTAAGAAGCGATCGAGCGAGCATCTTCTTGTGGGATAAACAATCTCGGGAACTGGTCGGACATCCGGCCCTGGGCATGGAAGGCAAACCGCTTCGGATCGCTGACGACAAGGGGGTCGCGGGAGCCGTTCTCAAAAGCCAGCAACCTCGGCGTTGGGATCGCTCGGATCCAACCGACGAGGTCGATCGGCGTGTCGATACCAACAGCGGTTATCGAACCGACTCGCTCCTTGCTGTTCCGCTCGTGGATCTCAAGGGTAAGCCGATGGGGGTCTTTGAGGTCATCAATCATGTCGACGGACGATTTGACCAGCAAGACGAAAACGATCTGATCGAATTGGCTAGGCATGCTTCAGCGGCATTGGCCAACACGCAAACCATGCAGCGTTTGATCCAGACGAGAGATCGGTTGACTCAAGATGCCGCAGAGCAAGTTCAACTCATCGGCTCATCGCCGGAAATGCTCAGCCTCAAGTCGACGGTTTCCAAGGTTGGCGATACCGATCTTGCGGTTCTGTTATTGGGGGAGAACGGAACCGGCAAAGAAGTCGTATCGAGGCAAATTCACTATCAGAGCAAACGGCGATTCGAACCCTTTATCGCCGTCAACTGCGCGGCGATTACCGAAACACTCCTCGAAAGCGAACTCTTTGGGCATGAAAAGGGAGCTTTTACCGATGCGCACGAGACTCGATCGGGCAAGTTCGAGTTGGCCTCCGGCGGAACCTTGTTCCTCGACGAAATTGGGGATATGAGTTTGGCTGGACAAGCCAAATTGCTTCGAGTGCTCGAAGAGAAGGTGGTGGTGCGAGTCGGTGGTTCGACGGCGATCCCTGTGAATGTTCGGGTCATTGCCGCGACGAATCAAAATCTTGTCGATCTGGTTCGTCAGAAGAAATTTCGCGAAGACCTCTATTTTCGGCTCACCGTAGTCACGATGAATCTTCCTCCTTTGAGGCAACGCGGGGAGGATGTATTGCAGTTAGCCGATTTCTTTTTGACGTTGTTCTGCAATAAAATCGGTCGGAGCAAGCCAGTCCTGAGCGCCTCGGCTAAAAAGCGCCTGGTCCATCACGATTGGCCTGGGAACGTTCGCGAGCTTAGAAATATCATCGAAAGGATCGCTTATCTAACCACCGGGGATCTTGTCGATGATACGCAGATCGACTTCGTTCGATCACCAAGAGCCGACGGCTTGAGCCATCTCGATGGGATGGATTTGTCAAAGCCTCTGGCCGAAGCGACCGACGATTTTCAGGTTCGGTACATTGAGCAACAGGTCAAAGCCTGTAACAAAAACATGACTCTAGCTGCCGAGCGGTTGGGGATGCAAAGATCCAATCTCTACCGCAAAATGAAACAGCTTGGGATGAATCATCACGACCAAGATGCAAACGGTAACGTTTAAGAGCCAGCTCCTGAAAGTCCCAGTAGACTCTTCAAAAAAACAGGTCTTCAGGAATTATCCTGACTACTCAGTGAAACGGTACTCGTACTCGATGGGTCCTATTGGGATGTCGTTGACATGCAGCCCAAAGACTGGGGTTCCCGCTTCCTTGAATAGCCGATCGCCTTGAATCGATTCAGGCGTTTCGAGTACGAGTACGAGTACGAGTACGAGTACCGCGATGCTGAGTACGAGAAAACCGAGATTCGACCTACTAAAACTCCTGAATGACCGAAAAAAATCGAGTATGATATTAATTCTGCCCAGAGGCTTTATCTTGCACCTCTTTAGATTCCCCCCTGCGACTCGAAGTTATTGAATCCAATGCTAAGACCATTCCGACGAAGTCTCGTTTTGTTGTCCTTGCTATGCATGGGGCTAATGAGCACCCCCTATACCGCTCGGGCTCAAGATCCCATGAAGGTTCAAGGTGAGTACATCAAGAGTGGCCGAGGAATCCAGGTGGCCGCTTTGGCCAAGGACAAATACCGCGTAACGACCTATCAAGGTGGATTGCCTGGCGAAGGCTGGGATCGAGGGCCCGTTCAGGTGCTCGAAGTCGAAGACGATGAACTCAAAGATCTTCTCGATGGTGCGACGTCGGTTCAGCGCAGTAGCCCGACTTTGGATTCCAAGCCGCCTAGTTCAGCAATTGTCCTATTCGATGGCACCCAGGCTAGCATCGATCGGCATTGGGCAAACGGAGCCAAGCTCATCGAAGGGAACCTGCTGCTTGCCGGTTGCACCACGAAAAACAACTACCGTGACTACCGGCTCCACCTGGAATTTCGAACACCCTTCGTTCCGCAGGCACTCGGTCAGGGGCGAGGCAACAGTGGCGTGTATCATCAGGGGCGCTACGAGACCCAGGTTCTCGATTCGTTCGGTTTTGAAAACGAGGGGAATACTTGCGGTGCAATCTACGGTGTCAAGCCAGCCGACTTTAATGCCTGTCTTCCCCCCCTGCGCTGGCAAACTTACGATGTCGAGTTCATTGCAGCAAGGTGGGATGCTCAAGGGAAAAAGGTCTCCGATGCGCAGCTTACGGTATGGCTAAACGGTTATCCGATTCATCGAGACCAAAAGGTTCCCGGGGCGACCACTGCTGCTCCTGTTGGTGAGAGTCCTAGCGATGGACCGCTTTATCTTCAGGATCACGGCAACCCTGTGGCTTATCGCAATATCTGGTTGGTTCCATTCGATGCTGAGCTAGTGGCCAAGCGGCCTAGAGTGGCAGGTTACGAACGCATCGCTGCAACCGCTAGCAATCTGGCCGACCGTCAACTCAGTGGCCGAATTCTCATCAGCGAACTTGGGTGCACCAGTTGTCATGCTCCGGGTAAGTTCGCTCAAGTCTTCGAGCAAAAAAGTGCACCTCTACTCGATCAGATCGGAAGCCGAGTGCGTCCTGGTTACATCGCTTCGATGCTCTCTGATCTGCACACAAGCAAGATTGGGACAACCATGCCCGATTTGCTCCATGGAATGAGCCAGCCACAGAAGACGCAAGTTGCTCAACGAATTGCTGCTTATTTGGAATCCACCGGCAAGAGCCGCAAGCATACAAGGTCCGATGCGCAAGCGGCTCAGAGGGGCAAGCAGCTCTATGAAAAAGTCGGTTGTACGATCTGCCATGCCAACGCCGATGGAACTCGACTCACGGCCACCTCGGTGCCACTGCCTAACCTTTCCAAAAAGTATTCGTTCGATGGCCTCGCGTTGTTCCTTAAACAACCGCACGATGCTCGGCCCTCAGGACGCATGCCCAATATGCACCTGGACGATAATGAAGCTCGCGATTTGGCGCATTACCTGCTTAAAGAGATCGACCCGTCCGATGCGCAGCCCAACACCAAATACACCGTCTATGAAGGGTCTTGGAACAAGTTACCGGACTTCGAAACACTCAAGCCCATCGCGGAAGGAACTTGCGAAGGTTTCGATCTATCGGTAGCGGGCCGAACGAATAATTTTGCTCTGCGATTTGAATCCTTTGTCGTGCTCGACCAAGCGGCAAAGGTTCGTTTTCATCTGGGATCCGACGATGGGAGTCGGTTGCTAGTCGACGGCAAAGTCGTTGTCGATGTCGATGGAGTTCATCCTCATCAAACCAAATCTGGTGAAACCGAGCTAGCTGCTGGTCCTCATCGAATCGTTGTCGAGTACTTCCAAGGAGGAGGTGAATGGACAGTCGATTTGCAGTGGGAAAGCTCGCAAATGGTCAAGCAGCCTGTCGACGGTTGGTTGCAACTCGAAGCCAATCAAGCCCGCAAGTCATCGACCGACCAGCAAACCGATCCAGCTTGGATCTCCGAAGGCAAGGCATTGTTTCAATCGGTCGGTTGCGTGCAATGCCATGCGATCAAGGGTATCGACAAGAGTCAAGCCGACAAGGCAGAGTCGAAACTCTCAAAGGCACCAGCGCTTGATGCCGTGAATGCCAATGCAGGATGTTTGGCCAATGAGGTTGCAGCAGGGCTTCCCGAATACCGTTTGACCTTGTTGCAAAAGGAATCGATCGTTGCTGCTTTGGGGATCGATCCTAGTAAGGAAGTTTCTCACGAGGAGCATTCCAAGTACACACTTGCCAAGCTCAACTGCATCGCTTGCCATCAACGCAACGATTGGGGTGGACCTGAATCCGATAAACTCGATTTGTTCACCTCGACGATTCCCGAGATGGGAGACGAAGGTCGGTTGCCTCCGCGACTGACCGGTGTGGGAGATAAGCTCACCGACGCTTATTTAGACCGTGTGCTTGCCGATGGTGCCCGCCATCGGCCCTACATGCAGGTTCGCATGCCTCGGTATGGATCTGCGACCCAAGGTCTAGCAGAACATTGGAAGCAGACCGATCGGCCCGCTCAAGATAGTGTTGCCCAAGGTCCCGACGAGGCGGAGATTCGAACGCTTGCTGCCGGAAGATTGTTGGCTGGTAACAAAGGTCTCTCGTGCGCTCAGTGCCACACCTTTGGAAATCAACGCGCCATCGGGATCCAGGCAATCAACATGCTCACGATGACCGAGCGGCTTCGGCCTGAATGGTTCCGGCGTTACATGCTCGAGCCTACCAAGTACCGGCCAGGGACTCGGATGCCCGCGAGTTTTCCAGAGGGTGTCAGTGTTTTAAAGAGTGTTTATGACGGGAGTGCGGATCATCAGATTGCAGCACTTTGGAAGTACTTGTCGCAAGGCTCGCAGGCTTCGATACCCGAGGGATTGCAACGAGACCAGATCGTGCTTGAACCCCAGGATCGACCTATCGTGTATCGCAACTTCCTCGAAGGTCTCTCTGCGCGGGGGATCGCTGTGGGGTATCCCGGTGGCCTGAATCTTGCTTGGGATGCTCAAACGATGAATATAGCCAAGCTTTGGCAGGGGCAGTTCATCGATGCTTCGATGCACTGGAGGGATCGCGGGGTAGGAAGGCAAAAGCCTTTGGGGGATTTGGTTCTTAATTACGAGAACCGTTCTGCAGTCGCATGGCTGAAAGATCCTTCGGAAGCTTGGCCGGATGCCAAACAGGTCGCCGAGACTTATAAGTTCCTCGGTTATAAAACCGACAAGACTGGGCATCCGACGTTCCGCTACAAAATAGGTGATTCGGTTGTTGGCGATCGAGCCGAGTTGAGCGTCGGTCCTAAAGACTCCCCGGGCTTGAAGCGAACGCTCAGTATCCAACCAGGCAAGTCCGACCGGGCGGGAGGCTTGTGGGTTCGTTTGGCAGAAGGATCCGAAATCGTTGCAGATGGCAAGAATACTTGGAAGGTCGACGACAAGTATCAAGTGACTCTGGCCGAATCGATTGCAACGAGCGTGCAAGTGCGTGAGTCGGCAGGAAAGAAGGAGCTCATCATTCCGATCCAACTACAACCCTCAGGTTCGATAGAGCTGGAGTACTATCTGCGTTGGTGATGATTCAGCGGTTGAAAAACCTTCGATCGACTTATTCTATTTGAAGCCCTATTCTAGTGATTAGTTAAAAAACAATGCGAAATACTCGTTCAAGAACCCTGATGTTTTTATGTGCTTGTTTGTCCTTTGGCCCAAGCGGTGCGATCGGTCAGGAGTCCAGCAAGAAGAAGGATTTAAAAGAGTCCGATTACTACGCGATTCGCTCTTACGAGATTCCCGATGGGGTCGAGTTAGAGGCGACCTCGTTTCAACGAATGCCTGATGGAAAGCTCGCGGTTGCTTCGAGGCGAGGCGAGATTTGGATGATCGCAGATCCCTTGGGCAGCGATTTCTCGTCCAAGCAATTCACTCGCTATGCGCATGGGCTGCACGAGCCTATCGGAATGGATTATCGGGATGGATGGTTGTATGTGACTCAGCGTCCCGATGTTTCGCGATTGAAAGACACCGATGCCGATGGGCAGGCCGATGAGTTTGAAGTCGTTGCCGATGGATGGCAGATCACCGGGGATTACCACGAGTACGCGTTTGGATCGAAATTTGATAAGGAGGGGAACATTTGGGTTGTCTTGTGTTTGACGGGCTCTTTTGGCAGCGATGCGCTTTATCGCGGTTGGGCCGTTCGCGCCACTGCCGATGGCAAGACGATTCCCACAACCAGCGGCATTCGATCCCCTGGTGGTATCGGCATGAACGCTCTTGGCGATGTGTTCTATACCGACAACCAAGGCCCTTGGAACGGAACCTGTGCGCTGAAGCACTTGAGTCCCAAGAAGTTTGTTGGGCATCCGGGAGGATTCAAATGGTATGAGCAGGCTCAAGAATACATGGGCAAAAAACCAACCGAACCCAAGGATGGCAGTCGCTTTGTGATCGAAGCCGACAGGATCCCCGAGTACGAGCCACCTGCGGTCTTGTTCCCGTATGGCAAGATGGGGCAATCAGCAGCCGGAATTGCTTGCGATACAACCGGTGGCAAGTTCGGTCCATTTGCCAATCAAATGTTCGTTGGCGATCAAACCTTTAGTACCGTGATGCGATGCTACTTGGAAAAAGTTCAGGGGCACTATCAAGGTGCATGCTTTCCTTTCAGAGAGGGGCTCGATTGCGGTGTAGTTGGATTGGAGATGCAGCCTAACGGGATGATGTTTGTCGGGGGAACCAGTCGAGGTTGGGGCTCGCGAGGAAGTAAGTCTTTCTGCGTTCAACGCTTGGACTGGACCGGTCAGACTCCGTTTGAGGTTTTAGAGATGAAGGCTCGCAAGCAAGGCTTTGAGTTGGTCTTTACCAAGCCTGTGGATAAAAAGTCAGCCGAGGATGTTGCATCCTACGATCTCAAGACCTTCACTTACATCTATCAGGGTGCTTATGGAAGCCCCGAGGTCGATGCGACAACCGCGACGGTCAAATCCGCCAAGGTATCCCAAGACGGGTTGAAGGTCGAGTTGGTCATCGATGGACTCCAAAGAGGCCATGTGCATCACTTGGTTTCCAAGGGAGTGCGTTCGGCAGAAGGCTCGGTCCCGCTCCTTCACGCCGATGCTTATTACACCCTCAACTACCTAGCCGAGTAGACTGAAGTTTATTTGACGGAGGGGTTTTTGTTCCGGTAGCGTTGGTCGATCACAGCCCACTCGAATTTGCCGTTCTTAGTCGCTTTGCATTCGAAGATCGTTTTGGCGATGTCCGAGACTCGAAAGTCCTTGCTGCGTTTCTCGACGTAGTGGGCTTTTTCTGCTAGGGCCAAGGTGTCTTCAAGTTCCTTTGGGATGAACTTCAAAACGGTTCGTTCTTTGGTGTTTACCCCTGCGGCTTGCAAAAGCGCTTTGTCGTATTGCATCAGAGCATTGTTGGTGACGTAGCTAAAGAACAATCGTTTCTCTTGATCTCTGGTCGACGAGCGAGCCTTGGGGGCTTTCGCCAGGGTGCTTGCGTAATCGATGGTGGGAATGCCACCTCCAATGGCTGCCAATTCGATCCCGAAGGCATCGAGTTGTCCGGCGTAAGCTTTACGGTCGCGGGCTGAAAATTTCAGTTCCCATCGTTCACCACGATGGACGCCATCGACCCCTTCGCCTTCTGGTCCCGGTGGGCGACTGTCCCCTTGACCAGAGCGATCCCCTGCGATCGCATCGTTGGCGATGATCGTGTCCATGGATGCAATCGCGGCGATCGCATCGTTGACCATCTGGATGGTTTGCTCGAGGGCCGGTTCGCTAAGTTGTTCGACTTCGTCGGCCGCAGGAGGATCAAAGTCGCGTTCGAAACCGGCGGCGTTGTCACCTCGGCCAGCGATGCGCTCGGCTTCGAGTTCCATCGGAAGCGTGCGGGTCCAATTCATGGAAAGCAAGAACAGCAAAAAGAGCATGCCGACGGCAAAAGCCAACATGACCGCGATGCTGATGAGCAGGCTCGATACTTGCTCGACCTTGTTGGTTCGCATCGACGTCTCGTCGACATGCAAAATACCCCCGCCGGTGCTTTTGGGCTGTGTGGGATTGGCAGTGCTCATGATTTTCTATCCGATCCTATCGTATTGCTATTCCACGAAGATGTAATCGGGACGAAGTTCCAGGAACCAAGTCTTCCATTCCCGCTGGGCTTTGACGCGATCTTGTTCCGTAATACCACCTTCTTTGGGTAGATGGTATTTATCGAGTTTTCGAGAGATCAGTCTCAAGGAAGTTTCGGCATTTCGATTGACGACGGAGTCACGATCGCTCAGGGCAAAAATCAGCTCGGGTACCATATCTAGATCATCGCTTCGTCCAAGGACTTTTGAGGCGATGCGGCGGGCTTGCCAATCTTTGGATCGCAGGAGTCGCGAGAAGCGATTGAGTTCATCTTTCCGACGGGCTGGATCTTTCGAGAAGATAATTTTGTCGGCGACGAGTTTGTCTTCGCCTTGGGATTTCTTGTCATCTTCGAGCATCTTCAAGGCATCATCGATGCTGGTGGCTTCGGTCTTAGAGACCGGTTTTCCGTTGAGCATTGTGACGGTACTTAAGTCTGCCGGTAGTTCGTTGCCACCGATGGCGATGGCTTCTTTAAGGTCGCCGATGGCTTTTTGAGTGCTGCGAATGAGGAACAAGATGGCCAAGGAGGTTGCTGTCTGCGGATCTAATACGGTATCGAGGTCTTGAGAGTTTTGGCCACCAAAGGATCCATTTGCGCCTTGCATCGCCTTCATGCGTTCGACTTCGGCGTTGTACCAAGGTGGACTTTTGTTTTGCTTACCGTTGGCGATTTCGAGGAAGGATTCGAATCGTTCGAGGGAATACAGGTAGTAGTAGTGCCAAGTCGTCTTCGAGTAAGGGTGGCGGCGATTGAAGTCCAATCCTCCTTTGACGCAGTTGTCGAGTTGATCGCGGTCGATGTTTGCCCCCCGTCGTTTCTTCTCCGATTCAGCCACAACCCGCTTAAAGGCAGGTGGAACGAGCCCTTCTTCCTCTTCGGCTTGGGCCAATCGATTTCTAAAAACGCCCAAGATGTCACCTGCGATGAGAACGCTCGATAAACCGCAGGCTGTTAGGGAGTTCGTCGAGTTGGTGAGCCCCATATTGCCAGGCTCGAACTGATAAGGCCATCCCCCTGCATTGCCGCTTTGGGCATCTCGGATTTGGGCGGCGTAAAGATATTCCAAAGTCTTGACGACTCGGTCGTCGGGAATCTCGATGCCGGCTTGGTACATCGTCCAAAGTGCCAGCAGTACGTATTGTGTTTGCGAGATGTCTCCGCTATCGGGTTTATGGGAACCGTCGATATAACCGTAGCCTCCAGTTCTTTGCTGGACACGCATGAAAAAGTCGCGAGCGGCCAGGAGTTCGGGGCCATAGGTGTCGACGCTAACGCTTGCGAGCAACATGCAACATACCGCCACATGGTAGATCGATTTGTGATCGAAACCACCTTGAGCTCGCGTGATCTTACCGACGTAATCTTTCGCAGCCAGGATCCCCTTGGCAACCATCGGCATGTCGGGATCCCCTTCGACTTTGTAGATCGCGTAAGCCGAAAGGATCTGGATACCAAAAATGGAGTCCCCCGATCCACTGATGGGGTTGGCCGCCAGGTAAGCGACTCCGCGATCGACCATTTCTTTGACCACCGGATGGTCTGGGTAGTACTGCGCCCGGGCCAGGGGTGTCGGAATGACTGTCGCGACACAAACAGCGATAAGACAGAGAAATTTCCAGCAGATCCTAGACCGATCGATCACTGTGATGTTCCTAAGTTTGTATTTTACGAGGAGTCGAGGATATCCTTGGCGTGCCGGGGAACCCACGATTGTTGATTGTAGCCAGAAAGTGGCCTAAACTCTACGGATCGCCGAGAAAAGGGATTCAGAAAGCCTGGGGTTTGAATTGACAAAACCGGCGAAGGGTTTACCATTTTCACCTCTACGTCCCTGGTCAGGTAGCTCAGTAGGTAGAGCAATGGACTGAAAATCCATGTGTCGCCGGTTCGATCCCGGCCCTGACCACTTTCTAGGGCGAGGTCTGATCAGACGGATCAGACTCATCTGACTGATCGTTGCGGGTTTTCCAACCGGGTTTGCGTCGGCGGGCTTTGGGATGGTGCGAGGGCGTGAGCCCCTCGATCATTTCTTCTTCGAGCCTAAACGAAAGAGGTTTGGCCGGCTCTTGGACAATCGTTGCCTCTAACTTCTGCTTGTTGATTCGCAAAAGCTCATCGATCTCGAATTCGACGTCTTGGCCGGGGCGCAGGTATTTGGGGTTCAATCCTTGAACCGTCGAGAAATGGAAGAAGACATCGTCGCGAAAGTGCTCGCTACGAATAAATCCGAACTTGCGGTCGGCTACCAAGGTCACGATTTGTCCGATCCGCATTTACTCGTCCCCTGGATAACTCTGTATCCGCCCTACACTGCTGTTGAATATCCGCTTGCGACGCTCTGCAGCGATGGGCTCAGCAACTTTGGCATGCTCCTGAGCGATCCGAAGATCCGCCAAATTTGCTTGGCAATAACGACAACCGATCGTCTCGATGTGAAACTCAATGTAATCGCTGGCGTCATCGAGCATGGCTCCAAGCAGATAGCTGCCTAGCTGCTCGCGCGAGGGGCAACTGAGTCTGTGTCGACGCCATATATCGCCTAAGCTGTGCATGCCCGAATCTCGTTGGGAGACCAGCAATTCGATCCTCTTGCGCAATTGGCTGTCGGACCTGATCGACTGTTCGATGGCTGCCATCTTCTCGGCCGAGAGAGCCTCATCCAAATACGCCAGGAGCATCGCATCGGAGAGGATCATGAGTTTTTCAATGCACCGACAGCTAAAGTAACATTTTGGCCTCCGAAGCCAAAGCTGTTATTGAGGGCTACCTGGATTTTCGAGGGCCTTGCAACATTTGGAATATAATCAAGATCGCAGGCCGGATCTGGGGTCTCTTGATTGATCGTCGGTGGTAGCACACCGTCTCGGATGGCAAGCATGCATACGATCATTTCCGTTACGCCCGCTGCGGCGATCAAATGCCCCATCATGCTTTTGGTACTCGATACGGGGATCTTTTTGGCCAAGTCTCCGAAGACACCTTTGCATGCGAGGGTTTCGGTTCGGTCGTTGACCTGCGTGCTGGTTCCGTGGGCGTTGACATAACCGATCTGATCGATGTTGATCTTCGCGTCGGCGATGGCTTGCTTCATACAACCGATGGCACCTCGACCTTCGGGATGAATGTCGGTGATGCGATAAGCATCTGCGGTAGATCCATAACCGAGTATTTCGCCATAGATCGCTGCACCTCGTTTACGAGCATGCTCGTACTCTTCAAGAATGACGATCGCGGCTCCCTCCCCAAGCACAAATCCATCTCGGTCTTTGTCGAATGGACGAGACGCTTTCGCTGGCTGTCCATTGCGTTCTGAGAGGGTCGTCAGGAGGCTAAAGCCGGTGAGTCCAAACGGATGGATCATCGAATGGCAACCACCTGCGATCATGACATCCGCATCCCCGGCGCGGATAAGCTCGGTTGCCTCTCCCACAGCTTGGCTCGATGCGGCGCATGCGGTCAAGCAGTTGCAATTTGGCCCTTGGGCATCGAACAAGGCGGCCACGTGGGCGGCTGGCATGTTCGGCTCTTGTTCCATCTCCTCCCGGGGATCCATCAACTCGAACCCCTTGCGAAGGAACTTGGTCATATCAAACTCTGGTCCACCGATGGCTGCGTCGACCATTTGGGTAAAGTTGCTGAAGTTTTGATTTCCTTCGCCAGCCCCCAAATACACACCCACACGTGTCGGATCGAGATTGCTATCTAGAAAGCCAGATTGCATCACCGCTTGCTTGGCAGCACCCACAGCAAACCGCGTATGGCGGCCCCGATAGTTCCAAATCGCAGGGGATTCGCCAACCTTCGAGACATCCCAGTTCTTGACCTCAGCAGCGATGGTCGTCGGATATCCGCTTGCATCAAAGACCGTAATGGGCCCTACCCCGCTTTGACTTTCCAAAAGGGCTTTCCACATCGTGGACACATCGTGACCAAGTGGATTGATCACACCCAAGCCGGTGACGACAACACGTCGACGCATGAATCCTAAGCCTTTTGAAAACGGTGAGGTCGGGAAAATGAATTTTCGCCTACCAAGATTCCAAAAACCCGCAGCGATTTGGGGCCTGTTAGGTCTTGGTGGGCAAAACCAAAGGTTTCAAGCGGGCTGCTTGTCGTAGCTCTTGCGAGGATCGAAGCTCCGCTTCGAGCATATGCTTTGGAGGATCAATTCTATTCCCATGAGTGTCGACTGCAACGTCGAAAAGACGCAGGATCCGAAGAGTTCTCATAAGATCTTCGGGCGGAAATAGAGCTTCAGCCCCAAAGCTTTCATCCAAAAAAGCAAACCACAATTCCATCTGAGCAACAGCTTGGCCCTGGCAAGTGATTTTGCCGTCGACGACCGCTCCAGTGGCATGCTTGGCCTGAACGACCGCTTCGAGTTCGATGCAGTCTCCAGGAACGACCACTCGATGAAAAGTCGCTTTGGAGACTTTCGCAAGAACCGTTTTCCGGGTGAAGCCTTCAGGTTCAGAAACCAAAAGTCCACCGGTTTGCGCCATCCCCTCAATCATCAAGGAATGAGGGTAATGCGGACAACTTTGCAAATAGTTATCTAGCGGTTCTTCACCAAAGGTAACATTCTTGATCGTGCGAGCACGAGTCTCTCGCACGAATTCAATAAAGCGATCTATCCAAAACCAACGCACCGCTATTGCCTCGTTGGCCTTAAGCCAGTTTGGACTGCACGTAACGGCAAAGGTCGCTTACGGTAAGCAAATCGCCGAAATCCTGCACCCGCGGATTGGTTTCGAACTTGGTCAAATCGGCCCAAGGCATACGCTTCTTGAGTTCCGAAAGCCCGTTGGAATTGACTTTGCCGTCTTGGACAAAGTTGCTTTGGGTCAGGATATCCTTGGGAAACAAATCCTCGGTTTGGATTTTGATTCCGAAGGCCTTTTCCAGCTTGAAAACGATATCCAGAAAATCGATCGACTCGGCTCCCAGATCTCCGACCATGGTCGCCGCTGGAGTCACATCGTCCTCATCGACTCCCAATGCATCTACCAATGCGGACTGTACTTTGGAAAAAACCTCTTCATTCACTGACATACCGGCATTCCTCAAGAATCAACGAATCCTTTTTTCCCTGGTTCCCAAGTGGCCAGTTGGCCGTAAAACCCCAGGGGTTAACCTTTTAAATACCCGCAAACGGATTATTTTACCAGCCCAGTGTACGCAATCGGAAGATTTTAACCCGAAACAGAAGCTGGGGACTAGCACCCTATCCTAGATGCAGCTTACCTCATTTGGCCTGACTTGACTGCTGGGTCTGCACGGGCTGACTTTGGATTGAAAGCCACGATTTCCAGCGTTTTTCTTGCTCTTCGGTCGGGCTCTCGACTCGCATGAGCGTCCAGCTCGGGGTCGATGCCTCAGCCGACTCGGGGAGAACCTTCAACGGCAATTCAAGTATTTTTCCTCGCCTCGAAACCAGCACCGAGACTTGATCGCCAACATGCAGTAGCCCAACCCGCTCAGGCCACTGCTCTGCACTGATGCGATACCCATCGAGTGCAATAAGCTCATCGCCAACTTGAACTCCTGCATAGCTGGCCGACCCTCCTCGCAACACTTTGTCGATCTGGGTCTTGCCCGAAGCATTGCTAAGTTCCAATCCAAAGTGGGCTGGAGTGGCGACTTGAGCTGCATCCTGTTGCCCTCCTGGGGCATCTTTGGGAGTGTCCTTGGGTTTCCAAGTCAGACCGTAAGCCTCCAGCAAGGGTTGATAGTCGAGCTCCTCGGTAGAGCGAAGCTGCTCATCGAGCCAGTCGCTCACAGGCTTACCGGCGAGCTCCTGGACGATTTTGGAAAAGTCTTCGTTGGTGTATCCGGTTTCCTTGTGCCGCTTCCAAAGCAACCGCATGCAATCGTCGAGGCTGTGTTTGTCCGAGGAGTGCACGCGGATTTGGGCATCCAAGAGCATTCCGACGATCGAACCTTTGACGTAGTAACTGATACGACTATTCGAAGCGTTCTCGTCAGGTCGGTAGAACTTGATCCATGAATCGAAACTGCTATCGATAAGGTTCTGCACATGCCGGCCAGGTGAATTCTGCACTGTTTGGATGCTTTTGCTCACCCTTTCGAGATACTCTTTGGGGGTCGATAGCCCCGATCGCACGACAAACAGATCATCGTAGTAACTGGTAAGCCCTTCGGCGATCCAGAGTTCGTCGGTGTACTGTTCTTGGTTGTAATCGTAAGTCATCAAAGCTCGGGGACGCAGTCGTCGAACGTTCCAGGTGTGGAAGAACTCATGAGCCACGAGTCCTAGCCAATCGACATATTTAGGACGGAGTTTTTGCGACCAGCGACTTGCCATCAGCACAGTGGAATTGTCGTGCTCAAGGCCGCCGCCAGCTTCGGTCAGCAGGTTCAAGAACCAATACTTTTTGTAAGGCACTTCGCCCCAAAACTCCTGCTCAAGCTTGACGATCTTGGCCACGTCTGTCATCGCTTTTGCGGTGTCCCAGCCTTCGAAAGGGACGGTCGCCAGATGATGCATTGCCCCTGAGATTTCCTGGGACTGAATATCGATCTTGCCCAAAACGATGGGGCTGTCGACGAGTTCGTCAAAGTTCTTTGCGGTACGAACCCATGGATTTGTTGGAGAAGCTTCAAGCGATGTGGCGATGCTGGTCCAGGAGATATCCGGATCGAATTCGACGATGCATTTGCGATCGGTCTGATTTTCTGGAACGATAAAAGTAGCAGCACCTGTAAGGAAAGCAAATTGCGGCTCGATCCAATTGGTTCGAACGCCCATCTCTCTTCCATAGATTCCGTAAATAACGGTCACTTTGTCGGTATTTTCGCAAGAAACGACCCAGTGGTTTTTATCGACCTTGGTCGTCTTGATCGGCCCTTGATTATCAAAGGCTTGGAGGCTCTCGATTTGCCTAGCGTACTCGCGAACCATGTAACTGCCGGGAGTCCAAACGGGCATCATCAGCCGTATCTCTTTGGCCCCATGGGTGGCAAAGCTGACGGAGATCCAAGCGCGATGGATGGCAGCTTCGTTAAATTCCACCTGGTAGTGGATGGTTTCAGGATCGAAGGAGTCTTTAGGAGTTGGATTTTGGGCTGACAAGCGATTCTCCGGGAGCCAAGCCAACAGCAAGTGGGCCAGCAACAGCAAGGTTGCAATCCCGTTGAGTCTAGGAGTGCTTGGCAAGTACAGCGGTCTGCAAAGAATTGTAGGTTTCATGGAGCATAGTTTCTCAAGCTCCGGTGCGATTGGGAAGACGGCTTCGAAACCATTGTTTGGTGAGGATCAGAGGTTTGATCCAAGGGCGTCGGCTGGGCCTGGGTAGATGCTGGTGCTCTAGCCCCTCGAAATACTGAATATTTTCGCGGATTTGTTCCTCGGTGAGCGTATCGCGATCGGCAAGCACGACGGCACCGACAAACTCGCCCTGGTTTCGAGGGACCGGAAACGGCAAACAAAATTCGTTGCCATAGGAGAATAGTTCGCTGTGGACGAGCAAATCGTGTTCAAAACGAGGGTAGATCACCTCGCGCAGAAAGACTTGATCTTGGCCCTTGCGAGCCCAAACCCCCCAGCGATCGATCAGTTCTTGGATATCTCGAACCGCTCCCCCTTTGCAGCCCCACATGCCGCCCATGATGACGACTTGATGCTCTGGATGATCTCGCATCAGGTGCAGTGTCTTACCGCTGTCGAGCCATTGCTCGACGGCCAAAGCTTCACGCAGAGTTGGACGGGAGTCAGTATCTCGGATGATCACCGCATCGAGGCTAGGATCGCCTACTGGTAAGAATCTCCAAAACATACCATCGATGAGCCCTTGGCGCTGCTTGCGGATGACCTCTGCGCCATCGGCCAACAGGGCGTCGACGGTCGATTGCTGAACTTCTTGCGAGACATAAACGCGGGGGGTCCAACCGGGATAGATTTTCTTGACGAGCCTTACGTTTCGCAGTGCACCTTGGATGTACAATTCTTTCGTACCGTAGAGGGAATACGACACAACGCGTTTTGCCATGGCTGGTCCTTCCTTTAGGCGACTGCAGATTGCTCGCTGGGGTATTCGATCTGATTCCAGTCCAACTCGGTGGCAGTTCCCAATGGCCGATCGGGATAACGAAAGTTGTGATAGTAGAGTTTGGTGTGCTTCATATCGAGCGATTCGATCATGCATCGGATGGAGCTTTCCATGCAGTGGACTTCTGCAGCGCGCTCCAGAAGCAATCCCAAGTGGAAGATGCTTTCGGTAATGTCGTTTCGAACGATGGGGAAGCGAATTGAGTCGGTTCGAACTTCGAAACCCCGAGACGGATCGTCATGGACAAAAGCGTATGCTCGCTCGCTAAGGTTTCGATCGACGATAAGTTTCTTGTAGACACGTTCTTCTTGTTGGTAGTCCCTGTTCCAGTAGCAATGGCTGTAACGGACGCCGTAGGGGACGTCGGCTTGAAGGTAGAAGAGTTGATCGAAGAAGGTGCTTGGATGCGATTTCAGGAGTGGTCGCAATGCGCGATGTCCAAGGCATAGGAAGTTCCGGGATTTTCGTTGCTTGAGAATTCTCTGCACAGCATCGCTTTCGCGTTTGGATGAAGAGAGAATTTCAAGAACGATGCGGGGTTCGTCGCGGTACATCCATTGGGTCATTGCACCGTTATTGGCTTTGCAAAATACCCGGATCGATCGATCCGGGTGCAAACGATCCAGCAGATAACGAACCATGCCGTTAAAGTGGATCATATCCCCGAGTCCGAGCGTATGGTGGATGTAGATATCCTGAGTGAAATTCAAATCGCGAATTGGCAAAGATCGAACGTTAAACAACTTGGTAATGTCCAACTGAACCACGCCTAAGTCCTCTGAATTCAGAAGGGAAACCCCTTGATGCTATCGCTAATGCGAGCATTCCGTTGTTGTTGCTATAGCAAAACGGCGTTCATCAAGGCAAGACAGGAAACCTGGACAAATGCCCGGGGACAGACCCCGAGCAAACTGGGTTGAGATTGATAGCAAATCCCGCAGGCAGCCACGCCGGGTGCCTGGCACCGATCCGCCAACCTCGAAGGAAAATGCTAGCAAACGCATAGACAAATGCCCGGGGACAGACCCCGAGCAAACTGAGTTGGGATTGATAGCAAATCTCACAGGCAGCCACGCCGGGTGCCTGGCACCGATCCGGCAGCCTCGAAGGCAGATGCTAGCAAACGCATAGACAAATGCCCGGGGACAGACCCCGAGCAAACTGGGTTGGGATTGCTAGCAAATCCCGCAGGCAGCCACGCCGGGTGCCTGGCACCGATCCGGCAGTCAGGCAGACAAATGCTAGCAATCAATCCATAGGGCGCGAAACCAGCAGGCTAAATCGCTGCAGGATTGGCACCCAAAAATCCAACCTTGATCCCGTTTTGCTGAAGGATACTGGTCGCTTTCCCATTGATGACCAACAGAAGGATCAGCCCTAAACACGGGAAAAAAGAACCTATCGCGAAAGCGATCCCCAGTCCTATTCCGTAGACTTTGATGGCAAGCATGAAAACAAAGACCGCGCCAGCGATCCCAGCTACCAAAAGTCCTAACAACGCTATCAGCGAACCCAGCCCACCATAGGGACCAAGTGCTGCACCAAGGACAAAGATGAGTATGTAGAAAAGAAATTGTAGCAAAATGCAGGAAATGATCCCCTTTTGATACTGAGCCACCCGACGTAGATCCTCTCGGCTGCCCGATAAGATTCCTGTTACCTCACTCACTGAATCTGCAGATGATTCGGACGGTTGATACGGATTTTCCATGGCAGGGCGCTCTCTATTTAATTCATGGGCTATTCGAAAAGAGATCGGACACAAAACGTCTCACGAACATAGGCTATAACGGAGCTTGGTTCAACTAGAGTAGAAACACCTCACGACGATCCGGCAGATCCGCTGGATCCTACAGACTGGACTAGACTCGCTAAGCGATTTGTTGGTATTACAGGTCTTTTATAGCCTGCTAAGTCCCAATGTCTTTGAATAACAAACCAACCTCATGACACCCATCACCCGACGCCGACGCAAAAAGCGGAGATTCTATTGGGTCGAACTGGGCTTTCTCCTCCTGGGACTTATCGGACTTCGCCCAGAAATTCTCACCGAAGTGTTCCCCAACAATCGCGCAAACGCCCCTACTGCGGCTTACTACACCCAACCCCTTTTGCAACCCGTCTACCAGCCAATTTATCAAGCACCCTCGCAGCAATTGGCTTACGGCTACCCTCAATACCAACAACAATACCAGCAGCAACATCAACAACAATATCAACAACCTCTATACCAATACCAAGGGACTTACGATTCCGGTCGCTACGATCCTGCCCGCATGGCTGCGAATCCCTCGCAGCTAACAAGCCGCTATCCGACTGCCCCCTCGGGATATGCAACCGGGTCGACTTCCTCGAACCAATCGACACCCCCTGTTGTTTGGCCCGAAGGTTATCAACCAGGCACCTCGAATTACTACCGTCGATGAACCCCGAGTGCCTCTCCTCTGCACCCATCGAGAACCTCGTTCGTCGATCCAAGCTGGCTAAAACCCTCCGCGAGTTCTTCGACGCGCAGGGATTTGTCGAAGTCCATACGCCGATCCTCTCTCGCTTTTGCGTGATCGATCGACACCTCGATCCGATCCGAGTGCCAGGCCGCTGCATTGGTATCGGCGGCGATCAAGACTGGTACTTGCAAACCTCTCCCGAACAATCGATGAAACGATTGCTCGCAAGCGGCCTAGGTAGCTGCTATCAACTCGGCAGTGTTTTTCGCTCAAGCGAATTCGGACAATTCCACAACCCTGAATTCACCATGGCTGAATGGTACGATGTCTCAGCCGACCTGGCTGCCGGACTGGCCTTGCTCGACAAACTCTTGATGGCACTCCTTGGTACCCCTTCAGCCGAGCACGTGCGATTCGAGTCGGCCTTTGAGCAAGCCACCGGACTGCGACTCTTTGAATGCACTTCCGAAAAGCTTGCTCAGTGGGCCATGGATCGCAAACTCGTCGATCGAGCCGATTGGGCAAGCGACTGGGACGATTGGGTCAACTTGATCTTCTCACACGTTGTGCAACCATCGCTGGGGCTTAGCCGACCAGTGCTTGTGACCCACTTTCCAGCAAGCCAAGCTGCGTTGGCGAAACTCGACCCAAAAGATCCTCGCACGGCAGAGCGCTACGAAGCGTTTTACCTTGGAGTCGAACTGGCCAACGGATACCACGAACTATGCGACCCGGACGAACTGGCTCATCGAGCTGCCATCGCCAACGAGCAACGGATCGCTGATGGGAAATTCGCCCTTCGGCTCGAAAGCCCGCTGGTCGATGCGATGCGATGTGGCATTCCAAATAGTTGCGGTTGCGCCCTTGGCTTTGACCGTGTGGTCATGCTCGCCTGCGGTGCAAAGAGCCTCAAAGAAGTGATCCCTTTTACGGCTGATCGAGCCTAGAGCACTGGGAATTTGCAATCCGCTTTGGCTTGCAGTATCTTCTTGAGGTTTTCCATGTGCAGCTTTGCCAAACATTTCTATCTTTGGAATCCCTCTATGACAAAAAACCCCAATCTCGATTTGAGCTCCTTTATCCGCGCGATTCCCGATTTCCCCAAGCCTGGGATCCTCTTCCGCGACATCACTCCACTGCTAGGGGATCCAAAGGCCTTCGAAGAGACCATCGAACGCATGGCAAACCTTGTTCGAGGTGAGAAAATCGATGCCCTTGTGGCTGCTGAAGCCCGGGGTTTTATCTTCGCCGCCCCACTGGCACTAGCACTCGGAGCGGCCTTCGTTCCGGTTCGCAAACCGGGCAAGCTCCCCTATGAAACCCACTCTTACTCGTACGATCTTGAATACGGTAGCGATACTCTGCATATGCACACCGATGCGATCAAGCCCGGTGCGCGGGTCTGGATCGTCGACGATCTGCTGGCCACCGGTGGTACCGTAGAAGCTTGCATCAAACTGCTTGAAAACTTTCAAGCCAATGTCGTGGGTGCATTGTTTTGCATCGAGTTAGAGTTTCTCGATGGCAGACGACGCTTGACCCCTCATCGCGTCGAAGCTCTGCTGAAATACTAAGGAAATTTGGTCATTCAGGGGTTTTAGTGGGTCCGAGCTACTCGTACTCGAATAGCCTGAACCGATTCAATTCCATCACCTTATTAAAAAAGATGGAAGCTCCCCTCCGAGTACGAGTACCATTTCATTGAGTACGAGCACGAGTACGATAAGTACCATCAACCCAAATTTGCAGCCACCATAACTCTTGATGCCTTATGCGAAACGTATTGCCTTTGATTCTCAAGTCGTTGGTCTTGTGGCTGGTCTTGCTCTCGCGGTCCATCGCTTCGGATGCAAGACCAAACTTTTTGTTTATCTACACCGATGACCAGCGGCACGATGCGCTAGGCTGTGTCCAACAAGAATTGATCCAAAGCGGAAAGCAATCTTCAGCCCGATTCCCTTGGATCGAATCCCCAAACCTCGATCGATTAGCCAGCGAAGGTCTTCGATTCCGGAACGCTTTTGTCGTCACAGCCCTTTGCGCTCCGAGCCGAGCCGCATTCCTGACCGGTTGCTATGGACACATCAATGGTGTGATCGACAACCATACCCCCTTCCCAATCGAAAGCGTCACGCACGCATCGCTCATGCGCCCAGCCGGTTACAAGACGGCGTATATCGGCAAGTGGCACATGGGGAGCCAATCGGGCAAACGGCCAGGGTTCGATTTCTCGGCGAGTTTCATCGGGCAAGGTGTCTATTTCGATTGCCCTGTCGAGATCGATGGTGTCAAAACGGCCACCCAAGGCTGGATCGATGATGTATCGACCGAATTTGCGTTGGAGTTCATGCGTCAAAACAAGGACCAACCCTTCTCGATCGTACTGGGTTATAAAACTTGCCACGGTCCGTTCACTCCTCCGCCACGTACCGAGGGCGATTATCCGAACTCCCTGGCTCGGGTTGTTCCGAACTTAAGCACCCCTGCGATTTATAAGGAAGATCAAAGTTCCAAGCCCATCGATACCGATTCGGTTGCTACGAATCTTGGGATGTTTCGAGGACTCAAGGCCATCGACCAAAACGTCGGAAAGCTCCTAGATCAACTCGATCGGCTCGGACTCTCGGACAATACCGTCGTCGTCTACTCAAGCGACAACGGTTATTACCTTGGTGAACATGGCCTCGGTGACAAACGCTCGGCGTACGAAGAGTCGATGCGAATTCCGATGCTCATCCGCTATCCGAAAGAAATCCCCGCCGGATCAACCCACGATGCGATGGTGCTAAACATCGACCTTGCTCCGACCTTTCTGGAACTTGCCGGGCTTGCAATCCCAGAGAATATGCAAGGCAAAAGCTGGAAACCGTTGTGGCATTCGAAAACTACCTCGCCCAAATGGCGAGAAGATTTTTTCTATTCGTACTTTCGCGAAGGTAGATTCGCTACGCCTACAATCACTGCCCTTCGAACCGACTCGATGAAGCTTATCAAGTATCCAGGCAAAGAAGCATGGAGCGAACTGTTCGATCTAGCGAATGATCCTTACGAAACACGCAATCTTTACAACAATCAAGCTTACGCTGACAAACGTGCTGATCTGGAACGTCGCCATCAGGAGCGAGCCAAACAAATCAGCTACCATGTTCCAGAGTTTGCCGACGAGAAACGACTCAAACCCCAGGATCTGCTGCCTGAGGATCCAACTATCAAGCCCGCGAATGCTTGGGTGCTCGACTACTCTTTCGATGGCAAACTCAACGCAACAGTTTCCGATCGATCCGACTTCAAGAACGATGGTAAGGTGGTCGGCAGGTTGCAGTCTGCAGATGGACCTCAAGGCACTGTGGCTCGATTCGACGGTAAGAGTTATATCGAAGTACCAATGAGCAAGGTTTTAAATCCAGCTCGCAGTCCAATGACTATCGAGGTGACGCTTCGAGCATCTGCCGACGGTGTGGTGGTTGCCCGAGGGGGACAAAACCTCGGCTTTCTCATCGAGATCGAAAAGGGCCGGCCGGTCTTCGCTTACCGTGGACCCGAAGGCTTCTGGCGAGTTGTCGGCTCCGATCCGATTTTGGATAAATGGGTGACGCTCAAAGCAACTCTCGGTAAAGACCAGCAAATGAAAGTCTTTGTAGACGGTCAACAAGTGGGCCAAGCCCAAGCAAAAGGATTCATTCCTAGAAATCCTAATGATGGACTGCAAATCGGATCCGATTCGGGCAGTCCAGTCGACAAGAAATCCTCTTCAAATTTCCAAGGGGAGATTCAGCGAGTGCGGATCTATCACGGCTCGCTATGAACGATTCGAGTATCAACCCTTATGAGCCGCCCTCTACAGAATCCCAGATTGGGATCGACATCCAAGGGCAACTTCCGGAGCAGTCTATCGAACAGATTCGCCGTAGGGTATCGAGACCCGGTATGGCCCTTATGATCATGGGTTCGATCGCCTCAGTGTTTCCTGCAGTTAATATTGTATACTTCACATATTATCTGCTCACACAAGGATTAGACTTTGGCTTGAAGCAATATAATCCCATCATCCCTGCCATCCTGGTAAACGGAGTTTTCTTCATGATCTGGCTCCTGATTTCCATCGGTGGAGCGAAGATGGCTTTCTTAGAGTCTTACTCGTTAGCTCGCGTAGCTGCATTGCTTGCCTGTATTCCCATTATCACTCCGTTTATTATCATCGGCATTCCCTTTGGTATTTGGGGCTTGATCCTGCTCAACGACCCGAGAGTGAAAGCGGCATACGAGTCGGTGGCAAGAGACAAGCGATGATTGATGAGCGTGCTCGACTAAGTTTCGAATTGGACTTTGCCGTGCTTGCTGGCTCGACTGATTTTGTCCATGGCATACAGGCCTGAGAGCACAAACTCGACGCACGAGGCTCGGATGGCCGGATGCTCTGAAGCGTTGACTTCAAAGGCGGTGTTCCAAACCGGTGGCACATGCTTGAGTCGCTCGGCGTACGCTTCACTCGGGAGCAAATCCCCCACCTCGATTCTTACGCCTTTGTTGAAGATCTCGGCGATTTGGGACAGTCCATACTCCTGGACATACTTTTCAAATACCACCTTGACCGCGCTTGCGATGATCGCATCGAGCACTTTGCGCTCGGACATCTGATGCGATCCCATCAGATCGAGTTCAAGCTTACCCAGTGAGGAGGTTGCAAGGTGGCCTAGATCGCTGATGCGGGGAACGGCCAGCGGTTCACCGAGCACCACGGCCCGATGGCGAGCCGAAGCGACCATCGTGCGAAAATTCGCCAAAGAAAATCTCGCGGAAACGCCAGATGCTTGATCCACGTACTTGCTAGCCCGTGCTTGGACCGTGATTTCTTCGATGATCTCGAGCATGAAATAAGGGATCTGCACTGGATACTTGCCCCCCAAGTCGATGCCGGACTCTTGGAGGAGGATCTCGATCCCCTGCTCTCTTTCCTTCGGATAATGCGTTTGAATCAGCGAGCCGATGCGATCCTTAAGCTGCGGGATCACCTTGCCGCTGCGGTTATAGGTGCTCGGGTTGGCTGAGAACATGATGAAGATGTCCAAATCGAATCGGACTGGGTAGCCTCGGATCTGCACATCTCGCTCCTCGAGGATGTTAAACAAACCGACTTGAACCAACTCGTCGAGTTCCGGGAGTTCATTCATGGCAAAGATACCTCGATGCATTCGGGGAATGAGGCCAAAGTGCAGCGCCGATTCGGAACTCATGCTCACTCCACCGGTGAGTTTCGACGGATCGATCTCGCCAATGATGTCAGCAAACTTGGTTCCCGGGGCAAGTCGTTCGACGTAACGTTCCTGGCGGTGCCACCATCCGATTGGGGTTTGCTCTGGGGAATGCGTTTTGAGGAAATCTTTGGCCTTTTGAGTGATCGGTCGCAGAGGGTCTTCATGCACCGGGACATCCTCGATATCCAAATAGGGAACGTACTGGTCAAGGAACCGAATGAGCGTCCGCATGAGTCGGCTTTTGGCCTGCCCTTTTTCTCCTAGGAACAGCAAGTCGTGTCCGGCAAGCAAGGCGATATTGAGTTCTGGTAAAACGGTGTCTTGATAGCCGATAATTCCCGGAAAAAGTTCCTGCGAGGACTCCAAAGCACTGAGGAAATTCTCTCGGATTTCTTCTTTGACACTTCGGCTACGCCAACCACTTGCAAGCAGTTCGGCGAGCGTCCCAGGGCGTGATTGCTGGTCAATCGGTGGGGTTGGTAGGTCGGTCATTAGGAAATCCAAAGCGGTTCGAGGTTGTGTCGCGGAATGCAACTATTTATACACAGATCTTCCATGGCATCTTACGGGACGGGTCAAGCGAAATCGCTGGAAATCCTCTCAGCACTTGGAAGAATCCCCCCGCTAGCAGATAATGCCTTTAACCATAAAGGAAGCGGGTATCTGCATGAACCAGATTTTGGATGGATTGAATGAAGCGCAGTTCAAGGCGGTCACACACGTCGATGGCCCACTGCTGACGCTTGCAGGTCCAGGCACAGGCAAAACCAGGGTGGTGACCCATCGGATCGCCTACATGCTCGAACAAGGAATCTCCCCCTACTCGATTCTTGCGCTGACCTTTACGAACAAGGCGGCCAAGGAGATGAAGCATCGGGTGGCCAAGATCGTCGGAGAAAATCCTATATGGATGGGGACCTTCCACGGTTATTGTGCTCGTTTTCTTCGTCACTACGGAAACTTTGTTGGTCTCAAAGACAACTACACGATCTTTGATGTCGACGATTCGAAAAAGGCGCTCGAGGAAGCTATCACGCTCAGTGGTGTATCGCTGAGCCATTTGAAATTCGCCGATATAGCCCGCGGAATTGGGAATCTGAAGAACCGAGCGATCACTCCAGAGATGCTCAACCAACCTGCCAAGAATGCCAGTGAGGTGGCGGTTCGCAAAATATATCCGATCTACCAGAAGTACCTGCTGAGCAACAACGCTGTTGACTTTGATGACTTGCTCATGCACACCGCGACGATCCTCAGAAGCAACGAAGATCTCCGGATGGACCTGGACTCCAAGCATCGTTATGTGCTCGTCGATGAGTATCAAGACACGAATCTTGCGCAGTATCTGATCGTTCGAGGACTATCGATCGATCATCCCAACATCAATGTCACTGGAGATCCCGATCAATCGATCTATGGGTGGCGTGGAGCGGACATCGCTAACATTTTGAATTTCGAAAGGGACTATCCCGAACTTGCGATTGTTCGTCTTCAGGATAACTACCGCTCGACTCCACAAATCCTTTCTGCGGCCGACACGCTGATCTCTTGCAATATTCATCGCAAGGCCAAGATGCTCATCCCCACTTGTTCGGATGGTTCCAAGATCCGACTGTGCAGTTATGCATCTGCAAAAGACGAGGCTGAGCACATCGCCGATCAGATCGCAAAGCATATCATCGAGCAGACAGCCAGCCCCAAGGACTTTGCCGTATTGTATCGAACCAACGCCCATTCGCGTTTGTTCGAGCAAGCCCTTATGCGACGCCGGATCACTTACCAACTCATCGGCGGTTTTCGTTTCTACCAGCGTCAAGAAATCCGAGACCTGATCGCCTATCTGCGGTTGGTCAACAACCCCGACGACGATGTTTCTTTTAAGCGTGTAGTGAACCTGCCACCGCGGGGGCTTGGGGATAAAGCGATCCAGAGCGTTACCCAGTTGGCTCGATCTCGCGACATTCCGATGCTCGTTGCACTTCGGGCAGCGATCGACCATGGAATGCTCAGCAAAAAAGCACAGTCGGGTGCTCGGGAGTTCCTCAATATCTATGAAAAGCTTGTGCAACTTTCGGGTGAATCGATTGTCGCGATGCTCAATCATCTCCTCGAAGCCACCAACTATATCGAATACATCGCGGGCAAAAAATCCGAGGCACCCGACGAGAGCGTCAAGGAGAACGTCGGTGAATTGCTTTCAGATGCTCAGGACAAAGACGCACTTTTGGGCGAGGGTGGAGGACTTCAGCAATTCCTCGAAGAGATCAGTCTAGCAAGCGACACCGATAACATCACCGACGAAAACCGAGTGACGCTGATGACCCTTCACTCGGCCAAGGGGCTTGAATTCGATAACGTGTTTATCGTGGCTGTCGAACAGGATGTACTGCCTCACGCTCGAAGCAAAGGAGACTTGGCACAACTCGAAGAGGAGCGACGATTGTTCTTTGTGGGTATCACACGAGCAAGACGCAATTTGCAGATCTCCAACGCATCGACCCGTGGGTTTGGCAGTAGCCGGCTGGGTTGTCCTAGCCAGTTCCTGATCGAATTGCCACGCGGTGAGATGACTCTCGTGGATTACACCAGGGCTAACCCTCGGGACCTTTCCTGGGCCGATCAAGACTCGGGAGACTTTGGGGACTCGGACGATTGGGGTGTCAATCAAGATCCCGGATCGGATCAAGATTTCGAGGTCGAGTACGAACCTGGTCCATCAAAAAAGAAGTCGAAACCTTTTGGCAATCGATCGGCTTCGTCGGAGGATTTCGACGAGTACTGCCAAGAGCCCTTGCCCGAAAAACGAGCAGCTTTTGGTGGCCTCAAGACTGGTTCGAGCATCGGGGCATCGATCACCCTGGCAGGAACTCCAGTCGATCATTTCGAAAGTGGAACTCGGATCTCTCATCCTCGCTATGGACTCGGTAGCGTCGTTTCGGTCGATGGGTTTGGACCCAAACGGATGGCTCGCATCTCGTTTGACTCTGGAGAGATCAAAAGTTTCCAGTTGAGCAAATCCCCAATCGATATCGTCTAACGCTCGGCAAGCAAAAATCAATGAAGGCAATCTCATGATCAGTGTCTTTGAGTTATTCAAGATAGGAGTTGGCCCATCGAGCTCCCATACCGTCGGGCCGATGATTGCCGCTTGCCGCTTTGGCCATGAAGTGGTCAAGCAGCCTGGGTTGCTCGAGCGATTGGATCGAGTGCGAGTGGAGCTCTATGGGTCCTTGGCTCTAACGGGACTTGGACATGCCACCGACACTGCGATCTTCTGTGGGCTTGCAGGTTGCTTGCCCGACTGCACCGAAGTCCAGGTTCTAAAAGAAACTGTCGAATCGCTTCGAAAGTACTCGATGCTCAAGCTTGCCGGTCAAGTAGCGATCTCCTTTGACGAAAAGCGTGATTTGGTTTGGCTACGAAACGAAACTCTTCCAGCTCATCCCAACGCGATGCAGTTTTCTGTGATCGATAGCCAAGGCCAAGTCGTCTTTGCCAAGCGTTATTATTCGACTGGCGGAGGATTCGTCTACGACGAACAGGGGCTAGCTGAGCTCAAAGAATCCCTGTCCAAACCGCAGAACCAGGACCAAGCTGCACCTTACCCTTTCACCACCGCAGCGGTGCTGATTGAAATGGCCAGAACCAACGATCTGCGGATCGATCAGATCATCGATTCGAATGAATTGGTCTTGCGCAGCGAAGATCAAATCGCCGAGCAACTCGACCGGCTCTGGTCGGTCATGGCCGCTTGCATCGATCGTGGTTGCATGACCGAAGGCATCTTGCCCGGCTCGCTTCATATCCGCAGACGAGCTCCAGGAATCTATCAAAAACTCACCCAAGGTACCCAGTTGCTTCCAAGCCAATGGCTCTTGGAACACGCTCAAGAGAAACTCAAAGATCCGCTTCAACAGCTCGATTGGGTCAGCTTGTTCGCATTAGCCGTCAACGAGGAAAATGCAGCGGGAGGCCAAGTTGTCACGGCTCCAACCAATGGAGCTGCGGGGGTGATCCCGGCGGTGCTGGGCTATTACGTCTATCTGGTTCCAGACCCTGGGCACCCAGACTTTGATCGAACCATCAGCGATCGAGAAGGTGTCCATCGGTTCCTGAAAACCGCCGGAGCGATCGGCATGCTCTACAAACGAAACGCATCGCTTTCGGCAGCCGAGATGGGCTGTCAAGGTGAAGTCGGGGTGGCTTGCTCGATGGCTGCAGCCGGCCTTGCTGCTTGTATGGGGGGAACCATCGAGCAGATCGAAAACGCCGCTGAAATCGGGATGGAGCACAACCTTGGACTGACCTGTGACCCAATCGCGGGGCTTGTTCAAGTCCCTTGCATCGAGCGCAACACAATGGGTGCAACCAAGGCGATCAACGCTGCTCGACTCGCAGTTCTCTACGGCGATGGTCAACATTTTGTCTCCCTGGATCGTGTCATCGAAACGATGCGGCAAACCGGAGTCGACATGCAGGCCAAGTACAAAGAGACCTCGCTGGGAGGATTAGCTGTCAACGTGGTCGATTGTTAGACCTAAGATCCCATTGGCATTGCTACTGGATCTGAAGTTGAATCTTTAGCGAACCCGAATTGTCTCGACGGTTGCCGACTGTTTCGTTGATTTTTAGGAGCAACCAACCATCGCGTGAAGCCTTAAAGTCATGTCGCGTACCGACTTGAAAAACTTCGAAGGGTTGCTCGTTATCCACGCTGAGGAATCCACCGATAAGCTTCCCCATAGGGATATGGCGGTGGTATTGATAAGTGAGACCCTCGGGCGTAGACTCCCAAGCTTGCTGGTTTCTAACGTGCACCACATAAGTACCTTGGGCGGTTATCTCAGCCCCCTGCCCTTGCTTAAACGGGAATCTGACCAACTGCCAGCCTTTGGTCGCATCGAGCTGCATCGTAAGCTGTCTGGTTAGCGGACTATCGATCGATCGAATGGACTCCTCTAGGCAAATCAAGTCTGAATGGAGCTGATAACCCCATCCGAACTCGTCGACAAAGAGTTTCCAATCCCTTTCGACGTAGTCCCATCGATCTGCGAGTGACTTTTCGAGTTGCTCGCTGAGTTTCAGCGAATAGTCCAAAGGGGGAGTTGAGGTTTTTTGGACGTAGGGCCAATACACAGGGTGATTGCACAGAAACACGCAAGCGGCCCAGCTCCAGCAGTATCGATCCATACGATCCTGGCGATCGTTGCCGTAATAGAGAATCCGCTTAAGCTTGGGTACACCGTTGGTTGCAATCGAATCCGAGAGCTTTTTAAAGCGTCCCCAGTGAGGCACAGACTCAGGAGCATCGGGGATGATGGCCAATGACAACAGGTTGTTCTCCAAGCGATGGGTTCCTTGCATCTCGGCCATTCCTTCCATGAACCAAGGTGCTCCACCTCCACCGAAAGCTCGGTACATGATCCAGTGAGTGGCTTCATGCAAAAGTAAATGACGGCGATAGTAGTTGGAAGGTTGTTCAACTAGAAAGACCCGATCGGCCTGTTGGAAGCCGTCCTCGAAGGAAGGGACTCCGTCTAGCAAACCGGCTTGTTCGAAAATCTTTCGATCACCCATACAATGGATAGTCAGAGGCCAAGATTTCGCGACTGCAGGATCGATCGACCATGTCTGACACCAAGTGGCCATGGCCTGATCGAGGATACTTGGCCAGGATTCGATTTCTTGATCGATCGGAAGATCCGTTAGGACTGTCCATTGATTTTTTGAGAAGCGTTTGATGCCTGGGGCCGACTCGACTTGGGCTTGGCAATCTCGAACCGATAGGATTGTCCAAGTAGCCAGGAGAATCCATGAGCAAAGCCAGTCTCGCTTGGTGCCAATGCAGAAGGCTTTGATCATGGGGTTATCGGCGGGATGCGACCAGTTGAGATTGAATATCCAGTGCAAGTTCGACTGCACCTGCAGCGTGCTGGAGGCTCAAGCGTGGGGCGCTGGTGCGACTAAGTACGCTGTGTGCCATCTCATCGATCTCCGCTTGGAACGCATCGATATCATCTGCTTCTGGAAGTTCTGGGCGAAGGACTTGCCCATCGCGAGTGATGACTTTCAGGGGGATCGATTCGGCGGTATCGCTGTGGGCAGCAAACTCGAAATGGACAGTGGCATCTTGGAGGTGCAATTCAAAGGCATGGGTGAAAGGGCGTCCTGGGCCATCGATCACACCCGAGGAACTGCTTACGGCGATATCCGGGGAGTCAAACTCGTAAACAACATGAACGTATTTGGCCACGCTACCGTGCATTCTGCCAACAGCTTGAGTTCTCTTGGGTCTACCGAATAAAAGCTGGATCCAATGCAGATCGTGGACGTGCAGATCGACAAGAGGGCCCCCTACTTTGTCGGCTTGGTAAAAGTCTGGGATCCAAGTTGGATCGGAGATGACACGCTTGAAGTATCCACCGATGGGAGCACCGAATTTACCGGATCGAACCAACTCGGTTGCATATGCAAAGGGGCCCATATAAGGGAGCACATGGGCGACCAATGCCAACTGACCTGTTTTCTTGGCCGTCTCTTGAATCCGTTTGCAACCGTCGAGGGTCAGTGCGACAGGTTTTTCGATCAGCACATCCTTGCCATGCTCCATGGCATAGACCGCAGCCTCGACGTGCAGATGGGGTGGCAGGCAGATGTCGATACAATCGACGTTGGGAAGCTTAACCAAGGCTTCGAGGGAATCGGCAACATCGAGTCCATCGAGGGAGATTTGCTCACCTGGAGGTCCGAAATTGCCTTGGATACCTCGCCAATCGCCCGCTTGCTTTTTAGGATCTTTGGTTGCAAAAGCAACCAGATCAGCGACCTGCGATCGGCGGTAGGCTAGCGAGTGGATCCAGCCCATGAATCCGATCCCGACGAGTCCAACGTTGACGCGATTTTTGTTTGCCATGAAGATTTACTGAGAGGGTAAGTGAAGCGGTTTTTACTTGGCGTGCTCGATCTTCTAATTTTTATAGAGGAAGGCTTTATCGTCCAAGGGTTTAATCCAAACATTTCGAAATCGAGTGGGACTTCCGTGGTCTTGCAGGAAGACAGGACCGACTGAGGTAGCCAATTGCTGCTTCCAAATTTTCTTTAGGTAATCGGTCGTTCCATAGCGGAACGGATGGTATACCGAACGAGGTTCTTCGAAGGTGGTGTTGTCTTGAACCAGTTGGCCATTGAGCCATGCTGTGACGCTTCCAGGTTTAGTGATCTTTCCATTTTCATCGCGTCTGGGGGCACGATAGCGAATATCGTAGATTTGCCACTCTCCAGGTTTTTTTGACGCGTTGACCAAGGGTTTTGAGAAGCCGTACAAAGCACCTTGGTCATGCTCGGTGACCTCTTTTTTATCGAAGGAATTAAAGATTTGTAGCTCATAGTTTCCGTGGATATAGATTCCGCTGTTTCCTTCGGCGATCTCTGAAACCATGAACTCGACATGGATGTCGGCGTCTTGAAAGTGCCATTTGGAGACGATGTGATTGACATGGCTGTCGCTCTTAGTGGCCACAAGAGTTTGATCGTCTCTTTTCCAATCGATGGCCTCCCCTCGCATGCTAAGGAACTGATGCTCTTTGGCATCAAGCAGCAGAATTGCACCTTCGGGCGCTGTAGCGGGGATCGAGGACTGATCTGGTCGAAACACTTCAGAGTCTTGAGCAATGCAACTTGCAGGCGAAATAAAGCCAAGCAGGAGGATAAAATTCGTCCAACGGATCTGTCGAATCGACCAGGGTCGGGTCTTTATTGAAGTCATTGAATGCATGAGTGGTTCATACTTCCGGGAAATCTCGATGGGGAGGAACCAAAACAAAAAGCCAAGTCACCCAGGGGTAACTTGGCTCACAGTATAGCAGATGGCCCCAGCGGGGCGCTTACCCCTAAGAGGAGACTCTTTAGGCGTTAGCCGTTGACCAAAGCGGCGATTTTCTGGAATTCACGGATCGATTGGATTGCATTCTCGGCCGAACCGCTGGCTTTGATCAGTTCTGCGGCAGCCTTGAGACTTCCAAAAGTGGAATCATTCTTGACCACAGCGACCTTATTCTTGGTGCCTGGTTTACGTCCTCGTTTCTTTCCAGCTCTTTGCTTTTTAGCGCCAGATACTCCTCGCAGTGCTTGGCTAACCAATGCTGGATAAACCTTATGACCTTGGGCAGTCAATTCCTTGATAATTTCCGATGCTCGCATGGTTGGATTTTTCTCCGCAAAATCACGCACGATTTGCGAAGTGCTAGAAGAATTCTTCGTTCCCTTTTTCAAGATGGGTCTCCTTAAGAGTAATAAACTGAGCGAGAAAGCGAGAGTTTAGTCCTGAAACCTTTAGATTGCAAACATAAATCGCACTAAAAAAGACTCGCTCTAGGCTCTAAAATTATTAAATGTCAGCAATTCTTGAGTATTTATTCTCGTTCCCTGACAGGACTTAAGGCTGTCAACCGGGGTATGGAGAACAATTTTTGGTGGTTGACCAAAGGAGGATCTGGCAAGAAGCTTTCGAGGGTTGAACTGTTTTGTTTCGATGGATTTGTTTACTCGACTCACAAGGAGGATTGGTCATGCGAAAATTTGCATGGACATTCGTTTTGAGTTTCTTTGGCGTCTTGCTATCAAGCGGCGATCAAGCAGAGGCTTGCGATCATTGCATCGCTAAGCAGAAGGCCCAGCAGCAAGCGGCCCAAGGGCAATGTCGGCATGTGGGGGGATCGATGGGTAGTGGTCGCTACGAGGGAGTTGGATTCTCGAGCGTATCGGCCGATCATGCGATTTCTCGATGCTGCTATTGGGGGCAGCGAACAGCCGTAGGCATTGGCGTAGCCCGAGGTCGCGACGGTTGGTATGCCACCGTCTTGTATCGCTAGGTAGTCTTTTTAGATTTTCAAGCCATTGAGCAAACCAAGGAATCTCGGGCGTTAGAGCTTGAGATTCCAAGGTAAGCTGCGAGCCTCTAAATGCTCATTGGCCTGAGTTTGGTGCTAAAGACTAAATCCCCTATGGAATAACCGGCTGAGAGCCCCTCTTGGCCGTCGAAAATAAAATGGATACCACCGTAGATTCGGCTCATCGAAGCTTCCTCTGCGGCTTGATCAAAACCGTTGAAGCTTCTGATCACTCTTTTCGCTGGATCAAAATTTATTTGATTGGAATTGGTCGGTTGATCCAGCTGAGTTGAAAACGGGTAGTCTTCGCCGAAAAGCCGTGTAAGGACTCGAGCGGAAGCTGCGCTAAATGTGCTATGCCCGGAGGTATAAGCTGGAAAAGGCGGAGTGACGAGCAACGGTGTCCAGAGGGCATCTTGCAAAGTCGTAGGATTTCCGTCGGTGTCGGCTTTACGTATCGCATCGATCGGACGCCACAACTCGTAGTGGTACTTGGCGTCCCAGCAACTGATGCCTGCATCGGCCAAAGCGACGTTGAGCATCGCCATAGTGCGAGCGCTATCGATAAGGCTTTGATTGTTTTCTAGGCTTGTGTCTGCTGCGATGCGGTTCCAGTGCCCAGGCGGCGTAAAAGTGCCGCCTCCATCTGCCCAAAAGTTCGCGATAGCCGTTTGGTCTAGGGTTCGAACCGTGCTTGTTTTGCTACCGAGTTGCATAACCTCATCTACTGCCGCTGCATATTCTTGACTATCCAAAACCGGTGGTGCGGGCGGCAGAAACTGATCAGGCGAGTTCATTGCAAATGGAGTCACCTCTGGCCATTGGGGTAGAAAGGGGGCCAGGAACGCCGGGGGAGTTCGATTCCAGTCGCCCGGTTGATTTCCAGGTTGGTAATTGAACGTCGCATCGGAACCATCATTGGCCCTTGCGGCCAAAACGGAATTGGCAACCTGGGTACCGAAATCGATGCTTGCCTGCTTGGATAAAGAGGATTCGTATGCGTTGAGAGATTCCGCAAGGGTCGAGCCCCAAACGTTGTTAAACGTTGGATACAAATGGCTTGCCACTCTGTATGCAGCGGCAGCCGCAGCGATGTTAGGATCCAATCCTACTTCCGATGGACTTCCGCTGAAAAGAAAGGGCTCGTAAGCTGGGTTAATGCAATTGATGGCATCGAACATTGCACCATGAATCATTGCCAGATTTCTTCCAACCCGCGGCGGCTCGGAAGTAAACTTCGTTCCGGGGATTGGATCATCAGTTATACCCCTCCAATCGCGAATCACGTCGAGTGCTGCCGCGTTCCACTCCTGCACAACATTTCCGACTCGAACTGTAGATACCATTGGAAATTTTCGACCTAAGTCATCCATCGCGGTTATCGGAAGATTGTGCACTCCAGAGGCAAGTTTTAGGGGGATCTGGAATGCACCAGATTGGTCTGCAAGTACTCGTTGTGTTAGCTGATTCGACGGATTGACATAGTCGACGAATGCTCCAGGTACAGTCTTTCCGATCAGGTTGAAATTGCCATTTAAGACCGCACCGTTTAGGTTCAAGTCCAAGTTCGATTCGGGTGCAGATTGGATGAACATCGAGCTGCGAGTTCGATTGATCGCGTCGATAACCGCAAGCACATCGCTAGGGTCTAAATGTCTATCGCCGTTTACATCACAAAACGGCTCTCCAGGAGTCTTGATCTCAGGCAGATTTCTAACTCCGTTTAGGTTCAGATCGTTGATCACATTGAGCACATCAAGCGGATTGACCACCTGGGATTCATCGACGTCATTTGGCAAAAACGCATTTTGCCAGGATGAATCCATAGCAAGTCTCGGTTCAAGTTTCTCGAAGTGAAATTCTCTCATGATCAATATTAGCTAGCTTGTAAACGGGTGATGTTTTTCATCGCACCTACTGCGAAGTCGACATCTGAAATTTGGTTGTAGATAAAAAACGAGATTCTCAGGGTCGCACCGATACCAAGGAATCGGTGCAGTGGTTCTGCGCACTGGTATCCCGAGCGAATGCAAACCCCGTAAGAGTCACTCAGACTTCGGGCTATAAAATGTGATGGCAAGCCTTCAAAATAGAACGAAACGGGCCCGAGTGCTTCGATGGACTCATCACAAACCAGTTTGATTTTTGACAGGCTCTTCAATTGGCTAATCGCATATAACCTGAGATTTTGCAGATGCGAAATCATCTCGTTTTGATCGAAAGTACGAAGGTAATCGATTGCGGCAGCAAGACCTGCAGCGGCCTCGACCGCAGGGGTTCCCGCCTCGAGTCTCCAAGGGTAATCTTTGTACTTGATCTGCTCGCCTCGCATATTATCTATCACACCGCCGCCTTGAAAAACTGGCTCCAACCGTTGAAGGCACTGGGCCTTGCCCCACAGAACTCCGATACCAGCGGGAGCACCTAGCTTGTGGCCGCTGAATGCAAGGAAATCGCAATCCAGTTGCTGAATATCCAAAGGTCCGTGGGGTGCCGATTGCGCGGCATCCAATACCAATATCGCACCGTATCGATGCGCCATTTTGGCCATTCGATCCGCATCAATCGTCGATCCAGTCACGTTTGACACATGGCTTAAACAAACGATCGCTACATCACCCTCGGATAACTCTTTTTCTATCCTATCGGTATCGATAGTCCCACGGTCAGTTGGAGCGATACGCACAGTCCTTGAAGGATCCCAACTCAATATCGACGAATGATGATCCGTCGCTGAAACCAAGACTCGACGACGATCTGGCCAACCCTTCGCGATAAGATTCAATCCCTCAGTAGTATTTCGAGTGAATACGATCTCGTTTTCAAGTCCTCTGACCCATTGAGCCACCGTCGTTCGGGCTTGCTCATAGAGTTCCGTCGCACGATCGCCCAGATAATTCACCGATCGATGGACACCGCCGGTGCGATGAACCATTGCGTCAACGACCGCATCGATAACCGCCTGGGGACGCAGAGCCGTCGCCGCACTGTCAAGGTAAACCAGAGGTTTCCCACTCGGTGTGATTTGCCCCAGAGCGGGAAAATCACAACTGGCGGCACTCACTTGGGATTCATTCACTATTTGCCTAACCATTGCGCCTAAAAGATCTGAGCCTACAGGTAAGGAATTTTCCGTTTGGCTCGGGTTGTATGTAAGGAACGATTCGGTGGGAAACTCTAATCGGTCTTTCAAACAACTCGGAAAACTTCTTTTTGATCAACTCAACATCCGGAAGTCGGTCGTTCAACGATGCAGCAATTTGCAACTCATACTGATTTGCTCCGATCTCATCGACGCGGAAGTTACCAACCCCACGATCCGAATAAGCTATTTCGGCAATGGACGCAGGGGTAATCCATCGATCCTCAAGCTGTATTGTCTCTTGCAATCTGCCCAGGACTTCGATTCGGCGAGTTGTACGACCGCATCGACACTCTCCTCGTACAAAACGCCCCACATCACCAACCTTATAGCGGATCAAAGGCATAGCGGTATTTGTGAAATCAGTAACAACGATTTCGCCAACGTCGCCATCATTGACCGATTGACCTTCTCGCATAATCTCCAGTTCAAAAAGATGCTCATTGACATGCATGGCTGTTTGATCATCGCAAGACACGGCAAGTGGACCTAGCTCACTGGTACCATAGGCATTACGAGTTTGAACGCCCAGCGATTCGCGGACCTGCTCGAGTAGCGAACCGCTTGCTAGGCCTCCGTAGGGCATCGCAAATTTCAAACCCAATGGCTTGATCTTGGTTTTCAATACGAATTGGGAAATCCAAAGAAGGTATTGAGGGAAGGCGCGAAGCAATTCTGGACGCAACTTATCCAGCGAACGCCAAGTTGATTCAAGCTGAACCAATAAATCGCTAGGTGATCGCGCATCCAGGGGAGCCAGCACATCCTGCCTCAGGACAACCCTACGCTCAAACAACCCATTTGCATCGCTGCGAAAACCAGGTTTGAATAACTCCTTCTTCTTGATCCCCTTTGAAACCAATTCCAACCAACCTGTAACGGGAGGACCTTCCAGACCGCAAACAGTGTTGCAAACATTTGGTGGGATATCCACCAAAGCTAGCCCCAACGAGCGATTGGTAGCTATATCAAGCATATACATGGTTGAGGCTCGAGCGGTTTCCCTTTTGGGGAAATTCGTGACCACACTCAAACGATCTCCTGTTGTGCCGGAGGTGTTTTGAATACTTCGCTTATCAAATCGATCCTTAGTCAATACTCCTTCTGGAAACCTCCGTGCAAGCTCCCCCTTTCCAATGGGTTGCAACATCCTGAGCAACCCAAATACATCATCGCCCTGCGTATTTCCCGCAGCGACTCGTACACCCTCAAAGCGTTCTCCTAAAAACGTGGTTTCTTCGGCTCGCTTAAACAACTCCGACAACAAAGTTGTTCTATACCTTTGTCGGGAAACCGGGGACAAAAACGCCTGGTTTCTTATTTCGCGAAAAATCGACAGGAAACGCGTTTTACCTGTAGCCTGGATAAAAGCCAAACTCAGAGAGGCAAAGGATTTCCGAAGCAATAGACCTAAGGACATTACAGTAAGTAAAAGAGCCGCGCCGATGCGCAAGTGAGACCAACACTCAGCCTAGTAGTTCTACTCAGAGAGCAGTTGCGTGTTCCTAGACTCGACGACTAGTATAGACCGATTATCTTGCCCGTCAATGCTTTCAATTTCTTGATAGCCATCGTTTACAACAACGCTATTTGAATGCAAGTACCCTTGGCTAGAAATACCCAAGCAATCTCGAAAAGAGCGAAGGCTTGAGTTCATTACGGACTCAAGCCTTCGAGGGTTTTTTATCTTCGTTAGACGAATGGATAGGCAGACTTTACTAGAAGGGGCCACCGCCGCCAAAACCGCCGCCTCCACCGCCACCTAGGCCGCCACCACCGCGGCCGAATCCACCGCCACCACCGCCGCCGCCTAATCCACCACCGATACCGGTACCGAAAGTGGGAATCGAGCTGTCAACACCCATAAACATCGGCGAGCTAAAGACCCGTACATAGCGACGATCACCCGAGACCACTGCGTTGGCCATCAACATGGTTCCCGAAGGGATAGGCACGACGATTGGCATGTATCCAACTCCGCCACCTCGGACGAACCCAGGCACTCGGCCATTGAACCCACCTGTGCCATTGTTTCCAAATCCTCCAGGACCACCAAAGCCACCAAGGCCATCGCCAGAGCCACTCAATCCAGATGCATAACGATTGAGCATGGCCAAGTAAGCCCAGTTCTGGGCGACGTTTGCGTTTGCATTGTTTGGATTGGCATTGTTGGCATCAGCGTTGTTTGCATTGCCAGCATCCGGAGCAACTTGTGCCAACACAGCTTGGCCAGCAAACGCCTTCTCGGCCTGAACCTTGGCAAACTGTACCTGAGCAATTGGCTCGACTCGGTGACCGGTCTTGACCTCTGCCAAGTAAAGCGCCTCTTTATCGACTGGAATCTGCTGACTGATTACCTTCTGCTGAGGTGTTCCGTAATCGGTAACCAAATTCACAGTCACCTTGCCGCCTGCGATCTCGCCCCAAACTTTACGAACCGAAATCTTGTATTGGCCCGCATAACCTTGGGCACATGCATAAGTCTCGGAGAAACCATCTTTATTTGGCTTGTCCAGAGCAGAACCGTCACCCAGCAGTGTCCCTCCAGCGATCGTTCGCGGATTGCTTGAACTGCAAATCGTGCCGGCTGGTTCTTCGACAACCAAGTCGATATCGGCATTGCCGGTCCACGTCACCCGAACGACAATGTCTCTGGTTTGAGCCTTCTTCATTGTTTGTTCAAGCGCGTAGGCCTCCATCTTGCGACCTTCGTTATTGAGTCTCAAGTAAGCTGCTTTGGCTGCCAGCAGTGCTCGCTCGATGAGCGGAAGGTGATCATCCGACCAAGCTTGGCTGAGCACACCTGTAGACGCCCATACGATTCCATCGCGATCTTCAAGTTCCAAGCTTAGCCTCAGCCCAGCATCCAATGGAAGCTTTTCGCTAGGCGCAGCTCGATGAACATCTCGGTAGATCGCCAAAGCTTCTCTCTTCATGCCTTGGCTTTCAAGATACTGAGCAATCTTCATGGCAGACGAAGCATCGGCACCGAAATCAACACTCGAAAGAAGCACACGTCGAATGTCTTTCGACGAGTGGCCGCTTCCTTGCATCGCGATGCTTAGCGCTTCATACATCCATGGAGCTGGAAGAGTTTCGCGGAAAACCTCGTTCAATTGATCGACGACTTCTTGGAAACTA